>NZ_JBHEZX010000006.1:0-476670 GCF_042511045.1 Streptacidiphilus alkalitolerans
ACCGGGACAGAGAAGAGCGGCCGACCACCGGAAGGATGGTCTGCCGCCCGCTTCAGGAAGTACCCAAGGTCAGCCGGCGTTGGCGGCCGAGTTGCCGAAGGCCGGGTTCAGGGCGCCGATCACATTGGCGCTGATGCCCGAGACGTTGACCGGGACGTGAACCGGGACCTGGCCGTTGTTGCCGGAGGCGACACCGGGGGAGGCGACCGCGTCACCCGCGGACTGCGAGCTGGCGAAGGCAGCGCCGGCACCGCCCGTGATGACACCGGCCGCGGCGATGGTGACAAGGGCACCCTTGACGACGTTGTTCATTACTACTCCATAATTTTGTCCGAAACGACTGTGCCCGACAGGAAGGCACATGCCGCTCAACGCCCCTGCCGGGCTGTCGGATTCGGGTCGAACACAGAATTCACCTGAATGCGGTAATACTCGGCTACACGAGTGGATGTTCCCGGCCGCGCGTATCCCCGGACCCCCTGCCTTCGTTCGCACAGTGTCCGATCCGTAGGGGACGGACGGAAAACAAAGGATCCTCCATGCGCAAGATGAAGCAGGCCCTGGTTCTCTCCGCCGTCGCGGCCGGCCTCGCCCTGACCGGTGCGGGTTCCGCCGTCGCCGACGCGGGTGCGATCGGCACCGCCGCCGGCTCCCCCGGCTTCCTTTCCGGCAACCTGATCCAGGTTCCGGTCCACGTCCCGGTGAACATCTGCGGCAACACCGTCAACGTGATCGCGCTGCTGAACCCGGCCTTCGGCAACACCTGCAGCAACAGCTGACCAAGCCCGTCCGGTGCGCGCATGCGCACCGTCTGCAACTCGCGTGACTAGGAGCCCCCCATGCAGAACATCAAGAAGGCCGCTGTCCTCTCCCTCGCGGTCTTCGGCACCGTCATGGCCGGCGCCGGAGCGGCCTCCGCCGACAGCGCCGCCACCGGTGCGGCCGCGCACTCCCCCGGCGTGCTGTCCGGCAACCTGATCCAGGTCCCGGTCCACGTCCCGGTCAACGTCTGTGGCGACAGCGTCAACGTCATCGGCGCGCTGAACCCGGCCTTCGGCAACACCTGCGTCAACGAGCCCAACTGCTGATCGGCCCCCGCCGTCAGGACGGATGCCCCTCGACGCGACCGCGTCGAGGGGCATCCCCGCTCCCCCGCTCACCCAGGTACCGCGGTCAGGCACCGCGGTGCCCGCACAGATCGGACCCTCCATGGGCGCAGTACCACTGCCGAGCGGTCTCGCCGCCGGTGCGTTCCTCGTCCTCGGCGCGCTGGCCGTGCAACCTGCCGCCGCCTGGGCGGCGGAGCCGACGGCGAGCAGCGTGCCGGTGACCTCCCTCCAGCAGCCCCAGGTGGGGCCCGCGCTGGCCGGCCTGACCGGGGCCACCGACTACGCGGCCGCGCCGCTCAAGACGCTGCGGCTGGACCCGCTGGCCGCGTCCTCCGCCGACCCGCTCTCCAACGGCGTGGCGCTGCAGCCGGACCAGCCGGGCGTCAAGCCGCTGTCGACCACCGCGGTGACCGGCTCGCTCAGCCAGGGCGGCGGGCTGGACAGCCTGCCGCTGGTGGGCGGCCTGGCCAAGGTGCTCCCCGGCGGCTGACCCGCCGACGGGAAAGGGGCCCGGCCGCCGCGACTGCGGTGGCCGGGCCCCTTTCCCGTTCGCGGGCGCGCCGCTCAGCGCTGGGCGAGCACCTGCGCCGTCGCCGCCGCGGTGGTCAGGAACTCGTCCACGGTCCGGTCCAGCGGCCGGTTCATGGTCCGCTGGTCCAGGCTGATGAACCCGCTGGGCGCGGTCTCCACCTGGGGGCTGGTGACCGAGGGCTGAAGCCGGGTCAGGTCGACCACCTCGTCGCCGCCGGTCGCGGTGATCGGCTGCCCGACCGAGGCCGCCGCTCCCACCGCCTTCATCGGGGCCTGCGGAAGCGACATCACCAGCCCGTCCGGCTGCAGCGAACCGTCCCCGCCCACCACCGGGGCGACCAGGTTCAGGTCCGGGGTGGCCGGGGGCGAGCCGAGGGCCGGCAGCAGGGGGTCGGGGATCAACGAGTGGCTCTCCTTGACCACCGGGGACGGCGGCACGATCGGCAGGCCGGACATGGAGCCGTGCAGCCCGGCCGACGAGGCGTCACCGGTCACCGACTGCACCGCGCTGCCCAGCGGCAGGTCGAAGGGCACTCGCGTCGCAGCCGCCGCCTGCTCCGCCGCCTCCAGCCGGTCCGGGTTCACAGCCGCCGCCGCAGTGGTCTGAACAGCCGCCCCCAGGCCGGCGCACGCGGTGAGGGCGACCACGGCTGCTCGCGCACTGAATTTCATATATTTCCCATTCGTATGGAGTTTTCCTGCCCAGGAAAGAGGCCTGACATTCTGCGTGAACGAGCGACGAAACGAAACAATGCGCGGGATCACCTGAACGCCACGCCGAAACGCGGAGAAGTACACGGAACGGGTGAATCTCGGCGCGGAAATAACGAAGAAGGTGACCCCGGTCGGCGGCCGTTCGTTAGGTCGAGTGAGCAGTCGGTCGTGAGCGCGCATCTCCCGCACATTTCGCTGGTCGCTCCCCCTGCTCGATCAGAACGTGTGTCATCCCCATCTAGCGAAGGATCTCCCGTGCTCAAGAAGGCCATTGCCGTCACCTCCCTCGCCGCTGCCGCGCTGGCCATGGCCGCCGGCTCCGCTGCCGCCCTGGGCGACTCGGACGGCTCGACCACCTCCCTCCAGGGCGCCGGCGGCACCAACACCACCGGCACCTGGGGCGACAACAGCCCGAACTTCCACTTCCTGGACAACCCGAACATCTGCCTGCCGGAGATCCACCACGTGCAGGTCGGCCTCGTCCCGGTCCAGGCGGACGTCCCCGTGGGCAACCAGCAGCTGCACCAGACCTGCAACGTCGGCCAGGCCACCCAGGGCAACGGCGACGGCGCGCTGTCCCACCTCATCGGCTGAGCTGTCCACCCCGCCCACCCAACGCCACAAGGAGTAGCACCATGCTGAAGAAGGCAATCGCCGTCACCTCCCTCGCCGCCGCCGCGCTGGCCATGGCCGCCGGCTCCGCTGCCGCCATCGGCGACTCGGACGGCTCCGCCACCTCCCTCCAGGGCAACGGCGGCACCAACACCACCGGCACCTGGGGCGACAACAGCCCGAACTTCCACTTCCTGGACAACCCGAACATCTGCCTGCCGGAGATCCACCACGTGCAGGTCGGCCTCGTCCCGGTCCAGGTCGACGTCCCGGTCCTGAACCAGCAGTCGCACCAGACCTGCAACGTCGGCCAGGGCACCCAGAGCACGGGCGACGGCGCGGCTTCGCACCTCATCGGCTGATCCTGCTCCACCCCCCACACCCACAGAGGAGTCCCACCATGCTGAAGAAGGCCATCGCAACCACCGGTCTGGCGCTCTCCGCCATCGCCGTGTCCATGGGCTCGGCCGCCGCGATCGGCAACGCCGACGGCAACGCCACCTCCCTGCAGGGCGACGGCGGCACCAACGCCACCGGCACCTGGGGCAACAACAGCCCGTCGTTCCACACGGCGGACAACCCCAACATCTGCCTGCCCGAGGTCCACCACGTGCAGGTCGGCCTCGTGCCGGTCCAGGCGGACGTGCCGATCCTGAACCAGCAGCAGCACCAGATCTGCAACGTGGGCCACACCACGCAGGGCGAGGGCGACGGCGCACTCTCCCACCTGATCGGCTGAGCTTACGAATTCAGCTGGTCGAGCAGGTCGAGAAGGGTCGAAAGCGGTCGGTGCCGGGGCAGGCGGATCCCGGCACCGACCGCTTTGTCATGCGGTCGGCAACCGCCGTCAGCCGCGCAGCATCGCCGCGGCCTCGACGGCCCAGTAGGTGAGCACCTGGTTGGCGCCGGCCCGGCGGATCGAGGTCAGCGTCTCCATGATCGTCCGCTCCCGGTCGATCCAGCCGTTCGCCGCAGCGGCCTCCACCATGGAGTACTCGCCGGAGACCTGGTAGGCGACCACCGGCACCGGGCTGACGTCGGCGACCTGGCGCAGGATGTCCAGGTAGGCCATGGCCGGCTTCACCATCACCAGGTCCGCGCCCTCGGCCAGGTCCAACTCCAGCTCCCGCAGCGCCTCCCGGGCGTTCGCCGGGTCCTGCTGGTAGCTCTTGCGGTCGCCCCTGAGCGACGAGCCGACCGCCTCGCGGAACGGGCCGAAGAAGGCCGAGGCGTACTTCGCGGTGTAGGCCAGGACGGCCGTGTCCTGGAAGCCCGCCGCGTCCAGCGCGTCGCGCACCACCGCGATCTGACCGTCCATCATGCCGGAGGGGCCGACCATGTGGACCCCTGCCTCGGCCTGGACCACGGCCATCTCCGCGTAGCGGACCAGCGTCGCGTCGTTGTCGACCGTCCCGTCGGCGGCGAGCACGCCGCAGTGGCCGTGGTCGGTGTACTCGTCCAGGCAGAGGTCGGACATGACCACCAGCTGGTCGCCGACCTCGGCCACCACGTCGCGGATGGCCTGCTGCAGGATGCCGTCCGGGTTGGTGCCCTCGGAGCCGATCGCGTCCTGCACCTCCGGGATGCCGAAGAGCATCAGGCCGCCGACGCCCGCCTCGGCCGCCTGCACGGCCGCCTTCCGCAGGGTGTCCCTGGTGTGCTGGACCACGCCGGGCATGGCGCCGATCGGCACCGGTTGGGTGATGCCCTCGCGGACGAACAGCGGGAGGATCAGCTCCGCCGGGTGCAGCCGGGTCTCTGCGACCAGGCGCCGCACCGCCGGGGTTGTACGGAGCCGTCGGGGTCGCACCACAGGAACCTGAACGTCCATCACACTCTCCTGGATCAAGTTGCAATCACCTTAGGGGCGCGGGGAACTGCGCGAGCAACCGTCACGGAGGTGCATGGCTGGTCGCGCAGTTCCCCGCGCCCCTAGGTGGGTGCATGGTCGGACATCTGCCTTCAGTTCTGGCTACTACCGGGCCTTGCGGCGGGAGCCGGGGCGCCGCTCGCTGGGGCGGTAGACCTGTTCGCCGGCCTGGGTGGCGGCGTCGCGCCGCGCCGCGCCGAAGTCTGCCAGGGCCTCGGCCAGCGCCGCCACCGACGGGGCGGGGGCGAGGACGTCGACCCGGAGGCCGTGCTCCTCGGCGGTCTTGGCCGTGGCCGGTCCGATGCAGGCGATCACGGTCACGTTGTGCGGCTTGCCGGCGATGCCGACCAGGTTGCGCACGGTGGAGGACGAGGTGAAGATCACCGCGTCGAAGCCGCCGCCCTTGATCGCCTCCCGGGTCTCGGCCGGCGGCGGCGAGGCCCGTACCGTCCGATAGGCCGTCACATCGTCGACCTCCCAGCCGAGTTCGACCAGTCCGGCGACCAGGGTCTCGGTCGCGATGTCGGCCCGCGGCAGCAGCACCCGGTCGATCGGGTCGAACACCGGGTCGTACAGCGGCCAGTCCTCCAGCAGTCCGGCGGCGGACTGCTCGCCGGTCGGCACCAGGTCCGGCTTGACGCCGAAGTCGACCAGGGCCTGCGAGGTGGTCTCGCCGACCGCGGCGACCTTGATCCCGGCGAAGGCACGGGCGTCGAGGCCGTACTCCTCGAACTTCTCCCGGACCGCCTTGACCGCGTTCACCGAGGTGAAGGCGATCCACTCGTAACGACCCGTCACCAGGCCCTTGATGGCCCGCTCCATCTGCTGCGGGGTGCGCGGCGGCTCGACCGCGATGGTCGGCACCTCGGACGGCACCGCGCCGTAGGAGCGCAGCTGCTCGGAGAGCGCGCCGGCCTGGTCCTTGGTGCGCGGCACCAGGATGTTCCAGCCGAACAGCGGCTTGGTCTCGAACCAGGACAGGGTGGGCCGGCTGGTCACCTGCTCACCGACGACGGCTATCACACAGCTGGCCGGGTTCACCGGCGCCGAGACCGGCGAGGGCAGCACCCGGGCCGCCTTCAGCTCGGCGGCCAGCGTGGCCAGCGTGGCGGTGTAGGTGCGCTGCCGGGTGGTGGTGCCCTCCAGGGTCACCGAGACCGGGGTGTCCGGCTTCCGTCCCGAGGCGACCAGCGCGGTCGCCGACAGCGGCAGCGAGCTGAGCCGGGTCCGGACCACCAGGGTGGCGTCGCAGCCGCCCAGGTTGGACCAGTCGTAGGCGTCGGGGGCGCAGTGCGAGGCGTCCACGAAGCGGACGTCGGTGCCCGCGCCGGCCCGCAGCGGCACCCCGGCGTAGGCCGGGACGCCCACCGACTGGGCCACGCCCGGCACCACCTGGAACGGGATCCCGGCCTGCGCGCAGGCCAGCATCTCCTCGGCGGCCCGGCCGTCCAGGCCCGGGTCCCCGTCCACGGTGCGGACCACATGCCGTCCGGCCTGCACGGCCGGGAACAGCCGGGTGATCGCCGCGGCCCCGTCCCCGCCGAAGGCGCCGTCCAGGGCGAAGCCGTCCGACCCGGCGTCGTGCAGCTCCACTCCGGCGGGACAGTGCAGCCGGACCGCCGCGGCGGTGAGCGGGTCGGCGACCAGGACGTCCGCGGCCGACAGCACCTCCACGGCGCGCAGCGTCAGCAGACCCGGATCACCCGGCCCCGCGCCGAGGAAGGTGACCTGGCCGGTCGGGCGTGAGCCCGCCGGGACGACTGAATGCTTAGTGGGGCTCACTGGACACGCTCCCCCATCAGGCCGGCCGCGCCCGCGGCGAGCATCCGGGCCGCCAGCTCGCGGCCCAGGGCCGCTGCTGCCTGCTCGGAAGCCGCCTCGGGCCCGAAGGCGCCGGTAACGGACAACTGCACGACGGACGAACCGTCAACGGTGCCGACGAGCGCCCTCAGTTCGAGGGCGGTGTCGGCGTCAGCACTGAGGCCGTCAGTACGGCGCTGTACTGAGGCGAGGGCGCCCACGGGGGCGGAGCAGCCGGCTTCCAGCGCGGCCAGCAGGGCGCGCTCGGCGGTGACCGCGGCCCGGGTCACCGGGTCGTCCAGCACGCCGAGGGCGGCGGTCAGGGCGGTGTCGCCGGCCCGGCACTCGATGGCCAGCGCCCCCTGTCCGGGGGCGGGCAGCATCAGGTCGGCGTCCAGGATCTGGGTGGCCTCGCCGAGCCGGCCGAGCCGGCTCAGTCCGGCGGCGGCCAGCACCACGGCGTCGAGCCGGCCGGAGTGCACCAGGCCGATCCTGGTGTCGACATTGCCGCGGATCGGCACGGTCTCGATCCGCACCCCGGCCGCCGCGGCCCAGGCGTTGAGCTGGGCCGTCCGCCGGGGCGATCCGGTGCCGATCCTGGCCGGGGCCTGGACGCACTTGCCGACCAGCTCGTCCAGGGTCAGCCCGTCCCTGGCGACCAGGGCGTCCCTGGGGTCCTCGCGGAGCGGGACCGCGGCCAGCGCGAGCCCGTCCGGGGCGGCCGTCGGCAGGTCCTTCAGCGAGTGCACGGCGAAGTCGATGGAACCGTCCAGCAGCGCGTCGCGGAGCGCGGAGACGAAGACCCCGGTGCCGCCGATCTGCGCCAACTGCTCGCGGGAGGTGTCGCCGTAGGTGGTGATCTCGACCAGCTCGACCCTGCGGCCGGTGGCGGCGGACACCGCCTCGGCGACCTGCCCGGACTGGGCCGTCGCCAGGGCGCTGCGGCGGGTGCCGAGGCGCAGCGGAGGCCCGCCCGGATCCGGCTCGGGGCTGTTGGGTCGGCCACTCATGACATGATCATCCCGGTCGTGCTCGTTATCGGTGTTCGGTGTACTGCGCTGCTCCGACCGGCCCCCGCCGATGGAGCTGCCCCCTGCCACTGCTAGCGTGCTGGGCAGGCCCCCGAACGTCCGCCCGGGGTCGGCGGACGCGCGTCCGCCGACCTGCGGCTGACGGTCCGTCATCCCAGCTCACCCCCCGCCACCTGCAGTGGAAGCCTTGCCGGCAGGGAGATCGGGGCGCCTGCCACCGCCTGTACCGCGGCCGGGTCGAGGTCGAACAGCTCGCGCAGCGCCTCGGCGTAGGAGGCCCCGCCCGGTTCCCCGGCCAGCTGCTTGACCCGCACTGTCGGCGAGTGCAGCAGCTTGTCGACCACCCGGCGGACGGTCTGCGCCAGCTCGGCCCTGGCCCGCGGGTCCAGTTCCGGGAGCCGTCCGTCCAGCCGCTCCAGCTCGGAGCTGACCACCTCGGAGGCCATCGCCCGGAGCGCCACCACGGTCGGGGTGATCGCCGCCGCCCGCTGGGCCGCGCCGAAGGCGTCGACCTCGGCCGCGACGATCCGGCGGACCGCGTCGACGTCGAGGGCGCCGGCATGCCCACCCGAGTCGTTCGCAGCCTGCGCGGACTCGGCCAGGGTCTCCAGGTCCACCAGGTGCACCCCGGGCAGGGCCTGTACGGCGGCGTCCACGTCCCGGGGCAGGGCCAGGTCCAGGACGCCGAGCGGCGATCCGGAACCGCGTCCGGCGACGGCGGCGGCGATCTGCTCCGCCCCGAGGACGATGCCGGCCGCCCCGGTACAGGAGACCACCAGGTCGGCCTCGGCCATGGCCGAGGCCACCTCCTCGAACCGGACCACCCGGGCGCCCAGGGTCGCCGCCAGCCGCTCGGCCCGATCGTGCGTCCGATTGGCGATGACCAGTTCGACCACTCCGGCCCGGGCCAGGGTCGCCGCCGCCAGCGAGCTCATCGAGCCCGCGCCGACAACCAGCGCCCGCTTGCCCGCGACCGGTCCGGTGCCCTCGGCGATCCGCTCCAGGCCGAAACTGACCAGCGACTGCCCGGCCTTGTCGATGTCGGTCTCGCTGTGCGCCCGCTTGCCGACCCGCAGCGCCTGCTGGAACAGCTCGTTGAGGCCGCGTCCTGCGGTGTGCTGCTCCTGGGCCAGGCCCAGCGCGTCCCGCAGCTGGCCGAGGATCTGCCCCTCGCCGACCACCATCGACTCCAGGCCGCAGGCCACCGAGAACAGGTGGTGCACGGCCCGGTCCTCGTAGTGCACATAGAGGTGCGCGGTCAGCTCCTCCAGGTCGACCCCGCTGTGCTCGGCCAGCAGCACGGACAGGTCGGCGACCCCGGCGTGGAACTTGTCCACGTCGGCGTACAGCTCGATCCGGTTGCAGGTGGCGACCAGCGCGGCCTCGCCGACCGGGGCCGCCGCGGCGGCGGCGTGCAGCAGCCGCTGCGGGGCGTCGCCGGTCAGCGCGGCCCGCTCCAACAGCCCCACCGGCGCGGTGCGGTGGCTGAGGCCCAGTACCAGAAGGCTCACGCTGCTGCCCCGCTTCCCAGGCTCGTGCCCTGCTGAACGCTCATGCCGGAATCACCGCCGGCAGGTCGCCGTCGTCGCCGTCCCCGGGCTCGGCGGCGGCAGCAGCCGCGGCCTTGCCGCGAGCGCGGGAGACAGCACGGGCAGCCGCAGCGGCAACTGCTTTCGCTCCTGCCCCAGGCCGTGAGACTACTGCGGGACCGTCGTCGGCGAGATGGTCCTCACCGGACTTTCGCTGCTCGTGGAAGGCGAGGATCTGCAGTTCGATCGACAGGTCGACCTTGCGCACGTCCACGCCCTCCGGCACCGAGAGCACGGTGGGGGCGAAGTTGAGGATGCTGGTCACCCCGGCCGCGACCAGCCGATCGCAGACCTGCTGGGCGGCGCCGGGCGGGGTGGTGATCACACCGATCGAGACGTGCTCGGCCCGGATGATCTCCTCCAGCTCGTCCATGTGCCGGACCGGCAGGCCCGCGGCGGTCTGCCCGGCCAGCGCCGGATCGGCGTCCAGCAGGGCCGCGACCCGGAACCCGCGGGAGGCGAACCCGCCGTAGTTGGCCAGCGCGTGGCCGAGGTTCCCGATGCCGACGATGACGACCGGCCAGTCCTGGGTCAGGCCCAGCTCGCGGGAGATCTGGTAGACGAGGTACTCGACGTCGTAGCCGACGCCGCGGGTCCCGTAGGAGCCCAGGTAGGAGAAGTCCTTGCGCAGCTTGGCCGAGTTGACCCCGGCCGCGGTGGCCAGTTCCTCGGAGGAGACGGTCGGCACCGAGCGCTCGGAGAGCGCGGTCAGGGCACGCAGGTAGAGCGGCAGCCGCGCGACCGTCGCATCAGGAATGCCCCGGGCCCGGGTGCGCCGGGAGGCGCCTCCTGGGGACGGAGAGGCTGGGGTGGTACGTCCAGTTGCCACGGTGCTCCTGTGGGTGCTCCAACTGCTCGGGGGGCGACCCCCCGTACCCCCGCGTGAACCCCAGGTGGCTGAGGTCCGGCACGCGAGCCCTGAGGGGTGAAGCCGGGTGAAGCTGGGCTGCGAACGCCAGGCTATGCGTTTGTGAACGTGTGCACAAAGATGGTGTCCGATTTGTCCACGGGGAGTGACGCGCATCACGCGCACCCCGTCAGAACCCGCGCCCGGGTCGCCGCGGCGGCGGCAGCGGGGACGCCGGGGCGAAGCGCGGGGCGCGCACCCGGGCGCGGGGTGGCACGGGCAGCGGCGGGGACGGTACGGCCCGTGCCGCGGGCGGGCCTCGGCCAGGGCACTCCGGCCGCCGCCCCGACCAGTCGGCCCAGCGCCACGGCCCCGCCCTCGGGGGTCGCCAGGCAGCGTCGCAGCAGCTCAGCGGCGGCCCTGGCGTCGCCGAGCGCGGTGTGGGCGTCGACCAGCGGGAAGCCCGCCGCCTCGCAGCAGGCGCCCAGCGACCTCGGTCCGAGGCCCAGCACCCGGTCGGCCAGCGCCATGGTGCAGAGCGAGGGGGCGTCCGGCAGGACCGTCCCGGTCCTGGCGAACTCGCGCCGGATGAACTCCTGGTCGCAGCGGACGTGATGGCCGACCAGCAACCGTCCGCGCAGCAGCGTGAGCAACTGGGGAGCGAGCTCGCGGAAGGAAGGGGCGCCGACCACGTCCGGCTGGGCGATGCCGTGCACCTCACTGGGACCGACCGGGCCGCCGGGGTCGACCAGGGTGCTGAACTCGCCCACCACCCGCAGCAGCGGGTAGTCCAGCAGCACCACGCCGACCTCCACCACCCGGTGCCGCCAGGGGACCCGTCCGCTGGCCTCGACATCGACCACGGCGAGGCCCCGGGGCGGGGCGGTCGGGCTGGGCACGGTTCCACTCCTCAGGGTTCAGGGACCGGTGTCAGTGGTGACCCGGACCGCCCCCCTCGGCACAAAACGTCTCGATGGTAAGCGCACAAACAGCGGATCCCACAAGCTGATGACCGAACCATGGGACATTCGTCACCGCATCGTGCCCTGTGCGGCCCTGCCTGAAAGCCCTACGCCCCGAGCGCCTTGCGCAGGCGGGCCTCGTCCACCCGCCAGAAGTCGTGCTGCCTGCCGTCGATCAAGGTGACCGGGATCTGCTCCCAGTACTTCCGGTACAGCTCCGGATCGTCGTTGATGCTCAACTCCTGCACCGAGAAGCCCAGCTCGTCCGCCAGCCGGGAGACGACCGCGCGGGCGTCCTCGCAGAGATGGCAGTCGGGCTTCCCGATCAGCGTGATCAGATGCTCGGCAGGAGACTTCTTCGGTTCACGACGCAGCAGGGGAGTCACTCCCCCATTCTGCCTCCCACCGGTTACCGGCTCGCAACGCTCCGCTGGCTATGCTCGCGGTATGCCCAGGCTGCGAAAGCTTTCCCAGGAGAAGCGTTCCTCCGCCGTACTCGCCGGCTCCGCCGCAGCCGCGGCGGCGGAGGCCGCGGTCGTCGACGACGAGCCCGGCGCACCGCTCGGGGCCGAGCCGAACACCGCTGCCTTCTTCGACTGCGACAACACCATCGTCCAGGGCGCGGCGATCTTCTACCTGGGCCGCGGGCTCTACAAGCGCAAGTTCTTCAGCCACCGCGAGCTGCTGCGATTCGCCTGGCAGCAGGCGTACTTCCGGCTGCACGGCGCGGAGCACGCCGGGCACATGGCGGACGCCAAGGAGAGCGCGCTCTCCATCGTGCAGGGCCACCGGGTCGCCGACCTCGAGGCGATCTGCGAGGAGATCTTCGAGGAGTACATCGCCGAGAAGATCTGGCCGGGCACCCGCGCCCTGGTGAAGATGCACCTGGAGTCGGGCCAGCGGGTCTGGCTGGTGACCGCGGCCCCGGTGGAGGCGGCCAGGGTGATCGCCGCCCGGCTCGGCATGACCGGCGCGCTGGGCACCGTCGCCGAGGCGCTGGGCGGTGTCTACACCGGCCGCCTGGTCGGCGAGACCCTGCACGGGCCCGCCAAGGCCGAGGCGGTGAAGGCGCTGGCGCAGCGCGAGGGGCTGGACCTGGACCGCTGCGCCGCGTACAGCGACTCCTCCAACGACATCCCGCTGCTGTCCCTGGTCGGCTACCCCTATGTGATCAACCCGGACGCGGAACTGCGGCGCCACGCCCGGGAGCAGGGGTGGCGGGTACGCGATTTCAGGACCGGGCGGAAGGCGGCCAGGGTGGGCATCCCCGCAGCTGCGGGCCTGGGCGCGGCGGCCGGCGGAACCGCCGCCGCGGTGGCGCTCTACCGCAACCGTCGGCGCTGATCGCTTCTGATCGGTACGACCGGACAAAAATTCCTGGAGCAGCCTGACCGATCAGCGGGAATCCCGGGTCGGTCGTTCACTTACCGCTGATATGCGGTCAAAAATCGACATAGTAGGCCGGATTCCGCTTGGCATAGTCGGTCACATTGTGCCACCAACCGGTGACAGGTGTGACTGAAGCGGCGAATTTAGCAACAGGGTGTAGCGGTTGTTGCACGAAGCGTTATCCTCGTCAGACGCACGCCGGAGCCCATGTGTCCCACGCTGGGCGAGCGGGCCCGCACTGCCGCATTGCACAAAAAGGTTCTGCAACAGTTCTGCCTCTGGGAGTCCCGTGTACCCACACGTCCGGAACGACGCGCCTGCATCCTCCCTGGCCCCCGACGGCACCACCGGCGGCCTGGGGCTGCTGCGCGCCCTGGTAAGCGAACAGCTGTCCCCGCTGCTGACGCCTGCCCCCGCACCCGTCCTCGCCGGCATCGGCGCGGACCTACGCACCGCCCCGCCGCAGCGCACCTCGGTCGCGCTGCGCACCCGCACCTCCCCGGCCACCTCCCGGACCAGGACCTGGGACAAGGACGAGGTGGCGCCGAGCGCCGACAACCCGATCATGAAGCTGGTCGAGAAGGCGCAGGAGGGCGACAGCGACGCGTTCGGGCGGCTCTACGACCACTACTCCGACACGGTCTACCGGTACATCTACTACCGGGTCGGCAGCAAGGCCACGGCCGAGGACCTGACCAGCGAGACCTTCCTCCGGGCGCTGCGCCGGATCGGCACCTTCACCTGGCAGGGCCGGGACTTCGGGGCCTGGCTGGTCACCATCGCCCGCAACCTGGTCGCGGACCACTTCAAGTCCAGCCGCTTCCGGCTGGAGGTCACCACCGGCGAGATGCTCGACTCCAACGAGTGCGAGCGCAGCCCGGAGGACTCGGTGCTGGAGTCGCTGTCCAACGCCGCGCTGCTGGACGCCGTGCACCGGCTCAACCCGCAGCAGCAGGAGTGCGTCCGACTGCGCTTCCTGCAGGGCCTGTCCGTGGCCGAGACCGCGCGGATCATGGGCAAGAACGAGGGCGCGATCAAGACCCTCCAGTACCGGGCGGTGCGAACACTCGCCCGACTGCTTCCCAGCGACGCACGATGACAGGTATCCACTCATACTGATGAGACGTCACCCGAGTGATCATGCGTGCGTAACCGAGCATCCCCACGGCTCGTTGCGCAGAGTGCAAAGCCCCTTGGGGCCCCGCATCACCCTTTGGGGTGGTTCCTGGCACGACTGCGCAACCGTCCGGTCGGCCGAGTTGTCGACATCGACGAGAGGAGGTGCTGCCCATGACAGCCAACGTGCTTGAGCACCGTAGGGCGAGAGCCTTCGCCGACGCTGTGGAGGATCGCCCCAGCACTACGGCGGCAGGCCAGCAGGAGGGTCAGTTCACCGAGATGGTGGCGACCGTCCAGGAGCTGCGGGCCACCCCCGTACCCGTGCTGGACCCCGCCGTGAAGCGTGACCAGCGAGCGCTGCTGATGGCCGAGTTCGAACGCGCCTTCGCCGGTGGCGGCGGCGCGTCGGTCGTCCCCGAGCAGCGCAGCCGCGGGGCCCACCGCGCCACCGAGGCCGCCCGCCGGTTCCGTCCCAACACCCGCTGGGGCCGCAGGCTCGTCGTCGGCGGCCTCGCCGCGGGCGTGGCCCTCGGCACCTTCGGCGGGGTCGCCGCCGCGAGCACCTCCGCCGTCCCCGGCGACGCGCTCTACGGGATGAAGCGCGGCCTGGAGGACTGGCAGCTCAACCTGGCCGGCTCGGACGCCGAGCGCGGCAGGCTGCTGCTCGACCAGGCCACCCAGCGGATGACCGAGGCGCAGAAGCTGACCGCGCACCAGCGCCCCGGCGAGACCCTCAGCCCGCACCTGCTGGCGGAGGTGTCCCGGGCCCTCACCGACATGAACACCGAGGGCAGCCAGGGCCGCGACCTGCTGAAGGCGATCTACGCCCAGAACCACTCGCTGGCCCCGATGCAGCAGTTGGCCCACTTCGCCGGCTCCCAGCAGCAGCGGCTGGCCGCGATCGAGCCCAAGCTCGACGGTCGGCTCGACCCGGTCACCGGCAAGGTGCAGACCCTGCTCAGCGGAATAAGCGAGGACCTCGCCCCGCTGCACCTCGCCGCCACCCAGGGCGGGTCCGGCGCTCCGGGCGACAGCGGCGGTTCCGCTCCCGGCGGGTCCGGCCAGAGCGGACGGGCCGTCAGCAGCGGTCGTCAGGGCGCCACCGGCGCCCCGCAGGGTGCCACCACCCAGGGCACCGGCAGCCACGGCGGCGCCACCGCGACCGCAGGGCCCACCACCCAGGGCACCGGCGGACTGGTCGGCAGTGTCGGCGGCCTGCTCGACCCCGCGCCCTCGGCCTCGCCCACGGCGGCCGACCGCAACGGCGGGACGGACGGCGGCCCCACGCCGGCGCCCAGCGGCAACAGCGTCACCATCCCACCGCTGCTGCCCGGACTGCTGCCCGGCCTCGGCCTCGGCGTCTCCGGCAGCTGAGCACACAGCGGTAGGGCCCGCAGCGTCTCCCCCGCTGCGGGCCTTCTGCCATCAGCTCAGAAGAACACCGAACGGCGCTGCACCAGCAGCTGGTAGAGCGTGTGCTGCACCGTCTCCCTGACCTGGTCGGTCAGGTTGAACAGCAGCATCGGGTCCTCCGCCGCCTCCGGCGGGTAGCTGTCGGTGGGGATCGGCTCGCCGAACTGGATGGTCCACTTCGTCGGCAGCGGGATCGCGCCCAGCGGCCCCAGCCAGGGGAAGGTCGGGGTGATCGGCACATACGGCAGGCCCAGGATCCGGGCCAGGGTACGGGCGTTGCCGATCATCGGGTAGATCTCCTCCGCGCCCACGATCGAGCAGGGGATGATCGGCACCCCGGCCTGCAGCGCCGAGGAGACGAAGCCGCCCCGGCCGAAACGCTGCAGCTTGTAGCGGTCGGCGAAGGGCTTGCCGATGCCCTTGAAGCCCTCCGGCCAGACGCCGACGATCTCGCCCAGCTCCAGCAGCCGCTGCGCGTCCTCGTTGCAGGCCAGGGTGTGACCGGCCTTGCGGGCCAGCTCATTGACGCCCGGCAGCACAAACACCAGGTCGGCGGCGAGCATCCGCAGATGGCGCTGGGTGGCGGTGTGGTCGTGGATCGCGACCTGGGTCATCAGCGCGTCCAGCGGCAGCACCCCGGAGTGGTTGGCGACCACCAGCGCCCCGCCCTCGGTGGGCAGGTTCTCGGCGCCGCGCACCTCCAGCCGGAAGTACTTGTCCGCGAGCGGACGGACGGCGGTGAGCAGCACCTTCTCGGTCAGCTCGGCGTCGAAGCCGAACTCGTCGACCTCGTACTCGCCGGTGAGCCTGCGCCGGAGGAAGTTGAGGCCGCCGGCCGCCTTGTCCTCCCAGCCCTTGCCGAAGAGCCGTCCGGCCAGGGCGCCGGTCGGCCCGGCCAGGGCCTTGCCGACCGCCCCGGCCACCGCGTCCGCGAAACCGCCGGGCGACGGCTCCTCCGCCGCGGCCTCGGGCCCGGCCTCCGGTGCTGCCTCCGGCTCCGGCTCCACCACCGGGTGCAGCTGGACCGGTTCGGTGCTGCCGCTGCCGCCGCTGTGCTTGCGCTTGGACGCCCCGGAGCCGCCGCCGCTCCGTCCGGTACCGATCGGGATCACCTTCGCCCGGACCTCGCCGACACCGTCGGCCGTCTCTCCTGCCGAGCTCATCGCTTCTTCCCTCCGCCGTTCGGCAGTAGTTCCGCCACCCGGGATGTCCAGCCGGCCACCTGGGCCGGCGGCAGCAGGCCCGAGCGGGTGCCGCGGGCCATGTCGGCCAGCGCCTGCTCGGTCGTGTAGCGCGGGAGGTAGCCGAAGGTCTCCCGCAGCTGTGTGGTGTCGACTACCCGACCGTGCGTCAGCAACCGCATCTGCTCGGGCGAGAAATCCAGCAGCCGGGTCTGCCGGGCCAGTCCGGCCACCCAGCTGACCGCCGGCAGCAGCATCGGCACGGTGGGCCGGCCCAGCCGCCGCGCCGCCTGGGACAGCACCATCACACCCTCGCCGGCGACGTTGAAGGTGCCGGTGTTGATCATGCCACGCCGCGGCTCCATCGCGGCCAGCCGCAGCACCTCCACCGCGTCGTCCTCATGGATGAACTGCAGCCGGGGGTCGTAGCCGAGCACGGTCGGCAGCACCGGCAGCGCGAAGTACTCGGCCAGCGGCGTGTCGGCGTGCGGGCCGACGATGTTGGCGAAGCGCAGCACCGACACCGCGACGTCGGGGCGGCGCCGGGAGAAGCCGCGGACATAGCCCTCGACCTCCACCGCGTCCTTGGCGAAGCCGCCGCTGGGGAGCACCTTGGGCTGCATCCGCTCGTGGAACACCGCCGGGTCGCGTGGCGCGGAGCCGTACACGCTGGTGGTCGACTTCACCACGAGCCGGCTGACCGTCGGCGCCTTCTGCACCGCGGCGAGCAGCTGCATGGTGCCGATGACGTTGGTCTCCTTGACCGTCGACCGGCTGGTGGAGCCGAGCATGGTGGTGCTGACGTTGAGGTGCACCACGGTGTCGACGTCGTGCTCCGCGATCACCCGGGCCACCGTGGGCCGGCGGATGTCGGCGCGGACGAAGGTGTAGCCGGCCAGCTCGGTGTCTTCCTCGGGTCCGCTGAGATCGTGCGCGGAGGGCTGCAGGTCCACGCCGACCACCAGGTCGACGCCGGGCTCCCGGCGGAGCTCCTGGACGAAGCGGCTGCCCAGATGCCGGGCGACCCCGGTGACGAGCACGACTTTTCCCAATGGACAGTCCCTTCCCGAGACCTCTCCGGGTTGAGGCTACCGCGCCCCTGTTGCCTGAACGTGTCGGACAAAGCGTCGGATACGCCACTGCCCGCTCCGACATTAGCGTCGGAGCGGGCAGTGGCGGAGACCCTGAGGTCCTTACTTCTTGTTGCGACGCTGAACTCGCGTGCGCTTGAGAAGCTTCCGGTGCTTCTTCTTGGCCATACGCTTGCGGCGCTTCTTAATTACGGAACCCACTGACAACCCTCACTCACTGGACAAACCCGCAGGAGCGGGAGTCAGAGTCCAAACGACTGACGTAAGCCACCAGCGTACCCAACCCTGGCTCTGAGGAGTAATCCGCCCCCGAGGGACCCTGCCGGGCCCCGGACCGAAGCGGTCCGGCCGGGGATGGGACACCCCGGCCGGACCGTGTGTGGCGCTGCGCTTCTCGTCAGTCTGACTCCCTGTCCGACCTACGCGGTCTCCCGTCCCACGTAGGACTCGCGAAGATAGTCGTGGACCGCCTGCTCCGGAACCCGGAAGGAGCGGCCTACGCGGATCGCAGGCAGCTCACTGCTGTGCACCAGGCGGTACACCGTCATCTTCGACACTCGCATCACCGAGGCGACTTCCGCCACGGTGAGGAAGTTGACCTCGTTCAGAGGCCGCTCTCCAGACGCCATGACAACACCGACCCTTATCCGTGTGACGGGCACCGGCTTCCCCTCCGGTGACTCCAGCCAGCACACGCGTATACCCAGAGTAGGTGCGGGTGGTACTAGTGGGAAGAGGGGTGAGCGGTCGGAGATTACTGAGACATACCAGCCTGTTGCAGTACGTAGGCGCTCAGTAGTTCGTAGCAGTCCCGTCGCACGCCGTCGTCGAGCGGAACGGCCACCTCGACCTCGCCCTCGGCCTCGCCGACGAACACCGCGGGGTCGTTGCTGTCCGCGAGACCCACCGCGGGAACGCCCAGGCGGCCGGCCCCGCAGGCCCAGCCGTGGTCGCCGATGACCAGGTCAGGCAGGGCCTCACCGGCTTCGGCGAGGGCTGCCAGGGCTATCCTGACCGGCTGCGGGGAGTGGGTGTGGACCGGCTCGGACAGCGCCCCCAGCGCAGCCGCGACCTCCTCGGCGGAGGCCGTCCCGGCTGCGGGAGGTGCTCCTTCATACACCCTGACGACCCCCACCCGCTGGCGGAACTCCAAGGCGCAGTACTCCACCTCCTGGGCGTGGTGCATCGGGAAGTGACTTGGGTGCGCCGGAGTGAGAACAGCGCATCCGGCGGCGCGCAGCGCCTCGCCGAGCGCCGAGTGGAATCCGGCCAGGTGCTGCGGGTGGCCGGTGCCGAGCAGCACCGAGCCCCGGTTCGCCGCGGTCCTGGCCACCGCGAGGGCGACCCGGTCCAGGGCCTCGACGGTCAGCCGAGGGTCGATGGTGTCCTGGCCGTACCGGTGCTCGGGGTCGGGCGAGACCCCGCAGCGCCGCGCCATCAGCGCCAGCACGTCGGCGGCGGTCCACTCGCCCTCGGGGTCGAGCCCGAACAGGACGTCGGGATCGCGGCGGCCGAAGCGGGCGTACTTGCCGAGGTTGTTCTCCCGGGGGGTGGCGACCCGTCCGGCGATACGGTGCTCGACCAGATGGTCGTACAGCTCCTCTGCTTTGATCACCCGGTCAGTGTCCCAGCGCCGGAGCCCGGTTGAGTAGCCGTCAGGGAAACCCCCGGCGCACGGTCGGGCACGGTCAGGGCAGCAGCCCGTGGTGCGGGAACACCGCCTTGCGGGTGGCCAGCACCGCCTGGTCCAGCCGGTCGGCCGGGTCGTAGCCGGATTCGAAGTCCTTCCAGGCGGCCGACATGCCGTCGGTCATCCGCCGCGGCCCCTGCTGCCCGGTGCGGCGGTAGACCTCGGCCCGCCACTCCTCCGGGACCGCCGTCTCCGGGGCGATCGGGTGCCCGGCGGCGATGGCGACCAGGTGGGTCCAGGTCCGCGGGACCACGTCGGCCACCGCGTAACCGCCGCCGCCGAGGGCCAGCCAGCGTCCGGCGGCGTGCTCGTCGGCCAGCCCGGCCAGGGCGGCGGCCACCGCGCGCTGGGCGTCCAGGCTGACCGCGAGGTGCGCCAGCGGGTCCTCCAGGTGGGTGTCCGCCCCGTGCTGACTGACCAGCACCTGCGGACGGAAGGCCGCCAGCAGCGGCGGCACCACGGCGTGGAAGGCCCGCAGCCACCCGGCGTCCCCGGTGCCCGCCGGCAGCGGGAGGTTGACCGCGCCGCCCTCGGCGGACGGGCCGCCGATCTCCTCGGACCAGCCGGACTGCGGGAACAGGGTGCGCGGGTGCTCGTGCAGCGAGACGGTCAGCACCCGGGGGTCGTCCCAGAACGCCCGCTCCACCCCGTCCCCGTGGTGCACGTCCACGTCCACGTAGGCGACCCGCTCGGCGCCCAGTTCCAGCAGCCGGGCCACCGCGAGGGCGGCGTCGTTGTAGACGCAGAAGCCGGAGGCGCTGCCGGCCATGGCGTGGTGCAGCCCGCCGGCGAAGTTCACCGCCCGCCCGCCGCCGGTCCACACCGCGTCGGCGCCGGCCACCGACTGGCCCGCGATCAGCGCGGACGCCTCGTGCATGGCGGCGAAGGCGGGGTTGTCCTCGGTCCCCAGACCGTGCGCCGGGTCGGCGACCCCGGTCGCGGAGACCTCGCGCACGGCGCGCACGTACTCCGGGTCGTGCACCAGCGCCAGCGTGGAGTCCCCGGCCGCCGGGGCCGCCCGGACGGTGACCTCGGGCAGCCGGTCCAGCCCGAACGCCCGGACCAGCGACATGGTCAGCGCCAGCCGCACCGGGTCCATGGGGTGGCCCCGGCCGAAGTCGTAGCGGGTGACGGCCTCGTCCCAGAACAGGTCCAGCTGCTGCGGCTGCGGTGTCATACCGCCACGGTATCGGCCTTCGCCAGCGCCACCGCCGGAGCCCCGAAGGACTTGGCCACCAGCAGGATCAGCAGCACCAGCACCATCGGCACCAGCATCGCGATCCGGTAGCTCAGACCCCCCGCGAGCGCCCCCACCAGCGGGGACCCCACCAGGAAGCCCACGTAGTTGAAGATGTTCAGCCGGGCCACCGCGGCGTCCGACGCGCCCGGGAACAGCCGGCCGCCGGCCGCGAACACCTGCGGCACCACCACGCTGATCCCCAGGCCGACCAGGCCGAACGCCACCACCGCGGTCCAGTCGCCGGGCGCGACCGCGACCAGCAGGAAGCCCAGCGCGCAGACCGCCGTGCCCAGCTGCACGGTACGGACGCTGCCCCAGCGCTGGATCCGCCCGTCGCCGAACAGCCGGCCGAGCAGCATCACCACCATGTAGGCGTTGTACGGCAGCGTCGACATCTGGTCCGAGCTGTGCAGCCCGTCCTGGAGGTACTTGGCGCTCCAGTTGGAGACCGTGGCGTCGCCGATGTAGGCCACGCACATGGCCAGGCAGAGCGGCAGCAGCGGCTTCCAGGGGATCGAGCGGGCGGCGGCCTCGGCCGCCTCCTCCACCGCGTGGCCCAGCTCGGCCGGACCCGCGTAGTACACGCTGGCGACGATCACCACCGGGATCACCACCGCCGCGGTGGTCCCGAACAGCAGCAGCAGACCGAGGTGCCAGTGCGCCCCCGACCAGGCCAGCGAGGCGCCGATGATGCCGCCGAGGCTGTAGGCGGCGTAGAAGCCCTGCATGATGCTGCGGCCGTGGTTGCGGTGCTGCAGCGCCACCCCGGACATGGCCTGGCTCGCGTCCAGCCCGCCCACGCAGAGGCCGAAGGCCGCCATCGCGACCGCGGCCTGCCACTTCTGGTCGCCGGCCCCGACCCCGACCAGGGTCAGGCAGGTCAGCGGCTGCACGATGCGGAGCACCGCGCGCGGGGAGGTCCGCTTGACCACCCACTCCATCGAGATGCTGCCGACCCCGGCCAGGATCGGCACCGCCGCCAGAAAGATCGTCAGAACGCCGTCCGACATCCCGTACTGCTTCTGGATCGCCGGGATCCGGGTCACCAGCAGGGCGAACACCGTCCCCTGGGCCAGGTAGCTGACCAGCAGCGCCACCCGCGCCTGGCGCAACCGCGCCGGAACCTCCGCGACCCCTGCCGACATCTGCCGCACGCCCTTACTCACCAGTACTCGAACGATTGGCGCGAGCGTACGGACCTTTGCCCGCGCCGGGAAGCCCCTCCAGGGAAAAGATCGCAAGCCGCAACCCACGTCGCTCCCGCTCAGCGCACCGCTCGTTACTTACCGTGAGAGCACGACTGCAGACAGGAAGACCTTATGAGCCCGCGCGACCGACTCCTCTCACCGCTGCGCCGTTTCCCCTCGCAGGATGCCGTCACCCAGGCCCTCACCGCGGTGTTCGGCGCGGAGACGCTGGACCGGGCCGCGTTCAGCGAGGGGCTGCTCCGCAGTGTTCCGCTGGAGCGGCTGCAGGCGACCGTGGACGGCCTCCGCGAGCGCCACGGCGCGCTGCGGGGGGTGCGGCGGCGGCAGGAGCTGTACCAGCTCCAGTTCGCAACGGGCTCGGAGCTGGTCTGGGCCCAGGTGACCGACGACGGCCGGCTGACCACCCTGGTCACCGGGCCCGGCGCCCTCACCGCCCGCCAGAGCGGGGGGCTACCGCCCCAGTCCAGAACCGACCTCCCGGTCCTGGCCGCTGACGCAGTGGCGACCGCAGGGGCCGACGCGGACGCGGGGGCGGGGGCAGGGGTCGACGCGGGGGTGGGGGTGGCTCCGCAGCCGGGCTCCGCCCGGGCGCCGGAACCCGAGCACACACAGGGCTCAGCCGGGGCGGAGGTCGCCGCAACGGTGCCGGGCTCCGCCCAGGGGGCGGGCTCCGGCCTGGTGGGCTCGGCCCCGGTGGCGGGGTCCACGCCTGCGGCGGGCCGCGCGGCGGGGTCAGGGTCGGTGACGGTCCCGGGCGCCCCGCCCATGCCGAGTGTGCCTCCGACGCTGGGCACCGCCGCGAGGCGGGGCTCCGCCCAGGTAACGGGCTCCGCCCAGGTGCCGGGCTCTGCTCAGATGCCGGGCTCCGCCCACGCGCAGGGCACCGAGACGGTGCCGGGATCCACCCGCGCAGCGGGTGCCGCCGTGGTGCAGGGGCGCACCCCCGCGGTGGGCGCCGACGCAGTCTCGAGCACCGCTCCCGTGCAGGGGCGCACCCCCGCGGTGGGCGCCGACGCAGTCTCGAGCACCGCTCCCGTGCAGGGGCACACCCCCGCGGTGGGCGCCGACGCAGTCTCGGGCACAACAGGCCCCGGGCCGGGTGCCGCCACGGCGGCAGGCACCGCCCAGGTGGCTGGTACGGGCGGGGTCCGGGGCGCTGCCCCGGCGGTGGGTGCTGCCCCCGGGCCGGGCGCCCCCGCAGCGGCCGGCGCCGCCCCGGTGCATGGTGCGGGTGGGGTTCGGGGCGTCAGCTCCGTGCCTGGGCCTGCCCCCGCGCGGGGGGCGACCGCGCTGCGGGTGGCTTCTCCCAGCGCGACGGCGCTGACGCGGCTGACGCTCAGTTACCTCGCCGCTGCCGTGGCGACCGCGGTGATCCCCTACCTCACCGCGACCGCCACCGGCTGGCTCCTGCTGGTCGCCACCGCGCCCGCGCTGGCCTGGTACGCCCTGCGTACCGGCCCCACCCACGCGCTCCCCCCGTGGTTCCGCGCGCTCCCCCTCGCCGCCGTCGCCCTCGCCGTCCTGGCCGGGCTCCGGGCCCTGCCGGCCTTCGGTCCCGGCCTGCCCTGGACCATGCCGGGCATCCCCGAACTGCTGCTGTTCGCCGCCGGGACCGGCCTCGCCGGCTGGACCTGGCGGCGCACCCGCCCGATCCAGCCGTCGCCCAGCGCGCACCCGCTGGTCCTCGCCTCCCCGCTGCGCGGCGGCTGCTTCAGCTTCACCGAGGCGGGCGGCCCCGCGGTGAACCGCTACGCGCAGGACTCGCTGACCCCCGGCGCGAGCCGCCACCGCCGCTACGCCATGGACCTGGTCCAGCTCGGCGACGGGCCGCAGTGGCGCGGACGCCGCGCCCTCGGCCTGGCCCCGGCCGGCAACCAGCGTTATGCGATCTTCGGCCACCCGGTGCTCAGCCCCTGCGACGGCGTGGTGGTCGCCGCGGTGGACGGCCTGCCGGACCACGACCCCTACGCCCCCGCCGTGGACCACCCGGAGGGCAACCACGTCGCCATCGACACAGGCAGGGCCCTGGTGGTCCTGTCCTGGCTGCGCCAGGACAGCGTCCGGGTGCGCAGGGGCCAGCACCTCACCGTGGGCACCCCGGTCGGGGCGGTCGGCGACTCCGGCGACGGCAGCGAGCCCGCGCTGCACCTCCGCGCCGAGACCCGTACCTCGCAACCGACCCCCGGCAGCGGACTCGGCCTGCCGTTCCGGCTCAGCGGCCTCCGCGGCACCCCGCTCCGGGGACGCCGGCTCCGCCTCCCGGACTGAGGCCCTGCTGTCCGACCGTCAGATCCCCAGCAGCGCCGGGACCTCGGCCGGGTCCTGGTAGAGGCCGGTCGCCGCGGCGAGGCGTTCGCGCGGGGTGAGGGCCGTGTAGCCGTAGACGTCCATGCCGGCCGCGCGGGCGGCGGCCACGCCGAGCGGGCTGTCCTCCAGCACCACGCAGCGCTCGGGCGGCACGCCCATGGTCCTGGCGGCGTGCAGGAACAGGTCGGGCGCGGGCTTGCCCCTGGCCACGTCCTGGGCGCTGAACAGCTGCTCGTCGGTGAAGAAGCCGGAGAGCCCGCAGGTGCCGAGCGCCGCGCGGATCCACGCGTGGTGCGCCGAGGAGGCCACGCAGTAGCGCACCCCCGACTCCCGTACCTGCTTCAGCAGTTCCGCCGCCCCCGGCACCGCCGCGAGCTGCTCCCGGAACGCGGCGAAGACCCGGGCGTGGAAGTCCTCGTCGAAGCTGTCGTGCAGCCTCGCGCCGTCGTAGCGCTCGGCGATGGTGTCGTGGACGGTGTGCGCCGCCGCGCCCATGAAGTCGCGGTAGGAGTCCTCGACGGTGGTGGGGAAGCCCAGCTCGGTCAGGTAGTCGGCCAGCAGCCGGTTGGAGATCGGCTCGCTGTCCACCAGCACACCGTCATTGTCGAAGATCACCAGGTCGTAGCGCATGTCCCCACCCTAGGGTCTGCCCGGCCGCTACTTCCCGCCGGAGGCCAGCTCCTGGGAGCGGTTGCGGGCCGCCTCGAGCGCGGACAGCATCGCCGCCCTGACCCCGTGGTTCTCCAGCTCGCGGATCGCCGCGATGGTGGTCCCGGCCGGGGAGGTGACCGCCTCGCGCAGCTTCACCGGGTGCTCGCCGGAGTCCCGCAGCATCACCGACGCGCCCACCGCCGCCTGCACGATCATCTCGGCGGCGACCGCCCGCGGCAGCCCGAGCAGGATGCCGGCGTCGGTCATCGCCTCGACCAGGAAGAAGAAGTAGGCCGGTCCCGAGCCGGACAGCGCGGTGGCCGCGTCCTGCTGCGACTCGGGCACCCGCAGCGTCCTGCCGACCGGCTTGAAGATCTCCTCGGTGCGCAGCAGGTGCGCCTCCGTCGCGTGCGACCCGGCCGAGATGACGCTCATCGCCTCGTCGACCAGCACCGGGGTGTTGGTCATCACCCGGACCACCGGGGTCCCCGGCGCGAGCCGCTCCTCGAACCAGGCGGTGGGCACCCCGGCCGCGCCGGAGATCACCAGCCGGTCCGCCGACACATGCGGCGCCAGTTCCTCCAGCAGCGTGCCCATGTCCTGCGGCTTCACGGTGAGGATCAGGGTGTCGGCGGCCTTGGCCGCCTCCGCGTTGTCCACCGTCTCCACGCCGTAGCGCTCGCGCAGCTCGGCGGCCCGCTCCGGGCGGCGCGCGGTCACCAGGACCTCCGCCGGGGGCTTTCCGGCCCGCAGCAGCCCGGAGACCAGGGCCTCGCCGATCTTGCCGGTACCGAGGACGGCGACGCGTTGGGTCATGGGGTTCCTCCTGCGGGACGTGCGCGCGGTGCTGCTGCCGCTCATCCTCGCACCGGCGGCGGGAAAGCCGCTTCGCCCGTCCGACCTGCGGTCAACCCGCGGTCAGCCGTGGCCGAGGGCCCGCAGGAAGAAGCCCAGGTTCGCCGGGCGCTCCGCCAGCCGCCGCATGAAGTAGCCGTACCAGTCGCCGCCGTAGGGGACGTACACCCGCACCGTCTCGCCGGCGGCGGCCAGCCGCCGCTGCTCGTCCTCCCTGATGCCGTAGAGCATCTGGAACTCATAGCTGTCCTGCGGCCGTCCGGCCCGGACCGCCAGCGTTCCGGCGATCTCGATCAGCCGGGGGTCGTGGGTGGCGACCATGGGGTAGCCGTTGCCCTCCATCAGCAGCCGCAGGCAGCGGACGTAGGAGCGGTCCACCTCGCCCCGGCTTCGGAAGGCCGCCCAGCTGGGCTCCGCGTAGGCGCCCTTGACCAGCCGGACCCGCGACCCGGTGTGCACCAGCTCGCGGCAGTCGGCCTCGGTCCGGCGCAGACAGGACTGCAGCACCACGCCGACCCGGGGGAAGTCGGCGCGCAGCTCGGCGGCGGCGGCGAGGGTGTCGTCGGTGGCGGTGTGGTCCTCCATATCGAGGGTCACCGTGGTCCCGGCCGCCTCGGCGGCGGCGCACACCGCACGGGCCCGCTCCAGCGCGCGGCGGTGGCCGTCCGGCCGGAGCGCGGAGCCCAGCGCGGACAGCTTGACCGAGACCTCGGCCCGCCCGCCGATCCCCGCCGTCCCGAGGCGGGCCAGCAGCGCGGTGTACTCGTCCCTGACCGCGTCGGCCCGGGCCGGATCGGTGGTGTCCTCGCCCAGGTGGTCCACGGTGACGTGGAGCCCGCGGACGATCAGCTGGTCGACGGCCCGCACCGCGTCCTCCCGGGTTTCCCCGGCGATGAAGCGGCGCACCACCGCCCGGCCCATCGGCGCCGCCAGTACGGCCCTGCGAGCTGCGGAGCTGCGTGCGGCGGCGAGCAGGAGCTGACGGGTCACCATGGGCCCAGGTTACGACCTGGCCCGGGCCGGACAGTGATCCGCGGCGCCGCCAAAACTCAGGGTTGTCCCCTATGGCGTTCGGGTCCCCGAGGGCGCACCGTTGAGGCATGAGTAGCAGTGATGTCTCGTCCCGTGAATCCAGCCAGCTCGCCGTCGCCTCGGCCACGCACGGGCCCTGGCGCTCCGCGGGCGTGGTCGGCATCGTCGGCGGCGGTGCCACCCTCGGCCTTGAGCTGATCACCCTGCACTGGTCGCTCGGCATGCTCGCCTGGCCCGCCAGCGTCGGCCTGTTCCTGCTCTTCCTGGTCGGCGGGGTCGGCTCGGCGGTGGGCAAGGGCGGCGACCGCAGGCTGCGCCGCTGGGCGTCCGAGCACCCGTGGCAGACCGCGGCGGTCCCCGCCGTCGGCCTGTTCGTCACCAACACCGTCACCCAGTACCTGCTGAGCGGTGACGGCATCTTCTTCAGCATCTGGACCGGTCTGTGGCACGCGGCGATCCTCGGCGCCATCGTCGGCGTCGTCAGCTCGGTCGCGTCGACCCGCCGCAAGAACAGCGGCTACTGAGCCGCATTCTCATCAGATCCTTGCCCAGCGGATGTTTGGGCCTCGCCATACTGTTCGCGTGCCGACGCCCGAAGATCTTGAGCCCCCCGCCCCCGCCGACCCCTTCGAGGGGCTCGTCCTCGACGACGACTTCATCGAGAGCGCCCAGTACTCGGAGGGCTCGGCCAGGGCACGGGGGCTCGCGGCGAAGTGGAAGCGGGAGCCTCCGGGCGACACCTCCTTCCGTCCGGCCCCCGGCAGGCCCCGGCGGAAGTTCCCCTGGCAGCCCGTGCTGATGGTGTGTGTGGCCGCGGCGCTGGTCGCGGCCCTGCTGAACGCCAAGGGCATCCACAGCTGGGCGAGCCGCAAGCTCGACAACGGCGCCGCCGCCCCGGCTGCCGCGCCCTCGCTGGAGGCGCCGGAGACCGCACTGCCGACCGCGCCGCCCACCACGCCCGCGGTGACGGCCCTCGCCAGCGTCGCCCACCCCTTCGCCGGTTCGCCGGCCGAGACGTGGCCGGAGGGCGCCAAGGCGATCGTCGTGCCGAAGGCCCACACGGTGGGCTCCTACGACACCGCCGACGTCGCCGCGTACCTGCGGGCCACCAGGAGCCTGCTGATCGACAGCAACCTCGACCCCAAGGTGCTGGCCGGCGGCTACCCCTCGGCCGCGCTGGCGCTGGTCGACCCCCGGGAGACCAGCACCGTCGCCTCGCTGAAGAAGTCGCTGGCCCATTCCACGAAGGCGTGGGACGCGACCGACCTGTTCTCGCGCTTCAACCCGGACCAGGCGGTGATCGACGGGAGCGTGATCAAGGTCAAGGGCGAGATGACCTACCGGGGTGACGGCAGCGGCGGCCTGGCGATCCACGCCGACTACACCTTCGTCTACCCGCTGCGCCCGGGCCCGCATCCGGACGTGACCGTCCCCGGCAGCGCGCCGACCAGCGCCGCGCCCGCGAGCTGGCGGCTCGCCGGGGACGACACCGACGTGGCCCGGAGCATCGTGCGGCGGATCATCGACGTCGACATCCCCGACCCGGCGCACTTCGTGCACACCCGGGGCACCCTCTGGCTGCACAAGCTGGACCACTTCACCGGCAACACCGCCTGCGGCCTGGCCAACGGCTGGATCAACCCGCAGTTCCCCGACGCCGCCGACCCGGGCGACGGCGGCGAGCCGTCGGCGAGCGGCCCCGCGATCGACCCCTACGACCGCAGCAAGCTGCCGGAGATGGGGGCCCCCGGCACCTGCGCGCCGACCTCCCGCACCTGACGGGAGGTCAGCGCCGCCTGCGCCGCGCGCCGGTGCCCGTGGCGACGGGGGTGCGGCGGCGGGCGTGGGCGGCGACGGCGAGTTCGTAGCGGGCCCGCTTCTCGCCCTCGCCCGGGGCCTCCAGCAGGCTCCGCAGGAAGTACGCGACCAGCACGCCGACACAGCCGATCACCAGCATCGGGGCGACCGACCTGTCGTCCGCCATCCAGCCGGTGAGCGCGGACCGGCCCCGGCTGAGCAGGTTCCAGGTGCGGATCGCGGCGACGCAGGTGCAGACCGCGACGGCGACCACCAGCAGGGTGTCGACCAGCGCACCGGCGGCGGAGATGAACACCCCCTGCACGCCCAGCCGCATCAGCACCGCGCCGAGGGCCGCCGCCAGCAGCGCGCCGAGGCCCACGCCGACCCGCCGCAGCCAGTAGCCGGTGCCGCGGTCGACCCAGCCGGTGCCGAAGAAGCGGACGGGTTCCGGCTCGGGCGCGGGGCGTTCTGCTCTCTCGGACACGGGTCGATTGTGCGACGGCGGGCCGCCGGTCAGGTGGTATCCGACCGGCGGCCCGCCGCAACGACAACTCGCTCGGCCCAGTGCTGGGCCCGCCCGCGCTCAGCCCAGCCGGGAGACGTCCCGGACCGCGCCCTTGTCGGCGCTGGTCGCCATCGCCGCGTAGGCCCGCAGCGCGGCCGAGATCTTGCGCTCCCGGTTCTTCGGGCGGTAGCCGTGCCCGGCCTCGACCACGGCCCGGCGGGCGGCCAGCTCCTCGTCGGAGACCTCCAGCCGGATCGAGCGGCCGGGGATGTCGATGGTGACCAGGTCGCCGTCCTCGACCAGCGCGATCGCGCCGCCGGAGGCCGCCTCGGGCGAGGCGTGGCCGATGGAGAGGCCCGAGGTGCCGCCGGAGAAGCGGCCGTCGGTGATCAGCGCGCAGGCCTTGCCCAGGCCGCGGCCCTTGAGGTACGAGGTCGGGTAGAGCATCTCCTGCATGCCGGGGCCGCCCTTGGGGCCCTCGTAGCGGATGACGACGACGTCGCCCTCCTTGATCCGCTTGGTGAGGATCGCCTCGACCGCGTCCTCCTGCGACTCGACCACCACGGCCGGGCCCTGGAAGGTCCACAGCGACTCGTCCACGCCGGCCGTCTTCACCACGCAGCCGTCCACGGCCAGGTTGCCGTAGAGGATGGCCAGGCCGCCCTCCTTGGAGTAGGCGTGCTCGACGTCGCGGATGCAGCCGCCGGCCGCGTCGGTGTCCAGCGTGTCCCAGCGCTCGGACTGCGAGAAGGCGCTGGCGGAGCGGACGCAGCCGGGCGCGGCGTGGAACAGCTCGACCGCCTCGGCGGACGGGGAGCCGCCGCGGATGTCCCAGTTCTTCAGCCAGTCCGCCATCGACGGGCTGTGCACGGTGTGCACGTCCTCGTTCAGCAGCCCGCCCCGGTAGAGCTCGCCGAGGATGGCCGGGATGCCGCCCGCGCGGTGCACGTCCTCCATGTAGTACGAACCGTTGGGGGCGACCTTGGACAGGCAGGGCAGCCGACGCGACAGCGCGTCGATGTCCGCCATGTCGAAGTCCAGCTCGGCCTCCTGGGCGGCGGCGAGCAGGTGCAGGATGGTGTTGGTGGAGCCGCCCATCGCGATGTCCAGCGCGACGGCGTTCTCGAACGCGGCGCGGGTGGCGATGTTGCGCGGCAGCACGCTGTCGTCGTTCTGGCCGTAGTGCCGGTTGGTGATCTCGACGATGGTGCGTCCGGCGTCCTGGTACAGCGCCTTGCGGGCGGTGTGGGTGGCCAGCACCGAGCCGTTGCCGGGCAGCGCCAGGCCGATCGCCTCGGCCAGGCAGTTCATCGAGTTCGCGGTGAACATGCCGGAACAGGACCCACAGGTCGGACAGGCGTTCTCCTCGATCCGGGCGATGTCCTCGTCCGAGACGTTCTCGTTGACCGCGTCCGAGATCGCGTTGACCAGGTCCAGCTTGCGGACGGTGCCGTCGACCAGGGTGGCCTTGCCGGCCTCCATCGGGCCGCCGGAGACGAAGACCACCGGGATGTTCAGCCGCAGCGCCGCCATCAGCATGCCGGGGGTGATCTTGTCGCAGTTGGAGATGCAGACCAGCGCGTCCGCGCAGTGCGCCTCGACCATGTACTCGACCGAGTCGGCGATCAGGTCCCGGGAGGGCAGCGAGTACAGCATGCCGGCGTGGCCCATGGCGATGCCGTCGTCCACCGCGATGGTGTTGAACTCGCGCGGGATGCCGCCGGCGGCCTGGATCGCCTCGGACACGATCCGGCCGACCGGCTGGAGGTGGGTGTGCCCCGGCACGAACTCGGTGAAGCTGTTCGCGACGGCGATGATCGGCTTGCCGAAGTCCTCACGGGCTACGCCCGCGGCCCGGAGCAGGGCGCGCGCACCAGCCATGTTGCGACCGTGGGTGACCGTACGAGACCTCAGCTGGGGCACAATCCTCAACTCCTTCGTCGTTGACCATCGAGCCTACGCCGAGGTCTTGCGCCGTGGACAAGCCGTCCGAAATACGGTACGGCGGGTGCCGCGCGGTGCGGGCTACGCGTTGAAGCCGACGGTCAGGTGGAGGTTGAAATCGTCGACGACGACGCCGTCCGGGAAGACCGCGAGCAGGGCCTCGCGCTCCGCGGCCAGCAGCTCCGCGCGGCGCGCGGGGTCGAGGACCGCGACATAGGAGCGGGAGAGCAGGTCGGCCAGCGCGGTGTCCACCGAAATGCTGCGGCTCCAGTGCAGCAGGGCCTGGCCGGTGCGCATCCCGAGCCGTTCCAGGGTCGGTACGGCCGTGTAGGTCGCCGAGTCGCCGTGGTACTGCGGGCAGGCGGCGATCATCCGCTGCCGCTGCTCCAGCGGCCAGCCCCGGCTGCGGTCCTTGATGTTCCACCACAGGGCGAGCGCCCCGTCCGGGCGCAGCACCCGGCGGGCCTCCGGCACGGACTGCTCCGGGGTGGTCCAGTGGAACGCCTGGGCGTAGCTGACCAGGTCGGCCGAACCGTCCGGGAACGGCAGCGCGTGGCCGTCCGCGCTCACCAGCGGGATGTCCGGGCTGTTCGCCCGGAACTGCGCGGCCATGCCGGGGGTGGGCTCCACGGCGACGACGTCGGCCCCGCGGTCGCGCAGCAGCCGGGTGGAGATGCCGGTCCCGGCGCCGACGTCGAGCACCCGGGCGCCCTTCAGCGGACGCCCCGTCAGCTCCTCGATCGCGTCGAACAGGGCCTGCGGGTAGCTGGGCCGGGCCGCCTGGTAGTCGGCGGCGACGGCCCCGAAGGAACTGGAGAGATCGGAACCGTGCAGTGAGGTCATCAGTGTGCGTCCCTACCGTCTGGACCTTCAGATCATCTTTTCATCGACCCTAACCGGGCCGCGCTGGCCAGGTGCAGCCGGGTGAAGGCCAGCGCCTCGGCCAGGTCGGCCTCGCGTTCGACGGGGCCAGGGGAGCGGCGGGTGTTGACCTCCAGCACCACATGGCCGTCGAAGCCGGTGCGGGCCAGCCGGTCCAGCAGCTCGGCGCAGGGCTGGTTGCCGCGGCCGGGGATCAGGTGCTCGTCCTTCGCGGAGCCGGAGCCGTCGGCGAGGTGGACGTGGGCGAGCCGGTCGCCCATCCGGTCGACCATCGCCAGCGCGTCGGTGCGGGAGGTGGAGACATGGGAGAGGTCCACGGTGAAGTGCCGGTAGTCCTCGGTGGTGGGGTCCCAGTCCGGCGCGTACGCGGCGACCTCGCGGTCGCGGTAGCGCCAGGGGTACATGTTCTCGACCGCGAAGCGGACGTCCGTCTCCCCGGCCATCTGCCAGATCCCCTGGACGAAGTCCCGCGCGTACTGCCGCTGCCAGCGGAACGGCGGGTGCACCACCACCGCGGACGCGCCCAGCTTCTCCGCCGCCGTGCGGGCCCGGACCAGCTTGGTCCACGGGTCGGTGCCCCAGACCCGCTGGGTGATCAGCAGGCAGGGCGCGTGCACCGCGAGGATCGGCACGCCGTGGTAGTCGGAGAGCCGGCGCAGCGCGTCCAGGTCCTGGCTGACCGGGTCGGTCCACACCATCACCTCGACCCCGTCGTAGCCGAGCCGCCCGGCGATCTCGAAGGCGGCGGCGGTGTTCTCCGGGTAGACCGAGGCGGTGGAGAGGGCCACCTTGGCGTCCGGCACCAGCAGCGGCAGGCCGGCCCGGGCCGCGGACGGCGGGACGGCCGGGGTGCGCGGCTGCGCCAGCAGCCGGGGCGTGGGGGCGGCGGACTTCTTCGCCGCCTGCTTCTTCGCCGCGCCCTTCTTGACCGCGCCCTTCTTGGCCCCGGTCTTCTTCGCCGCACCCTTCTTCCCCGGGCCTGCCCTCTTCGCGGCACCGGTGCTGGAATTCGGATGTTCGTCCGTTGGATCCGCCACAGAACACAGCGTATGCGCGTCGGCTCCCGGAGCTAGTGCTCGGCCTCCATCTGGTCCAGGCGGCGCAGGATCAGGCCCTCGCGCAGCGCCCAGGGGCAGATGTCCAGGGAGTCCACGCCGAACAGGTCCATCGCCCCGTCCGCCACCAGCGCGCCCGCGAGCAGCTGCCGGGCCCGTCCGGGCGAGACGCCCGGCAGCAGGGCGCGCTGCTGGGTGGTCATCGCCGCCAGCCTGGGCATCCAGGCGGCCAGCGAACCCCGGGTCAGTTTCCGTGGCAGGTACGGGCCGTCGGCCTCGCGCGCGGCACCGGTTATCCGGGCCAGCTGCTTGAAGGTCTTGGAGGTGCCGACCACCCGGTCCGGCGTGCCCAGCCGCGACACCTCGGCGACGGTGCGGGCGATCTCTGCCCGGACGTGGCGGCGCAGCCGGCGGACGTCCTCCGGGTCGGGCGGGTCGCCGGGCAGCCAGGCCGCAGTGAGCCGACCCGCGCCCAGCGGCAGCGAGACCGCGGAGTCGGGCTGCTCGTCCAGGCCGCAGGCGATCTCCAGCGAGCCCCCGCCGATGTCCAGCAGCAGCAGCCGTCCGGCCGACCAGCCGTACCAGCGGCGGGCGGCCAGGAAGGTGAGCCGGGCCTCGTCGCCGCCGGACAGCACCCGCAGGCCGACCTCGGTCTCCCGCTGGACCCGCTTCAGCACCTCCTCGCCGTTGGCGGCCTCGCGGACCGCGGAGGTGGCGAAGGGCAGCACCTCTTCGACGCCCTTGTCCTCGGCGACCCGCATCGAGGAGGCGACCATCTCGACCAGCTGTTCCACGCCCTCGTCGCTGATCGCGCCGTCGGCGTCCAGCAGCTCGGCCAGCCGCAGTTCGATCTTGTGCGAGTACGCGGGCACCGGGGCAGCACCGGGGTGCGCGTCCACCACCAGGAAGTGGACGGTGTTGGATCCCACGTCGAGTACTCCGAGTCGCATAAACGGTCACGGTACGCGAGCGCGCCGGACCGATCACCTCGGTACCGGAACCGGAAGGGGCAGCGGACTCGTTAGCGGTGGGTAGTGCTCTGTCTCCGGAGGGGAAACACCGTGGCCCTGCAACTCCAGATCGTCGGCAACGCCATGCAGATGGCCGTGGTCCAGCTCCAGCCGGGGCAGACCGTCTACTGCGAGGCGGGCAAGTTCCTGTTCAAGACCGTGAACGTGAGCATGGACACCCGGATCTCCGGCCCCAACAACAACCAGCAGGGCGGCGGGGGCGGCGGCGGCATGGGCGGGATGCTGCGCCAGGCCATGGGCACGGCGATGCAGGCCGGACAGCGGATGCTGGCCGGCGAGAGCATCGCGTTCCAGTACTTCACCGCCCAGGGCAGTGAGGGCACGCTCGGCTTCGCCGGGACCCTGCCGGGCGAGATGCGGGCCCTGGAGATCACTCCGGGCCGGGCCTGGATGGCCGAGAAGGACGCCTTCGTGGCCGCCGAGAGCGGGGTGAACTTCGGCATCGCCTTCTCCGGGCTGCGCAGCGGCATGGCCGGCGGCGAGGGCTTCATCCTGGAGAAGTTCACCGGCCAGGGCACCGTGATCATCGCCGGCGCCGGCAACTTCATCGACCTGGACCTGGCCGAGTTCGGCGGCAAGCTGCAGGTCGACACCGGCTGCATCGTCGCCTTCGAGGAGACCGTCAGGTACGGGGTCGAGCGGGTCGGCCGGATGAACCGGCAGGGCGTGATGAACGCCGTCTTCGGCGGCGAGGGCCTGTCGCTGGCGACGCTGGAGGGCCAGGGCAAGGTGATCCTGCAGTCGATGACGCTGGAGGGCCTCGCCAACGCCCTGCGCAAGGCCCAGGGCGGCGACAAGGAGGGCGTGACCGGCGGCCTGTTCGGGACCAGGGTCCAGTAGGCGCCTGCCGCGTCCGCCCCGCCGCAGGCCATAGGCTTGCGGTGTGCCAGCCGTAGATGTGACGCTCACCGATCGCAAGGCAGTCGAGAAGGCTGCGAAGAAGGCCGCCGCGGCTGCCCGCAAGCGCGAGGTCCCGCTGGACTTCGCCCGGGCCTGGGTCGAGTTCGCCGACCCGGAGGATCCTGAGCAGGTCTTCCGCTGCGACCTGACCTGGCTCACCTCCCGGTGGACCTGCGTCTTCGGCCGCGGCTGCCACGGCATCCGCCCGGGCCGCGCCAGCGACGGCTGCTGCACCCTCGGCGCGCACTGGTCGGACGAGGACGACCAGCAGCGGGTGCTCGGCCACGCCGCCAGGCTCACCCCGGAGACCTGGCAGTTCCACAAGCAGGGCACCGGCCCCAAGGGCATCAGCGAGCCCGACGAGGACGGCGACCAGCGCACCCGCCGGGTCGACGGCGCCTGCATCTTCCTGAACCGCCCCGGCTTCCCCGGCGGCGAGGGCTGCTCGCTGCACACCCTGGCCCTGGCCGAGGGCAAGGAGCCGCTGGAGACCAAGCCCGACGTCTGCTGGCAGCTCCCGGTCCGCCGCACCTACGACTGGATCGACCGCCCGGACGACACCCGCTACCTCCAGGTCACCATCGGCGAGTACGACCGCAGGGGCTGGGGTCCCGGCGGCCACGACCTGCAGTGGTGGTGCACCGGCAGCCCGGACGCCCATGTCGGGGCCGAGCCGGTGTACGTCAGCTACCGCCCGGAGCTGGTGGAGCTGATGGGCGCGGGCGGCTACGCCCTGCTGGCCGGGATGTGCGAGCGGCGGCTCGCCGGGGACGGCGCCCCGGTGGCACCGCACCCGGCGGACTGACCGGCCGTCACTTCGGGCAGGTCACCGAGAACACCTGCCCGGGGCCCTTGTTGGGGTCGATGCCGACGTCGATCGGCCCGTAGCCGTCCAGCCGCAGCTTCCAGCCCTCGACCAGGGTCCCGGAGCCGGGGTCGTCGGCGTACCAGGTCCTGGCCGGGTTCCGGCCGCAGGTCGCCGAGGGGACCTTGGGGCCGATCATGCCCTTGGCCGGCTGCGCCCCGGACACCAGCTTTCCGTAGACCCCGGTCAGCACCGGGTCCCCGTACTGCCGGCCGGCGTCGACGCAGGTCACACCGGTCAGCTTGGTGCTCTCGGGGTCGTAGCCGAACTGCGGCATCCGGCTCAGCTGGTGGGTGCCCTTGAAGAGCAGCAGGTCGGCGCCGCCGCCCAGTGCGCCGTTGGCGACCTGACCGCAGGTCACCCCGAGACCGCCGTTGCCCCAGGCCTTGGTGAAGGCGGCCGGGCTGGTGAACCGCGCGGCGACGGCGTCCAGCTTCACCTGGCCGCGGGTGGCCGGGTTCTCGTACATCTCGGCGGCGACGGTGACCGTACGGAGGGCGTCCATCTGCGCGGTCATCGGATCGATGTTGGCGGCCCCGGGCGGAACCGTGGACGGGGTCGCCGAGGCGCTCGGGCTCGGGGCGTGGCTCGCCGCCGAAACCGAGGGGCTCGCGGGCGGGAGCGGCGTGGGGCTGTCCCCGCCGGTCGCCAGGGCCACCCCGGTGCCCACCGCCGCCACCGCGACGACCGCCGCGGCCAGCGCCCACAGCTGCGGACGGCGACGACGCCGCGCGGCGATCAGCGCGGCCGGGTCGTAGGCCGGGACCGGGGTGCTGTCGGTGAAGTCGTTCATGGCTGCGACCAACTCGCTCTCGATGTCCTGGTCCTCGCTGAACCTGCTCACTGGGCGCCTCCTTGCTCGTACTCGTGCGCGCACCTGGTGCCGGTGCCCTCGTCGGCGGGGACCACCTCGCGCAGCTTGGCCAGCCCTCGGGAGGCCTGGGAGCGCACGGTGGAGGCGGAGACCTGCATCAGGTCCGCGATGCCCTCGTCGGAGAGGTCGTCGAAGTAGCGCAGCACCAGCACCGTCCGCATCTTCAAGGGCAGGGTGTGCAGCACCCGGATCAGCTCGTCCCGCAGCACCACCTGCCGGTACGGATCCCCGGTGGACGCCTGCGCCTCGGTGTTGGTGTCGCTGTCCAGCAGCGGCACCTCGCTGCGTCCGCGGCGGCGGCGCCAGCGGTCGTTGGCCAGGTTGACCAGGATCCGGCGCGCGTACGCGTCCGGGGAGTCGGCCCTGCGGACCCGGCCCCACTGCTGCCAGACCCGTTCCAGCGTGGACTGCACCAGATCGTCCGCCGGATCCCGACCGCCTGTCAGCAGTAGCGCGGTCCGGAACAGTGACGGCGATCTGGACTGTACGAACTCGGCGAACGCCGCTTCGTCAGCGACCCGCATCGCTTCCTCCCCCTGTGCCCCGTTGTTCTTGCACCAGGACAGACGGAGCGAAGGGCCGGACTGCTGCACCGGGCGGACACCCGTTATCCGACCGTGATGCGGGTCAGCGGGCCGACGGCCCCCGGTGCCGGCCCCGGGGCGCGGGTACGGACCCGGTCGGGTCGGGCGTGGCGGAGGTGGAGGCGGACGTGGAGGCGGTCGGGGTCGGGGGCGGGGTCTGAGTCGGCGTCACCGTCGGGTCCGGGGTGGGCGTCGGGGTGGGCGTGGGCCCCTGCGACGCCGGCGGAGCCGGGGTGCCGGTCGAGGACGAGGGCGCGGGGGACGGCGGCGGCATCCCGCGCCGGCCCCCGTCCCGGCCCGGACCGTGCAGGACGACCACCGAGCCGGAGGGGGCGACCGCCACCTGCGCCGTCCACGGGCCCTCGGGCAGGGCCGCCTGATCGATGGTCACCAGCAGGGTGAACCGCTGCCCCGGCTGCAGCGTCCCGCTGTCCCGGCTCAGCCGCAGCCAGTCGGCGGTACCGGCCGCCCGCCAGGACACGGCCGCGGTACCGCTGTTGACCAGGGTGACCACGGTACGGCCGCCCTGCTCGCTCGCGGTGACGGTGAGCGTTGCCGGTGCGGCGGCGGCAGATCCGGCGCCGGGATCCCCGGTGACCGCGGACGGCGGCGGCACCGCCGGGGCCGGGGCCGGCGCCGGAGCCGCCGCGCCGGGCGCCGGAGCCTGCAGCGAGGGCGTCGCCGACCGGGCCCCGCCGTCCGTCGGCGCCGGGTCGAGCACCGGGGTCGCCGAGTCCACCCGCACCGAGGACACCGGATCCTCCGCCGGGGCCGAGCCCTGGTGGCTCACCCACAGCGCCATCACCGGCGCGGCCACCACCAGCGCGATCACCGTGCTCGCCACCGCACGCTGCCGCAGCATGGTCGCCCGCACCGCCCGGGCCGTCCGGTGCACCGGGAAGCCGCGGCGGTCGAACCGCGGATCCCGGTTCTCCTCCCGGCCCTCGCCCCTGCCCTCGCCACGACCCGCGCCGAGCGCGGCGAAGAAGCCCTCGCCGGCCGGCGCCCTGCGGGCCTCCGGCGGCGCGGTGACCAGGGCCGGCGACCCGGGCGCCCGCAGCGTCCCGGGCCAGGGGCCCTGTGCGGCCGCGCGCTCCGCCGTGCCGCGGCAGGTGGGGCAGGCGTCGACATGGCGGACCAGCTCGCCGCGCAGGGCCGTGCCCAGCACCGGGCCCCGGCCCCGGCCGATCCGGCCCAACTCGGGGCAGGCCTCGGCGGACAGCACCGCCAGCGCCGCCGCCGTCCGCTCCAGCTCGCAGACCGCCTGCGCCAGCAGCGCCCCGGCCTGCTCGGTCCGCAGGTCGAGGACGGCGCCCAGCTCCGCGGGCCGCAGGCCGTGCCGGCCGGCCAGCTCCAGCGCCTCCCGCTGGACCGGGGTGACCCCGGCGGCCTCGGGCCAGCCGAGCACGGCGAGGCGGCCGTGCTCGGCGCTGTGCCGCCCGGCCGGGCGCGGCGGCGTGCCGACCGGGTCCGCCTCCTCCATCCGGACCAGGCAGACATGCCGGGCCAGCGCGTACAGCCAGGCACGCAGCAGCTCGGGACGGCGCAGCCGGCGCCGGTGCCGCACCGACAACTGCCGCACCTCGCGGACCGCGGCCACCGCCTCGGCCTGGTCGCAGAGCACCGACAGGCAGTAGGTGAACAGGCCGTCGCCGAGCCGGTCCCAGGCCTCGTCCAGGGCGCGCGCGCCGGTCGCCCGCCCGGCGCCGACCCGCGCGCCGCCCGGGCCGACCGGGGGCGGCGGCGCCGGGGGCAGCGGGGCAGAGGCTGTGGCCTGCAGGTCTGTGGTCACACCACCGACGTTAGGGCCGGAAGGCCGTACGTAGGGGAACTTGCCGTGCGGATACTCCTAACGGGTGACTGATCAGCCTTGTCGGCGGTCGGCTGTAGCGTTCACCGCATGGCAGCCCGAACCAGCTCCAAGCCCGCCCGCTCCTCGTACCGGTGCACCGAGTGCGGCTTCACGCCGCCCAAGTGGACCGGCCGGTGCACCGAGTGCAACGCCTGGGGCACCGTCGAGGAGACCGGCGCGGTCCCGGTCCGCACCACCGCGGCCGGTCCGGTGACCAGCGCCGCGGTCCCGATCGGACAGGTCGACGCGCGGGTGGCCGCCTCCCGTCCGACCAATATCGGTGAGCTGGACCGGGTGCTCGGCGGGGGCCTGGTCCCGGGCGCGGTCGCGCTGCTCGCGGGCGAGCCCGGGGTCGGCAAGTCGACCCTGCTGCTGGACGTCGCCGCCAAGGCCGCCAGCGAGCAGCACCGCACCCTCTACATCACCGGCGAGGAGTCGGCGAGCCAGGTCCGGCTGCGGGCGGACCGGATCGGCGCGCTCTCCCCGCACCTCTACCTCGCGGCCGAGACCGACCTCGGGGCGGTGCTCGGCCACATCGAGCAGGTCCAGCCCTCGCTGCTGATCCTGGACTCGGTGCAGACCATCGCCTCGGCCCAGTTGGAGAGCGCGCCCGGCGGCCCGGCCCAGATCCGCGAGGTGACCGCGGCGCTGATCCGGGTGTCCAAGTCCCGGGCGATGTCCACCCTGCTGGTGGGCCATGTCACCAAGGACGGCTCGATCGCGGGCCCGCGGCTGCTGGAGCACCTGGTGGACGTGGTGCTGCACTTCGAGGGCGACCGGCACGCCCGGCTGCGGATCATCCGCGGCGTCAAGAACCGCTACGGGGCGACCGACGAGGTCGGCTGCTTCGAGCTGCACGACAAGGGGATCAGCGGGGTGGCCGACCCGTCCGGCCTGTTCCTGACGAAACGTGACAAGCCGGTGCCGGGAACCTGTCTGACCGTCACCCTGGAGGGCCGCCGTCCGCTGGTCGCCGAGGTGCAGGCACTGATGGTGGACTCGCAGATCCCCTCCCCCCGGCGGACCACCTCGGGCCTGGAGTCGCCGCGGATCGCCATGGTGCTGGCCGTGGTGGAGCGGCACGGCGGGGTCCGGCTCGGCAAGCTGGACATCTACACCGCCACCGTCGGCGGGGTGAAGCTCACCGAACCGGCCGCCGACCTGGCCATCGCGCTGTCGGTGGCCAGTTCCGCCGCCGACACGCCGCTGCCGCCGAACATGGTGGCGATCGGCGAGGTCGGCCTGGCCGGCGAGGTCCGCCGGGTCACCGGGGTGGAGCGGCGGCTGGCCGAAGTGGCCCGGCTCGGCTTCACCCACGCCCTGGTTCCCCCGGATCCCGGAAAGATCCCAGCCGGAATGCGGGTGACCGAGGTGGCGAATATCAGCGAGGCGCTGGCCGCGATCCCCGGGCGTGGCAGCCGTCCCCGCAACAGTCGGCGCAATGCCGCCGGGGCGGACGACCGCGCAGGTCAGAGCCCAGTCCAGGCCCGTTCCAACGGCGTTGGCTCGCCGCTGTCGACGGTACCGGCGGACGGCCTGGAGCTGATGGACGGATGGGACCCGGTCGACCCGGACTAGCGCTTCGAGGGGTTCCCCGTCAATAACCGGACACAGGCTGCCGCGCCCGACGGTAAACTCACGACGGTATACCGCACCCCCACCGGAGGAGTCGTCCCGTGGCAGCCAACGACCGGGCGGATCGCTCCTCCCGCGAGGAGGCCCTGATGCGGGCCTCGCTCAGCGCCGTAGCCCCCGGCACCCCACTGCGCGACGGCCTGGAGCGCGTCCTGCGCGGCCGTACCGGCGGCCTGATCGTCGTCGGGTTCGACAAGACCGTGGAGTCGCTCAGCACCGGCGGCTTCGTCCTCGACGTCGAGTTCTCGGCGACCCGGCTGCGCGAGCTGTGCAAGCTCGACGGCGCCGTGGTCATCGACAAGGACATCACCAGGATCGTCAGGGCCGGGGTCCAGTTGGTCCCGGACGCCTCCATCCCCACCGAGGAGACCGGCACCCGGCACCGCACCGCCGAGCGGGTCAACAAGCAGACCGGCTTCCCGGTGGTCTCGGTCAGCCAGTCGATGCGGCTGATCGCCCTGTACGTCAACGGGGTGCGCCGGGTGATCGAGGACTCCGCCGCGATCCTCTCCCGCGCCAACCAGGCGCTGGCCACCCTGGAGCGCTACAAGCTCCGGCTTGACGAGGTGGCCGGCACCCTCTCCGCGCTGGAGATCGAGGATCTGGTGACGGTCCGTGATGTCACCGCCGTGGCCCAGCGGCTGGAGATGGTCCGGCTGATCAACCGGGAGATCGCCGGTTATGTGATCGAGCTGGGCACCGACGGCCGGCTGCTGTCGCTCCAACTGGACGAGCTGATCGCCGGGGTCGAGCCGGAACGCGAACTGGTCGCCCGCGACTACTTCCCGGAGCGCGCCGCCAAGCGCGGACGCTCGGTCCAGGACGTCCTGGCGGACCTGGAGGGGCTGACCCACAGCGATCTGCTGGACCTGCAGACGGTCGCCAAGGCGCTGGGCTTCCCCGGCACCCCGGAGGCGCTGGACTCGGCCGTCAGCCCGCACGGCTACCGGCTGCTGGCGAAGATCCCGCGGCTGCCCAACACCGTCATCGAGCGCCTGGTCGAGCACTTCGGCAGCCTGCAGAAGCTGCTCTCCGCCAGCATCGACGAACTGCAGGCCGTCGAGGGCGTCGGCGAGTCGCGGGCCCGCTCGGTGCGCGAGGGGCTGTCGCGGCTCGCCGAGTCCTCCATCCTCGAGCGCTACGTCTGAGCTCAGCTGCCGATCGGTGCGAGCCGGAACTGGTGTACCGGACGGGTCGGCACCCCGCTCACGCTGATGCTGGCCACATAGCTGCCGGCGCCGACCGCGCCGCCGCCACCGCCGGGGACGCAGCCCGGCGCGGAGGTGGTCCGGCTCCACTGGAACTGGGCGGTCAGCGGGCTGCCCGAGGGCGGCGCGGCGTACCACTGCGCGCTGGTGACCCTGGGGCAGTCGCCGGAGGACCAGACGTGGTTGCTGCTGCCGCTGGAGACGGTCAGCACCGCCGACTTGGCGCCCAGGTCGACCCGGCAGGCCGCACTGGTGGTGTTGGTGATGGCCAGTTGGAAGGTCGGCCACTGGCTGGAGTCATAGGTCTGCTCGGTACTGGTCAGCGCCAGCTCGACATCGGCCGCCGCGCAGACCGGCAGGTTCATCGTGCCGGCCGCGTTGGGCGGCGAGACACCGCCGCCGCCCGAACCGCCGCTGGCACCGCCGCTGCCGCTCGAGCCGCTGGACCCGCCGGAGCTGCCGGACCCGCCGCTGGAGCCCGCGCTGGAGCCGCCGCTGCCGCCCAGCACGATGCCGCCGCTGGTCCCGGCCGGAGTGGTCGCCGAGGCGCCACCGGAGGGGCCGGACGGCGTGCCGCTGGTCCCGCCCGCCTTCGACCCGTCGCTGGAGCCGCCGTTGGAGCCGCTGGGGGCGCTGGTGCCGGGCGTGATCGAGCCGACCGGGTGCGAGGAGGAGGCCGGTCCGCCCGCGCCGGGTTTTGTGCCTCCGCCGCCGGACAGCAGCAGCCACAGGATCAGCACGAGCACCGCGGCGAGGACCACGAGGACGACGAGACGGCGCCGCCAGTAGATGGACGAGGGCAGCGGTCCGACGGGATTGCGCAGAGAAGGCACGAGCAAACCTTACGAGAGATCAACCCCCGGTCTGCACAACACCGCCGTACCAGTGGTCCCTTCTTTCACATGATCGTGTTGATAGTCCGTTCGGATGGTATTTCCGCCCTCACTCCGGTGCCCCGGCCGTGACCCCGCGTGTGCGAGGATCGACAGCGCCATGACTGACCACACCGCACTCCACCGCACCGTCCTCGGCTGGTACGCCGCCCACGCCCGGGAGCTCCCGTGGCGCGAGCCGGAGGCCGGCCCCTGGGCGGTGATGGTCAGTGAGTTCATGCTCCAGCAGACCCCGGTGAAGCGGGTGCTGCCGATGTACGCGCAGTGGATGGAGCGCTGGCCGACCCCGGCCGCGCTGGCCGCCGCGCCCTCCGGCGAGGCCGTCCGCGCCTGGGGACGGCTCGGCTACCCGCGCCGGGCGCTGCGGCTGCACGCGGCGGCGACGGCGATCACCGAGCAGCACGGCGGCGAGGTCCCCACCGACCACGCGGAACTGCTGGCGCTGCCGGGGGTCGGCGAGTACACCGCCGCCGCGGTGGCCTCCTTCGCGCACCGGCAGCGGCACGCGGTGCTGGACACCAATGTCCGCCGGGTCTTCGCCCGGCTGGTGGACGGAAATGAGTACCCGCCGACGGCCACCACCGCGGCCGAGCGCCGTACCGCGAACGAGCTGCTGCCGGAGCAGCCGGAGACCGCCGCGACCTGGGCGGTCGCGGTGATGGAGCTGGGCGCGCTGGTCTGCACCGCCCGCACCCCGGACTGCGCGCACTGCCCGGTGGCGGCCGACTGCGCCTGGCGGCTCGCGGGCAGCCCCGCGTACCAGGGGCCGCCGCGCCGGGGCCAGAGCTACGAGGGGACGGACCGTCAGGTCCGCGGCCGGCTGCTCGCGGTGCTGCGGGCCGCCGACCACCACGCCGACGTCCCGCAGGCCGCGCTGGACGCGGTCTGGCCGGATCCGGTCCAGCGCGCCCGGGCCCTGGACGGCCTGGTCGCGGACGGCCTGGTGCAGCCGGTCGCGCCCGGCGTCTACCGGCTGCCGGGCTGAGCTCAGGCCTCCGCTGCCACCGCGGACTGCACCGCTCCGGCGGTCTCGGCCGCCGCCCCGGGGGTGGCCCGCAGCGGGACCTCCTCCAGGAACACCGCCACCACGATCCCCGCCACGCTGAACAGCGCGCCCCACAGGAAGATGCTGTGCACCCCGCCGGCGACCGCGTGGTCGTAGGCGTCCCGCACCGGGGCCGGCAGCCGGCCCAGCATCGCCGGGGACAGCTGGGCGTGCCCGTCCACGGCCTGGCTGCCGCTCGCGCCGAGGCGCTGCGCCATGGTGCTGGTCACCCGTGAACTGAACAGCGCGCCGAACAGCGAGACCCCGAACGAGCCGCCGATGCTGCGGAAGAAGGTGGAGCTGCTGGACGCGACGCCGATGTCCCTGAGCGGGACGCTGTTCTGCGCCACCAGCATGGTGATCTGCATCAGGAAGCCCATCCCGGCCCCCAGCACCACCATGAACAGGGCGGAGGTGGTCCTGCTCGTGTGGACGTCCAGCTGCGAGAGCAGCAGCATCCCGGCCGTCATCACCAGGGTGCCGACCACCGGGTAGATCTTGTAGCGGCCGGTCCTGGTCACCGCCTGCCCGACGACCAGGGAGACCACCAGCATTCCCAGCATCATCGGCATCAGCAGCAGCCCGGAGTTGGTCGCCGAGGCGCCCTGGACGCTCTGCTGGTAGAGCGGCAGGAAGGTGATCGCGCCGAACATCACAAAGCCGACCACGAAGCCCAGCCCGCAGACCAGGCTGAAGTTGCGGTCGCGGAACACATGCAGCGGCAGCACCGGCTCCTCGCCGCGCTGCGCCACCCGCTGCTCCACCTGGAAGAACCCGGCCAGCGCGACCGCCGCGAGCGCCAGTGTCCCGGCGATCTGCCAGGAGCCCCAGGTGTAGGTCTGGCCGCCCCAGGTGGTGACCAGCACCAGGGCGACGATGCCGACGGTGAGCAGCGCCGCACCCAAGTAGTCGATCTTCGCCTTCGAGCGCCGCTTCGGCAGGTGCAGCGTGATCGCGATCACGACCAGGGCGAGCGCGCCCAGCGGCAGGTTGATGAAGAAGATCCAGTGCCAGTTGAGGTGGTCGGTGATGGTCCCGCCGACCAGCGGCCCGCCGATCATGGCGACCGCCATCACCGCGGCGAACATGCCCTGGTACTTGCCGCGTTCGCGCGGCGGCACCAGCGCGCCCATGATCGACATCACTCCGACGATCAGTCCGCCGGCGCCCAGGCCCTGGATCGCCCGCGAGCCGATCAGCTCGTTCATGTTCTGCGAGATCCCGGACAGCGCCGAGCCCGCGAGGAAGATCACGATCGAGGCCATGAAGATGCCCTTGCGACCGTAGAGGTCGCCGAGCTTGCCCCAGATCGGCGTGGACGCGGTGGTCGCCAGGATGTACGAGGTCACCACCCAGGAGAGGTGGTTCACCCCGCCCAGGTCGCCGACGATGGTGGGCATCGCGGTACCGACGATCATGTTGTCCAGCATCGCCAGCAGCATGGCGATCAGCAGCCCGCTGAGCACGATCCGGATCTCCCGAGGGGTACGGACCACCTGTGCGTCGGGATCGGGTTCCACCCCCTCGGCCGTCGCCCGATCCTGCTGCGGAATCCGGTCCTGAGCCATTCGAGCTCTCCCCACACGCGAACTTACCTGCCGCCCGGCTAGTACCCTTGACAGCCGCACGGTAAGCTCAGTTGTCAAGGACCGTCAACCCGATTTCCGCCACCCCCGGCGGACCTGCGAAAATCGGCCGGCGGTACCGGACGGCAGCGCGCACCATCGAGCAGGATTCTCACCGGACAGGCACTCAGGCGGAGCGATGACCACCCAGACACCTCGCGGCGACACCCGGGCGCGCATCCTCGACATCGCCATGGAACTGTTCGCCGAACACGGGTACGAGAAGACCTCGTTGCGCGAGATCGCGGACCGACTCGGCGTCACCAAGGCAGCGCTGTACTACCACTTCCGCACCAAGGAGGACATCCTCGCGGGGATCGTGGAGAGCATGGCCGCGCCCATCGAGGACGCCATCGCCTGGGGTGAGCAGCAGGACTACAGCCCGGGCCTGCGGGACGAGATCATCCGCCGCTTCGCCGAGGGCATGTCCGGGCGGCTGCCGCTGCTGCGTTTCTTCCACGAGAACCAGCCGACCATCCGCGAACTGGCGGTCGGCAGCCGCTTCAAGGAGCGGATGTTCGCCCTCACCCGGCTGATGCAGGGCCCGGATCCGACCTTCGAGGACCGGGTCCGGGCGTCGATCTCGCTGATGACGATCAATGTCACCGCGTTCATCGCCGAGGCCTGCGCCGGGGATTCCACGCTGATCGGCACCGACCTGCCCGACGAGGCAGGCCGCCGGGAGATCGCGCTGAAGGTGGCGCTGGACATCGCCGAGCGGATCGGCAAGCCCCCCACCGGCTGACCGGTCAGCCGAACGGACGCTGCCTCAGAAGTCGCCGACCCCGTGCGCGCGCAGGAACGCCAGCGGGTTGGTGTCGGCGCCGTACACATTGCTGGTCCGCACCTCGAAGTGCAGGTGCGGCCCGGTGGAGTTGCCGGTGTTGCCGGACAGTGCGATCCGCTGGCCCGCGCTGACGTGCTCGCCCGCGGAGACCTTGAACGCGGAGAGGTGGGCGTAGAGGGCGTAGTCGCCGCCGGACAGCTTGAGCACCACGGCGTTGCCGTAGCTGGTCTGCCAGCCGGCCGAGACCACGGTGCCCGCGCCGATGGCGTCGACCGGGGTGCCGACGTCCACCGCGAAGTCGGTACCGGTGTGGTAGCCGGCCGCGTAGCCGCTGTCGGTGACGCCGTACGCCTCGCTCATCGGGGCGCCGGGGATCGGCGCGTCCCAGGCGATGGGCTTGGGCTTGGCGACGACGGGCTTCGGCGCCGCCTTCGGCTTGGCTGCGGCCTTCGCCGCCGGCTTGGCACCGGCCTTCGGCAGGGCGATCCGCTTGGCGATCCCCCGGTCGGCCGCGGCGGGTGCCCCGGCCCGTGCCACCGAGGCCGCGCCGCCCGCGGCACCGGCTCCGGCCTGCGCCGCGGGCTGGGGCGTACCCGCCGAGGCCGAGGCCGGGACCCCGGCCGCCAGCAGCACGGTGGCCGCCGCACCGGCCAGCGCCAGCCGCGTGCCGCAGCGCCTGCAGACGGCGAGCGGGGCGTTCGGCTGGGCATGCCGAGAGCTTCGGGCGTGCCTACGATGGGCGCAATGCATCAACGGTTCGACCTCGTCCTGGTCCTCGGGGGTGATTCGGGTGCGGCCACTCGGCCAGATCTTCGGTTGTAACCAATCGGGGCGCACCACTCCAAACCACCCCAAAGATTTGCACGACGATCGCCCGTAGTTGGACAACTCGGGCCCTTGGTCCCCTTGCGTCGCCCCCGGCCCGGGCCGCCCGGGCCCCGCCGAGGTCCGGTCCAGCTTTCAACTACTACTGCCGCTAGCAGAGCCGGCCGACCCCCGTGAGAAGGGCCACACCGCGCGGTGGCCCCGTACCGCCGTTTCGCGGACCGTGCCAGGCTGTGCGCACCTCGCTTCGCTCCGCATCCCCCGCGAGCTCTTTGCCCCGGTACGTGCACCTCCTCCCCTTCGACAGGAGCGCCACCGTGACCCTGCAGCTGAAGCCCGGAACTTCCTGGGACGACACCTACGCCCGCTGCCTCGCCGCCGCCCCGGAGGCGTTCGCCCCCGACCGCCTGCTCAACCTGGTCCGCGGCGAGTGGCATGCCGTCGGCACCCCCGGCGAGCACACCACCCCGGTGGACGGAACGCCGATCCCCGGCCCGCCCCGGATCGACATCGCCGAGGCAGGCGCGGCCGTGGACTTCGCCGTCTCCCAGCACGGCGCCTGGTCCCGCACCCCGCTCGACGAGCGCAAGGCCCGGGTCTCCGCCGCCGTCGACGCCCTGGCCGAGCACCGCGACCTGCTGGCGATGCTGCTGGTCTGGGAGATCGGCAAGCCCTGGCGGCTGGCCTGCGCCGACGTGGACCGGGCCCTGGACGGGGTGCGCTGGTACCTCGACAACATCGAACGCCAGCTCAACGGGCGGGTGCCGCTGCCCGGCCCGGTGTCCAACATCGCCAGCTGGAACTACCCGATGAGCGTCCAGGTGCACGCCGAGCTGGTACAGCTGCTGGCCGGCAACGCGGTGATCGCCAAGACCCCCTCGCAGGGCGGCTTCCACTGCCTCACCCTGGCGCACGCGCTGATGCTGCGGGCCGGGCTGCCGGTCACCCTGCTCTCCGGGATGGGCTCGCAGATCGCCGACGCCCTGATCCGCTCCCCCGGCCTCGGCGCGCTGGCCTTCGTCGGCGGACGCGCCAACGGCCGCCGCGCCGCGACCTCGCTGGCCGACCTCGGCCGCCGCCACTTCCTGGAGCAGGAGGGGCTGAACACCTGGGGCGTCTGGGACTACAGCGACTGGGCCGCACTGGGCGCGCACCTGCGCAAGGGCTTCGAGTACGCCAAGCAGCGCTGCACCGCCTACCCGCGCTACGTGGTCCAGCGGCGGCTGTTCCCGGCCTTCCTGGAGACCTACCTCGCGGTCCTCGGCAATCTGCGCTTCGGGCACCCGCTGGCCGTGCACGACCCCGAGGCGCCGCTGCCCGAGCTGGACTTCGGCCCGGTCATCCACGCCGCCAAGGCCGCCGAACTGGCCCGCCACTTCGACGACGCGGTGGTCGCCCGCGCCGTGCCGCTGCACCGGGGCAGCCTGGACGACGGCGCCTTCCTGCCGGACCAGGACCTCGGCGCCTACATCGCGCCCGCGTCCGTGCTCAGCCCGCCGCCCAACTGGTCGCTGCACCACGCGGAGCCCTTCGGCCCGCTGGACTCGGTGATCCTGGTGGACACCGAGTCGGAGCTGCTGGCGGCGATGAACGCCGGCAACGGCTCCCTGGTCGCCAGCATCGCCACCGACGACCCGGCGTTCGCGGCCAGGATCGCCCCGGACCTGATGGCCTTCAAGGTCGGCGTCAACGCCCCCCGCTCGCGCGGGGACCGCGAGGAGGTCTTCGGCGGCCTCGGCGCCTCCTGGAAGGGTGCGTTCGTCGGCGGTGACCTCCTGGTCCAGGCGGTCAGCTACGGGGCGGACGGCGCGGACGAGAAGCTGTACGGCAACTTCCCCGGCTACTCCCTCTACCCCTCGCGCTGAGTCCTCCGCCCAGAGCCTGTTGACCCGTCAGTAACTTCGTGTGACGCTCCTCTCGTGTCCTTGCACCACCCCGCAACGCACACGACGAGGAGCGCCTCCATGTCGACTCACGACCGCTACACCACGCCCGTCGCCGAGGGGGTCTGGACCGTCCCCGCCACCGGCTCCGCCCGCTTCAACTGGGAGTACGACGACGGGCGGGACCGCCTGCTCGCCCTCTACCAGAAGGGCAAGGACAAGCAGTGGGACGCGGTGAAGCGGATCGACTGGTCGCTGGAGGTCGACCCCTACGACCCGCTGGGGCTGCCGGACGAGGCCCTGTCGATCTACGGCAGCCCGTACTGGGCCAAGTTCAGCCAGGCCAACCGGGCCGACCTGCGCCGCCACTACGCCTCCTGGCAGTTCAGCCAGTTCCTGCACGGCGAGCAGGGCGCGATGGTCTGCGCCGCCCGGATCGTGGAGTCCGTCCCGGACCTGGACGCCAAGTTCTACTCGGCCACCCAGACCATGGACGAGGCCCGGCACGCCGAGCTCTACTCCCGCTTCCTGCACGAGAAGATCGGGATGCTCTACCCGATCAACGACAACCTGCAGTCGCTGCTCGGCGACACCCTGCGCGACCCGCGCTGGGACATGCCCTACCTCGGCATGCAGGTGCTGATCGAGGGACTGGCGCTGGCCGCCTTCGGGCTGCTCCGGGACACCACCAGCAAGCCGCTGCCCAAGCAGCTGCTCGCCTATGTGATGCAGGACGAGGCCCGGCACGTGGCCTTCGGACGGATGGCGCTGCGCGACTACTACGCGCAGCTCTCCTCGGCCGAGCTCGCGGAGCGGGAGGAGTTCGTGATCGAGGGCTGCTACCTGATGCGCGACCGGCTGCGCGGGGTCGAGGTGCTGACCAACTTCGGCATCCCGCTGGCCGACGCCGAGGAGCTGAGCGAGCAGAGCGAGTACCTGCAGTTCTTCCGCAAGCTGCTGTTCTCCCGGATCGTCCCCTGCGTCAAGGACATCGGCCTCTGGGGCCCCAAGCTGCAGCAGGCGTACGTGGACATGGGCGTGCTCGAACTGGGCGACTCCAACCTCGACCTGCTGATGCACCAGGACGAGGAGATAGCCGAGCAGTTGGACGCCCAGCGGTTCGCCGCCGAGGAGGCGGCCCGGATCGCCGAGGTGGAGCAGGCCATCGCGGCCGGGGAGCAAGAGGAGTCTTAGTACGTTGATATGACTGCTCATCAGTTATCCACAGGCCGCGGGTGCGGTTCTGGACGGCTGAGGGCAGGCTCGACCCATGAACTCCTCCTGCACCAGCAACAGCACCAGCACCACTCTCACCGCACTCGCCCGCCGCCAGGGCGGGGTCGTGCTCCGACGCCAGGCCCAGCAGGCCGGGCTGACCCGGGACCAGGTCCGCGGCCTGGTCCAGCGGGGCCGCTGGCAGGCCCTGCACCAGGGCGTCTACCTCACCGGCGGCTTCGCCCCGGACCGGCCGCCACCGCTGCTCGCCCGGCTCTGGGCTGCGCATCTGCGCTGCGGTCCCAGCAGCGTCATCGCCCTGGGCGCCGCCGCCCGGGTGCAGCGCCTGGCCGGTCTGCCCCCGGAGATGCCGTATGTGGACGTGCTGCTCCCGCGCGGCCGGCATCCCCGGCCGGACCTGCGGCTGCGGCTGCACATCGCCGCGCTCGCCCCGGGCGAGGTGGTCCGGCTGCGCGGGCTCCCGGTCACCGCTCCCGCCCGCACCCTGGCCGACCTGCTGCTGCGGATCCCGGAGGACCAGGCGCTCAGCCTGCTGGACTCCGCGCTGCACCAGGGCGTGCTGCCCGACCTCGCCGAGGTGGACCGGGCGGTCCGCTACCGGCCCGGCGCCGACCGGGCCCGCTGCCTGCTGCCGCTCGCCGACGGCCGGGCGGCGTCCGCGCTGGAGTCGGTCTCCCGGCTGGACTGCATCCGCGGCGGGGTCCCACCGGACGACCTCAAGTACCGGCTGCTGGACGGGCGCGGGCGGCAGCTGGCGCGTACCGACTTCTGCTGGCACCGGGGGCTGCGCCGACCGCTGCTCGGCGACGCGGACGGACGCGGCGGCGGGGGCAGCAGCGGCGGACGGCGGCTGCCGCCGGGCGACTACCGGCTGCTGCGCTTCACCTGGGCCGACGCCAGCGAGCCGGGCCGGGTGGCCGGCCTGGTCCGCACCGCGCTGGAGGAGCTCAGGATCCGTCCGCGGCCGGCCAGGTCCAGGTGAGCATCACACAGTCCTCCTCGGCCTCGGCCCCGGCCGAGCGGTAGGTCGCCAGCGCCGCGGGATTGCCCCGGTCGGTCAGCACCCACATGCCGTACAGGCCCCGCTCGCGGGCCAGTTCGGCCAGCGCGGCGACCAGGGCGCGGCCGATTCCCCGGCGGTGGTGGGCGGGGTCGACCGCCAGTTCGTAGAGGAACATCTCGGTGCCCTTGTCGGGGTGGGTCACCTCCACTCCGCTCACGAACCCCACCGGTTTCGGACTGCCGCCGCCATCGTCCTCGTCCTCCTCGTCCTCGTCATGGGCGAGCAGGAGGTGGTGGTCGTCCGACGCCAGAAAGCGCTCGGCCGCGTCCTTGCGGGCCGGTCCGTCGTAGAGCCCCTCGGCGGCGACGACCTCGGCGACCGTGCCGGCCCGGCTGATCCTGATCATGGTGAATCCCCTTCCCTCTTTCCCCGGATGACTGCTCATCAGCTTGGCAGCTGTCGTACCTTCGGATCAGCTGTGACCCGACCGGCCAGACCCGCCACACCCATGGGAGCGAACCCGCATGTCCGACTTCGAGGAGATCGAACTCTCAGCCGCGGTGCGCGCGGTGCGCGAGCAGCTCGCGCTGGCCGCCGCGGAGGGAGCCGGATCGCCGGTCCGCTTCCAGGTCGGCCCGATCCAGATGGACTTCGCGGTGGAGATCCACCGCGAGGCCGGGGTCAAGGGCGGAGTGAAGGCCTGGGTGGTCAGCGCCGACGCCGAGGCGAAGGCGTCCCGGGGCACGACCCACCGGGTCTCCTTCACGCTGACCCCCAAGGACGGCGCCACCGGCCACGACCTGGAGATCGGCAACACCCCGGACGGCGGCACCGCCCACTTCGGCGCCGCGGGCGCGGGCAGCTGAGATGCGGGGTGTGCATCCCCGGCGTGAACGCATAGCCGCCGTCTTCGGCCGGAGCCAGGGCAGCGGCTACCTGCTCTCCGGCAGCCTGGTGCTGACCGCGGCCCACCTGCTGGGGGACGAGCCGCCCGAGGTCGTGGTCCCCGGCGGCCACGGCCGGGTCCGCTGCCAGGTGCTGTGGTCCCGCCATGACGACGCCGTCGACGCGGCCCTGCTGCGGCCGGAGCAGCCGCTGACCGGGTCCCCGACCGGCTTGCCGGACGGCGGCCCCGGACCGGGCTGGCTGGAGCTGGCCGACCTGGCGCCCAGGCCGGGCGCCTTCGCCATCGGCTATCCGCAGGTCCAGCGGGACGCGGCGGGTGAGCTGGACAGCGAGCAGCTGAGCGGCACCCTCAAACCCGGAACCGGCGTGCTGACCGGCCGTCAGGTGCTGGACAGCCAGCACCAGCCGCCACCGGCCCGCTCCGACGGCGGCTCCCCCTGGGCCGGGTTCTCCGGCGCCGCGGTGTTCCTGGAGGGGCGGATCGTCGGCGTCGTCCGGTCCGACCCGACCCAGTGGCAGCACGGTCGGGTGGCGCTCACCCCCTCCGCCGCGCTGCTGGCCTCCGCCGACTTCGTCCGTGCCTGCGGCCCGCTCGGCTCGGCCGTCGCCGCGTCCCCGCACGGCGACGGCTTCGAGGAGCGGCTGCGCTCCTACCTGGTCGCGCAGCTCGGCACGCTGCAGATCATCGGCCTGAACCGGGGCGGCGAGGACGCCGAGTCCTGGTCGCTGGACGCCGGCTACCTCAGTCTGGAACTGCTCGGCGGCGTCCCGGCCCAGGACGCGGACGCCCTCGCCCCGGTCGCCCAGCGGGCCGAACAGGCGCTGTCCGGCCACCGGCGGATCCTGGTCCGCGGCTCCGCCGGATCCGGGAAGACCACCCTGCTGCAGTGGCTGGCGACCGCCGCCGCCCGGCGGGAGCTGCCGGAGTCCCTGGCGGACCTGGCCGACTGCGTCCCGCTGCTGATCCGGCTGCGGGCCGTCGCCCGGCGCGAGGAGCTGCCCTCGCCCGAGGAGTTCCTGGCCGCGGTCGCCAAACCACTGGCCGGGCACGCCAGGGCCGCCGGCTGGGTGACCGAGCAGATGGAGCGCGGCCGGATCCTGCTGCTGGTGGACGGCGTGGACGAGGTCCCCGAGGCCGACCGGGAACGGACCCGTGCCTGGCTCACCGAGCTGATGGACGCCTACCCCGACGTCCGCTACGTGGTCACCACCCGTCCCTCCGCGGTCCGCGAGGGCTGGTTGGCGCGGGCGGGCTTCACCGAGCTGGAGCTGCTGCCGATGAGCCGGGCCGACGTGGCCGCGTTCATCGCCCGCTGGCACACCGCCGCCGGGTCCGGCGAGCAGTACGCGCAGTGGCGGGAGCTGCTCACCGCGGCCGTGGTCAGCAAGCAGGACCTGGGACGGCTGGCCACCAGCCCGCTGATGTGCGGGCTGATCTGCGCCCTGAACCGGGACCGCCGCGGCTACCTGCCCGAGGGCCGGATGGAGCTGTACGCGGCGGCGCTGGAGATGCTGCTGGTCCGCCGGGACCGCGAGCGCGGGATCACCGGTCCCGACGGCCTGGACCTGTCGGCCGAGCAGCAGATCCAGCTGCTGCAGCGGCTGGCCTACTGGCTGGCCACCAACGGCCGGGCCGAGATCGGGCACGAGCTCGCGGTGAAGATCCTCGGCACCGTCCTGCCGGCCATGCCGGCCGTCACCGGCACCCCCGAGGAGGTGCTGCACCACCTGCTGGTCCGCAGCGGGCTGCTCCGCCGACCGACCACCGAGACCGTCGACTTCGTGCACCGGACCTTCCAGGACTACCTGGCGGCCAAGGCCGCGGTCGAGGACGAGAGCCTGGGACTGCTGGCCCGCAACGCCCATGACGACCAGTGGGAGGACGTGCTGCGGATGGCGGTCGGCCACGGCCGCCCGCGCGAGCGCGCCCAGCTGCTGCGCGCCCTGCTCGCCCAGGCCGAGCAGGAGCCGGCCCACCGGGCCCGGCTCTGGCTGCTGGCCGCCGCCTCGCTGGAGCACGCCACCGAGCTGGACCCGGTGGTCCGTCAGGAGGTGACCTCGGCCGCCGCCCGGCTGGTCCCGCCCCGGAACGACGAAGACGCCAAGGAGCTGGCCACCGCCGGTCCCGTGGTGCTGGACCTGCTCCCCGGGCCGGAGGGCCTCGACGACGCCACCGCCAGGGCCGTGGTGATCACCGCGACCACGCTGGCCGACAGCCGGGCGGTCCCGCTGCTCCGGCAGTACACCGACCACGCCTCGGTCGGCGTCCGGGACCAGCTCGCCTGGGCCTGGGACCGCTTCGACCTGCGCGAGTACGGCGAGCAGGTGATCGCCCGGCTCACCCACGGGGACTCGCTGCACTTCGTCGCCCAGTCACGCGAGCAGCTGGACTTCCTCACCGCCCTCGGCGGCCGTTCCCGGCTGCAGGTCTCCGGGCCGCTGACCGCCGACGACCTGCTCACGCTGCCCCCCGGCCTCGTCGAGCTGCGGATCCACGACAACCCCTACCCGTTCGACCTGGGTCCGCTGCTGCGCCGCTCGTCGCCCGCCGAGCTGTGGATCAGCAACTGCCACGAGGTGGTCAGCCTGGCCCCGCTCGCCGGGACCGCAGTGGAGCAGCTGTACCTGCACTGGAATCCGCAGCTGACCCACCCGGAGGCGCTCGCGGACGCGCAGGGCCTGCGCACCTTCGCGGCGGCCACCACCCCGGAGTCGTCGCTGCCCGGACTGCGCCTCCCGGCCGGGCTGCGGGAGCTGCACATCGGCCAGTTCGAGGCCTCCCGGCCGAGGCTGGCCGGGCTGCTGGGCACGGTCACCGCCCTGGAGCTGCTCTCCTTCGACGCCCGGCGGCTCCCCGTGGTCTGGCGCGGCGCGCTGGAGGGCCTGGCCCGGCTGCGCACGGTCAGGACCATCAACGAGCACCTCGACGACCTGCGCGACCAGCAGCCGCTGCCCCAGGTCACCGAGCTGCAGCTGCTGCTCCCGGACGGACTCGGCGCGCTGCGCGAGGTGGCCCGGGCCTATCCGGGCCTACGCACCCTGCGGATCGAGGCGCCGGGGCTTGACGGCGTCGAGGAGCAGGTCCTGGAGCAGCTGGCCGGGCTGCACGGCTGCGAGGTCAGGATCCACCGCCACCACGCCCCGGTGACCCCCAACATCTTCGGGATCGGCAAGAGCCACCGCCCCGTCGTCACCGGCTTCGGCATCCCCTGACCCTGACCCCGGCCCTGCCCCCGACCGGTACGCCGAAAGGGCCCGGCCTCCCTGGCGGGAGACCGGGCCCTTCACTCGCTCGGTACGGCGTCAGCCCTTGCTGAGGTCCGGGCCGGAGGCCGCGACCGGCGGAGCGTCCGCCACCGCGACCTTGTCGTTGCCGGTGAAGGTGAACTTCGCCGACTTGCCGTCGCCCTCGACGTCCACGACCACGATGTGGCCGCTGCGCAGCTCGCCGAAGAGGATCTTCTCGGACAGCACGTCCTCGATCTCCCGCTGGATGGTCCGACGCAGCGGACGGGCGCCCAGGATCGGGTCGTAGCCGCGCTTGGCCAGCAGCGACTTGGCGGCCGGGGTCAGTTCCAGACCCATGTCGCGGTCCTGCAGCCGGCCGTCCACCTTCGCCGCCATGAGGTCGACGATCTGGAGGATGTCCTCCTCGGGCAGCTGGTGGAAGACGACGATGTCGTCGACGCGGTTGAGGAACTCGGGGCGGAAGTGCTGCTTGAGCTCCTCGCCGACCTTGGTCTTCATCCGCTCGTACCCGCTCGCCAGGTCGCCCTGGGCCGAGAAGCCCAGGTTGAAGCCCTTGGAGATGTCACGGGTGCCGAGGTTGGTGGTCATGATGATGACCGTGTTCTTGAAGTCCACGACCCGGCCCTGGGAGTCGGTCAGCCGACCGTCCTCCAGGATCTGCAGCAGCGAGTTGAAGATGTCCGGGTGGGCCTTCTCGACCTCGTCGAAGAGGACGACCGAGAACGGCTTGCGGCGGACCTTCTCGGTCAGCTGGCCGCCCTCCTCGTACCCGACGTAGCCGGGAGGGGAGCCGAACAGCCGGGAGACCGTGTGCTTCTCGCTGAACTCGGACATGTCGAGCTGGATCAGAGCGTCCTCGTCGCCGAAGAGGAACTCGGCGAGCGTCTTGGACAGCTCGGTCTTACCGACGCCGGACGGGCCGGCGAAGATGAACGAGCCGCCGGGGCGCTTCGGGTCCTTGAGACCCGCACGGGTGCGCCGGATCGCCTGGGAGAGCGCCCGGATCGCGTCCTTCTGCCCGATGACGCGCTTGTGCAGCTCGTCCTCCATGCGCAGCAGGCGCGAGGACTCCTCCTCGGTGAGCTTGAACACCGGGATGCCCGTGGCGGTGGCCAGGACCTCGGCGATCAGCTCCTCGTCGACCTCGGCGACGACGTCCATGTCGCCGGCCTTCCACTCCTTCTCCCGCTTGGCCTTGGCCGTGAGGAGCTGCTTCTCCTTGTCGCGGAGGGAGGCGGCCTTCTCGAAGTCCTGCGCGTCGATCGCGGACTCCTTGTCCCGGCGGACGTCGGCGATCTTCTCGTCGAACTCGCGCAGGTCCGGCGGTGCGGTCATCCGGCGGATGCGCATGCGCGAACCGGCCTCGTCGATGAGGTCGATGGCCTTGTCCGGCAGGAACCGGTCGGAGATGTAGCGGTCCGCCAGGGTGGCGGCGGCGACCAGGGCGGCATCGGTGATGGACACCCGGTGGTGCGCCTCGTAGCGGTCGCGCAGGCCCTTGAGGATCTCGATGGTGTGCTTGAGCGAGGGCTCGGCCACCTGGATCGGCTGGAACCGGCGCTCGAGCGCGGCGTCCTTCTCCAGGTGCTTGCGGTACTCGTCCAGCGTGGTGGCGCCGATGGTCTGCAGCTCGCCCCGCGCCAGCATCGGCTTGAGGATCGAGGCGGCGTCGATCGCGCCCTCGGCGGCGCCCGCACCCACCAGGGTGTGGATCTCGTCGATGAACAGGATGATGTCGCCGCGGGTGCGGATCTCCTTGAGCACCTTCTTCAGGCGCTCCTCGAAGTCACCGCGGTAGCGGGAACCGGCGACGAGCGCGCCCAGGTCGAGGGTGTAGAGCTGCTTGTCCTTGATCGTCTCGGGCACCTCGCCCTTGACGATCGCCTGGGCCAGGCCCTCGACGACGGCGGTCTTGCCGACGCCGGGCTCGCCGATCAGCACCGGGTTGTTCTTGGTGCGGCGGGACAGCACCTGCATGACCCGCTCGATCTCCTTCTCGCGCCCGATCACCGGGTCGAGCTTGGCCTCGCGCGCCGCCTGGGTCAGGTTGCGCCCGAACTGGTCCAGGACCAGGGAGGTCGAGGGGGTTCCCTCGGTCGGGCCGCCGGCCGTGGCCGACTCCTTGCCGCCGCTCGAGTACCCGGAGAGCAGCTGGATGACCTGCTGCCGGACCCGGTTGAGGTCGGCGCCGAGCTTCACCAGGACCTGGGCGGCGACGCCCTCGCCCTCGCGAATGAGGCCGAGCAGGATGTGCTCGGTCCCGATGTAGTTGTGGCCGAGCTGGAGGGCCTCGCGGAGCGACAGCTCCAGGACCTTCTTCGCCCGAGGAGTGAAGGGGATGTGCCCGGAAGGGGCCTGCTGCCCCTGTCCGATGATCTCCTCAACCTGCTGGCGGACCGCCTCGAGCGAAATCCCGAGGCTCTCCAGGGCCTTAGCGGCGACACCCTCACCCTCGTGGATCAAGCCCAGGAGGATGTGCTCGGTGCCGATGTAGTTGTGGTTGAGCATCCGGGCTTCTTCCTGAGCCAGGACGACAACCCGCCGCGCGCGGTCGGTGAACCTCTCGAACATCGTTAACGCTCCTCAGAGCGGTCGGGCAGCGAGGGGTCGGTCCCCTCCCTGTCCTTCCGCATGCTAGTCCCGGAGGCCGGGGCAGCTCACTTCAACCGCCGACACCCCGCCACCCCGCTTTGCCCGGGGCGGCAGACAATGACTCCAACCGAATGCTGCGGGATGGTGTTCCCGCAGGCCAGGCAGATCCGCACAGAAACGCTACGCCGATGGCGAACGCCCCCTCCGGCATACCGCGGAGCGCCGTCCGCGGCGCTCCCACCAGAGGATTCATACCCGTGCCTGCCGGGGTTCCATACTGCGCCATGCGCACGCGCGTGTTCGCCCACCGAGAAAGAGTGCCCCGGGGACGCGTAACCAGGGACCCCCGCGCACCGTTGGTCCCGCTGTGACCGCTGTGAGACCGCTGTGACCGCCCGTCAGCTCGACCTGGTCGAGGCGCCCCTCGGCGCGGGGCTCGCGGCGCTGGAGCGGATGCGCCGCCGCAGCCGGCCCACCGGTCCGGTGACCGTCTGCGGGGACCGGCTGCTGGTACTGCTGCCGCCCGGCTCGGCGGCCGACGTCCCGGTGCTGCTGCACTGGCTCGGCTGGGGGCACCTGGAAGGGGTCCTGGTGCCCCGTCAGCGGGCGGCGGAGCCGTGGATGGGGCTGGACGGCGAACCGTCGACCGGAGCCGCCCTGCGGACCGAGGAGCTCCCCCGGATACTGGACACCTTCGCCGACGCCTGCGCCCGCGCCCTGCTCCGCGGCGGGATCAGCCGTTCGCCTTCTCGTACGCCTCACGGACCGTGCTCGGAACCCGGCCGCGGTCGTTGACGTCGAGCCCGTTCTCCTTCGCCCAGGCACGGACCTTGGCCGTGTCCGGGTTTCCGCCGACCGGACGGGGGGCCCGTCCGCTCCGGCCGCGGCCGGCGCCGCCACTGACCCGTCCGCTCTGCTTGCGACCGCTGTCGGTGTACGGAGCGAGCAGCTCGCGCAGCTTGCCCGCATTCGTGTGCGTGAGGTCGATCTCGTAAGCAACCCCGTCAAGGGCGAACGTCACCGTCTCGTCCGCCTCGCCGCCCTCGAGATCGTCGACAAGAAGGACCTGGACCTTCTGAGCCACGGGCTTCCCTTTCCTCAAAAGCATGGATTACTTGTAGGAAAGGAAACCCTCTTTCCGCCGAAAATTCAAACCCTTCGACAGAAGAGGCCCTGAAGCGCACACGCCATACCCGCCGCGGGGTGCCGCTCACAGGTGCAAGAGCATGCGCGTGTTGCCCAAGGTGTTGGGCTTGACGCGTTCCAGATCGAGGAACTCGGCCACACCTTCGTCGTAGCTGCGCAGCAGCTCCTGGTACACATCGCCGTCGACCGCGGTCGACGCGATCTCGACGAAGCCGTGTTTCGCGAAGAAGTCGACTTCGAACGTCAGACAGAAAATGCGGCGCACCCCGATCCAGCGGGCGGTCTGCGTCAACTTCTCCAGAAGGCGGTGCCCGATGCCGGTTCCGCGGCAGGAGGGATCGACCGCGAGAGTGCGTACCTCGGCGAGATCCTCCCACATGATGTGCAGCGCTCCGCACCCGACGACCTCGGCGTTGTCGTCCCGTTCGGCGACCCAGAACTCCTGCACGGATTCGAACAGGGTAACGGTCGGCTTGTTCAGCAGGATCCGTTCCCCGGCATAGCTGTCGATGAGCCGCCGAACCGCCCGCACATCGCTGGTCCGCGCACGGCGGATGGTGACCTCCATGCCAGGACGCTATCGCGCCGGGGTGTCCGGCTGCACCGGGATTGCGGCGACCCGCAAAGCGTCCCGCAGTGCCTCCTGCTGTTCCGGGGACATCATCCCGAAGAAGTGCACCAGAGCCGCCGCCGGGTTGTCGCTTGTCGCCCATGCGTCGTTCATCAACGCCGCGGTATATGCCTCGCGGGAGGACACCGGCTCGTATCTAAAGGCGCGGCCGTCCTGTTCCCGCCGGAGCCAGCCCTTCTGGAACAGCTTGTCCATCACGGTCATCACCGTGGTGTAGGCGAGCTCGCGTTCCCTGAGCAGATCCTCCAGAACCTCGCGAACCGTCACCGGGCGGTTCCACTGCCATACCCGGGTCATCACCTCGTTCTCGAGTTCACCGAGTTGGCGCACCATCGCGGATCTCTTCCCGTTACGGCCGGCGGAAACCCCAGCGGTCACCTGACAGTGCAAATATCACCTTTGCGGGACAAAAACGGGGAGCCGCGCCCTATTGCTACTCCTGCGCCTGCTACTCCTGTGCCGACCTGGTGATCGCCTCGGCGACGGCGTCCTCCTTGGCGGCGTTGGCCCCGCCCTGGTTGCGGAACAGCGCGCGGATCATCAGCGCGAAGGCGATCGCCATCACCACGGGGGGTGTCAGGGCCTCGATGTACTGCATGGTTCCGGACCGCCTCAGCTGGAATACGGGTACCTGTCCGTACAAAAGGCTAACCCCGGCCCCTGTGCGTGACAGGGACCGGGGTGGCCGAGGCGGCGGGGGCTACTGCTGGGTGTCCGGCTTCACCAGCGGGAAGAGCACCGTCTCCCGGATGTTCTTGCCGGTCAGCAGCATGATCAGGCGGTCCACGCCCATCCCCATGCCGCCGGTCGGCGGCATCGCGTACTCCAGCGCCCGCAGGAAGTCCTCGTCCACCTGCATCGCCTCGACGTCGCCGCCGGCCGCCAGCAGCGACTGCGCGGTGAGCCTGGCCCGCTGCTCGACCGGGTCGACCAGCTCCGAGTAGGCGGTGGCCACCTCGGTGCCGAAGATCACCAGGTCCCACTTCTCGGCCACGCCGGGAATGCTGCGGTGCTGCCGGGTCAGCGGGGAGACCTCGGTCGGGTAGTCCCTGATGAAGGTCGGCCGGGTCGCGTGGTGCTCCAGCAGCCGCTCGACCATCTCCAGCACGATCTGGCCGTGGCCCCACTTCTGCTCGTACGGGATGCCGTGCTCGTCGGCGAGCTTGCGCAGTTCGTCCACCGAGCTCTCCGGGCTGATCTCGACGCCGAGCCGGGCGCTGATGCCGGGGTAGACGCTGACCTGCTCCCAGGGCTCGGCCAGGTCGATCTCCTGCTCCACCCCGTCCGCGTCCAGGCCGCGGACCAACGTGGTGCCCAGGGCGTCCCTGGCCGCGTTGACGATCAGCTCGCGGGTCAGCTCGGCCTGGGTGTCGTAGTCGCCGTAGGCCTCGTAGGACTCGATCGCGGTGAACTCCGGGTTGTGGGTCGCGTCGGCGCCCTCGTTGCGGAAGTTCCGGTTGATCTCGAAGACCTTCTCGGCGCCGCCGACCATCAGCTTCTTGAGGTAGAGCTCGGTGGCGATGCGCAGGTAGAGGTCGATGTCGTAGGCGTTGATGTGGGTCTTGAACGGACGCGCGTTCGCCCCGCCGTGGATCGGCTGCAGCATCGGGGTCTCGACCTCGAGGAAGCCGCGGTCCTCGAAGGTGCGGCGCAGCGAGCGCAGCACCCGGCTGCGCAGGTGCATCATCTCCCGCGCCTCGGGGTTCACGATCAGGTCCACGTAGCGCTGGCGGACCCGGGCCTCCGGGTCGGTCAGGCCCTTGTGCTTGTCCGGCAGCGGGCGCAGGCACTTGGCGGTGAGCTCCCAGCGGTCGACCAGGATCGACAGCTCGCCGCGCTTGGAGGTGATCACCTCGCCCTCGACGCCGACGTGGTCGCCCAGGTCGATGTCGGTCTTCCAGGCCGCGAGGCGCTCCTCGCCGAGCTTGTCCAGGGACAGCATCACCTGGAGGTCGTCGGTGCCGTCGCGGAGGGTGGCGAAGCAGAGCTTGCCGCCGGTCCGGCTGAGCACGACCCGCCCGGCCACCCCGGCCCGCTCCCCGGTGGCGACGTCCGCCGCCAGGCCGGGGTGGGCGGCCCTGAGGGCGGCCAGGGTGGTCGTCCGCGGGAAGCCGACCGGGTACGGGTCGACGCCGGCGGCGCGGAGCCGGTCCAGCTTCTCGCGGCGTACCCGCATCTGCTCGGGAAGGTCGTCGGTCGCGGGCGCGGGCGCGGAGGTCTGATCAGTCACGCCCTAAGGGTATCCAGCGCGGGCGGTGCCGCCGCCACCCGTTAAACGGCGGGGCGGGGCCGGGGGTTCAGCCGGTGCCGGTGGCGAGCTCGTCCTCCTCGCCGCGCTCGCCGCGCTCGCGGCGGACGCCGCGCGGCCACAGGTCGCCCGGGGTGGGGATCGGACGCCCCCGCTCGGCGGGGTCCTTGGGCGCGGGGCCGCCGGGACGCGGGTCGACAGAGCGGGGAGCGGAGTCGTACGGGTCCATGGCGGGTCCTCCAGGTCGGATCGGAAAGGGACGGGGCTGCTCGCGCAGGCGCTGCGGCCTGGCCGGGCGGGCGAACTCGGCCACATTGCCCGAGCTGCCGGCGGAGAGGGCCGCCGCGCCGCTGCCGGCCCTGAGCCCGGCCACCCGGACGTCGGCGACCCGCGCGGAGGCCGGCAGCGCCGACGGCCTGGGCGGCGCCGGGGGCGCCGTGAGCCGGCGGCGGACCGCGGCCTCGGCCAGCTCCCCGCAGCGCGACCGCAGCGCGAGGCGGCGGACCCGCTCGGCGGGGGCGCAGGGGAGCGCGGTCAGGGTGCGCAGCGCCGAGAGGTCCTCGGCGTCCGGGACGTAGCCGTCGGCGACGGACTCCCGGAGCCGCTCCAGGTACCCGGCGGCGCTGCCGGGCAGGGCACTGCGGTAGCGGACGAGGTCGGCCAGGGCGAAGGCGCGCATCCGGCCCGCCTCCTCCACCGCCTCGTCGATGGACTCGGCCAGCCGCAGCACCTCCTGGACGTCCTCGATCCAGCCGGAGCGGTCGGGGACGCGGGCGAGCTTGCGGTCGGTGGCGCCGGGCGGGAGGGCCGGGGGGTTCGGGGCGAGGGCAAGGGCCTGGTTCGGGGGGTGCAGGACCTGGGCGAGGGCACGCCGCATCACCCGCAGCTCGTCCGCACTGAAGGCCATACCGCCGCGAGATCCATGGGGCGTAGGCATGCAGTGACGCTATGCCGATATCAGGCTATTTGTGATTATCGACGCGCGAGATCCACCCAATGGACTACACACAGTATTCTCTTGGCTACTGGGAGTTCCTTTGGATCCGGGAGGCCGACCATGCTGCGCCGCCGACTGACCGTCCTGCTCGCCACCACCGGGCTGCTGGCCCTGGTCGGGGCCGCCGAGGCCACCACCGCCCGTACCGGGCTCACCGTCGCGGAAGTCGACACCGACGCGACCAGCGTCCGGATCCTGATCGCCGGGACCGGCCGGGAACCCGCCGAGGGCCCGGTGCAGCTGTCCGTCACCCTCCCGCACGGAGTGGCCGACATCGGCCCCCCGGACGGCTGCGAGCCGACCGCCGCCGGCCGGGGCGGCACCGTGACCTGCCAGCTGCCCGGCGGGCTCGCGTCGGCCGGCAGCGCGACCGTGGTGCTGCAGGTGCGGGCGGTGGCGGACCTGCCCGGCGGCAGCGTGCTGCACGGCGGCTCGGTGTCGGTCCGGGCCGCGGGCGACCCCGGCACCGCGCGGCACAGCCTGGGCTTCCACATCACCACCGGCTGCCACCCCAGCGTCAGCCCGCCGTGTTGCGCTCGTACACCAGTCGCAGGCCGATCAGGGTCAGCCACGGCTCATGGACATCGATCGAGCTTGCTTCGCCCAGTACCAAGGGGGCCAGCCCGCCGGTGGCGATGACATGCACCTCGTCCGGGTCGGTGGACAGCTCCGCGGCCATCCGGTTGACCAGGCCGTCCACCTGCCCGGCGAAGCCGTAGATGATGCCCGACTGCATGCACTCCACGGTGTTCTTGCCGATCACGCTGCGCGGGCGGATCAGCTCGATCTTGCGCAGCATCGCGCCGCGCTTGCCCAGCGCCTCCACCGAGATCTCGATGCCCGGCGCGATCGCCCCGCCCACGTAGTCGCCGCGCTCGTTGACCGCGTCGAAGGTGGTCGCCGTCCCGAAGTCCACGATGATCGCGGGGCCGCCGTAGAGGTGCTTGGCGGCAAGGGTGTTGACGATCCGGTCCGCGCCGACCTCCTTGGGGTTGTCGGTCAGGACGTGCACCCCGGTCTTCACCCCCGGCTCCACCAGCACCGCGGGGACGTCCCCGTAGTAGCGGCGGGTCACCTCGCGCAGCTCGTGCAGCACCGAGGGCACGGTGGAGCAGATCGCCAGGCCGTCCACCGTGTCCTCGCCCAGGGCCGGGTGCGAGCCCATCAGCCCCTGCATCAGCACGGCGGTCTCGTCGGCGGTGCGGCGCGGGTCGGTGGACACCCGCCAGTGCTCCACGATCTCCTCACCGTCGAAGAGACCGAGGACCGTGTGGGTGTTGCCGACGTCGATCGTGAGCAGCATGGGGACAGCCGTTCCTGGTGAAGAGTGGTCGGAGGACTATCCGCGCAGGTCCAGGCCGATGTCAAGGATCGGTGAGGAGTGTGTCAGAGCGCCCACCGCCAGGTAGTCGACACCGGTCTCGGCGACGGCCCGGGCCGTGTTCAGGGTGAGGCCGCCGGAGGACTCCAGCTTGGCCCGGCCGGCCACCAGGGCGACCGCCTCGCGCAGCTCGGGGACGGTGAAGTTGTCCAGCAGGATCAGGTCGGCGCCCGCGTCCAGCACCGGCTGGATCTGGTCCAGCCGGTCCACCTCGATCTCGACGGCCAGGTCCGGGTAGGCGTCGCGGACGGCCTTGAACGCCTCGGCCACCCCTCCGGCCGCGATCACGTGGTTGTCCTTGACCAGGGCGGCGTCCGAGAGCGCCATCCGGTGGTTGGCGCCGCCGCCGCAGCGGACCGCGTACTTCTGCAGCGCCCGCAGGCCCGGGGTGGTCTTGCGGGTGTCCCGGACCACCGCGCCGGTGCCGTCCAGGGCGTCGGCCCAGGCGCGGGTGGCGGTGGCGACCCCGGACAGGTGGCAGAGCAGGTTGAGCGCGCTGCGCTCGGCGGTCAGCAGGTCGCGGGTCCGGGTGGTGACGCTCAGCAGCACCTGGCCGGCCTCGACCCGGTCGCCGTCCTCGACATGGCGCTCGACGCTGAACTCCTCCTCGGCCACCAGCGAGACCACGGCCTCGGCCACCCGCAGCCCGGCCACGACGCCGGCCTCGCGGGCGGTGAAGTCGGCGGTCGCGAAGGCGTCCTCGGGGACGGTGGCGAGGGAGGTCACGTCCTCGCCCCCGGCCAGGTCCTCGGCCAGCGCCAGGGTGGCGATGTCCTCGACCTCGACCGGGTCGAGGCCGGCCTGCTCCAGCAGCTCGGCGAGCTGCGGGTCGAGCCCGGTGACGTACTCCTCGCCGCCGCAGGCGCAGCCGTCCCCGCAGCCGCCCTCGGAGACCAGCGGGAGTTCGTGGTGGTGGTCGTGCTCGGTCACTGCTGCTCCTGGGGAAGGGTGGTCAGGACGCCGTCCTGCTGACGGCTGATCAGATGCGTGTTCCAACGGAGGTCGTCGCGGTCCGGGAAGTCCTCGCGCCAGTGGCAGCCGCGGGTCTCCTCGCGGAGCCGGGCGGCGGCGGTGAGGGCGGTGGCGACCAGGTGCAGATTGGTCGCCTCCCAGGTCTCCACCTGCGGGGACTCGCCCTTGTTCGTGTCATCCGGATGGGCGGCGGCCAGGCCGGCCAGGCCCTCGGCGGCCTCGGCCATGCTGGCGGCGCTGCGCAGCACGCCGACGCCGCGGGTCATCAGCCGCTGGATGTCGGCCCGCGCCTCGGAGGCCAGCAGCGGGACCCGCTGCACCTCCAGCGCCGTATCCTCGTGACGGGGCGTCAGCTTTCCGGCCGCGTCCCGGTCCAGGATGTCGGCGGCGATCCGCTCGGCGAAGACCAGGCCCTCGAGCAGCGAGTTGGAGGCCAGCCGGTTCGCCCCGTGCACCCCGGTGCAGGCGACCTCGCCGCAGGCGTAGAGGCCGGACACGCTGGTGTGCCCGCGCAGGTCGGTACGGACCCCGCCGGAGGCGTAGTGGGCGGCCGGGGCGACCGGGATCAGCTCGGTCACCGGGTCGATGCCGTGCGACCGGCAGGAGGCGAGGATGGTCGGGAAGCGCTCCTCCCACATCTGCTCGCCGAAGTGCCGTCCGTCCAGGTACATGTGCTCGGCACCGGTCTCCTGCATCCGCCGCGTGATGCCCTTGGCGACGATGTCGCGCGGCGCCAGCTCGGCCAGCTCGTGCTGACCGACCATGAACCGCACCTCGTCGGCGTCGACCAGGTACGCGCCCTCGCCGCGGACCGCCTCGGAGATCAGCGGCTGCTGGCCCTCGACGTCCGGGCCGAGCCAGAGCACGGTCGGGTGGAACTGGACGAACTCCAGGTCGGTGACCTCGGCCCCGGCCCGCAGCGCCAGCGCGACGCCGTCGCCGGTGGACACGGCGGGGTTGGTGGTGGCCGAGAAGACCTGGCCCATGCCGCCGGTGGCCAGCACCACCGCGCGGGCGTGCACCGCGCCGACGCCGTCCCGTTGGCCCTCGCCCATTACGTGCAGGGTCAGCCCGGCGGTGCGGCCCTTGACGTCGGTGAGCAGGTCGAGCACCAGCGCGTGCTCGATCAGCTCGATGCCGTCGTCCAGGCGGACCGCGTCGACCAGCGCGCGGGAGATCTCGGCGCCGGTGGCGTCGCCGCCGGCGTGGGCGATCCGGCGGCGGTGGTGGCCGCCCTCCCGGGTCAGCAGGATCTCGCCCTCGGGGTCCTTGTCGAAGGCCGCGCCAGTCTCGATCAGCCGGCGCACCGCGGCCGGGCCCTCGGTGACCAGCACCCGGACCGCCTCCGCGTCGCAGAGGCCGGCCCCGGCCACCAGGGTGTCGTCCAGGTGCTGCTGGGGGGTGTCGCCCTCGCCGAGCGCGGCGGCGATGCCGCCCTGGGCCCAGCGGGTGGAGCCGTCGTCCAGCATCGCCTTGGTGACGACCAGCACCTTCAGCCCGGCGGCCCGCAGCCGCAGCGCGGTGGTCAGCCCGGCGACGCCGGAGCCGACGACGACCACGTCCGTGGCGACGGTCCAGCCGGGGGCCGGTGCGGCGAGTCGGGTCCGGGGACCGTGGAGTACTGGGGTCATGCTTCGCTCCGGGCGTACGTGGGTGCATAGCTGTGGGCGGCACCTTCGACGTCACCGTACGCCTGCCCGGGGATCGCACGGGAATCCGTACGGCCGGAGAGCAGTCCGCTGCCCTGCGGCGCGTGCCCGGCGTCGGCGCCGAGGTGGGTGATCCGGTTGTCGCCGTCCACGAACACGATCCGCGGCCGGTAGGTCCGCGCCTCGGCGTCGGCCAGCTGGGCGTAGGCGATCAGGATCACCAGGTCGCCGGGGTGCACCAGCCGGGCGGCGGCCCCGTTGATGCCGATGATGCCGCTGCCGCGCTCACCGGCGATGGTGTAGGTCTCCAGCCGGTTGCCGTTGTTGATGTCGACGATGTGGACCAGCTCGCCGGGCAGCAGGTCGGCGGCGTCCAGCAGGTCCTGGTCGACCGTGACCGAGCCCACGTAGTGCAGGTCGGCCTGGGTGACGGTGGCGCGGTGGATCTTGGACTTCAGCATGGTGCGGAACATGGTCACGTCTCCTGGTGGTGAGTACATGCCGGGACTTGTCTGCGAGAACTCTGCTAGGAAAAACTGAGCCGTACGTTGTCGATCAGCCGGGTGCTGCCGACCTTCGCGGCGACCGCGAGCAGCGCCTCGCCGCGGAAGTCCTCCCGGTCGATGCCGGTGAAGTCGGCCGGGTCGACCAGGGCGAGGTAGTCGACGGCCGGTCCGGCACCCGCGAGCACCGCCTCCGCCGCCGCCCGCACCGCCGCCGGTCCGCCCGCGCGGGCGTCCCGTCCGGCGAACAGGGCCCGGGAGAGCGCCAGCGCCTCCGCCCGGTCCTGCTCCGAGAGATACCGGTTGCGGCTGGAGAGCGCCAGACCGTCGGCCTCACGGACCGTCGGCACGCCCACGATCTCGACCGGGAAGTCCAGGTCGCGGACCATCCGCCGGATCAGCGCCAGCTGCTGCCCGTCCTTCTCGCCGTAGAAGGCGGTGCCGGGGGCGGTCAGGTGCAGCAGCTTGGCGACCACGGTCAGCATCCCGTCGAAGTGGCCGGGCCGGGACGCCCCCTCGTAGCGCTCCCCCATCGGGCCGGCCGCGATCCGGACCTGCGGCGCGCCGCCGGGGTAGACCTCGTCCACCGTCGGGGCGAAGACCAGGTCGGCCCCGGCCTCGGCGGCCAGCACCAGGTCGGCGTCCAGGGTGCGCGGATAGCGGTCGAGGTCCTCGCCGGCACCGAACTGCAGCGGGTTGACGAAGACCGTCAGCACCACCGCGCCGTCGGCGCCCACCCGCTCCCTGGCCGCCCGGACCAGCGCGGCGTGGCCCTGGTGCAGCGCGCCCATGGTCATCACCACCGCGCGCGGACGGCCGTCCGCCGCCCGCGCCAGCTCCTTCGCCGTACGCACCAGCAGCGCGCTCATGTCCGCTCCTCCTCCGCGAGGACGTCCAGCAGCGCCGCCGCCGCGTCCGCCTTCAGCATCCCGTTGGCCAGCGCCCGGTCCGCGGTGGCCCTGGCCATCGCCCGGTAGCTGTCCAGCACCTGCGGCGAGGTCTGCCGCAGCTGCTCGACGTGCTTGCGCACGGTGCCGGCGTCGCCGCGGGCGACCGGCCCGGTCAGCGCGGCGTCACCGCTGCGCAGGGCGTTGTCCAGGGCGGCGCCGAGCAGCGGGCCCAGCATCCGGCCCGGCTCGGCCACACCCGCGTCGCTGAGGATCTCCATCGCCTGCGCGACCAGGGTGACCAGGTGGTTCGAGCCGTGGGCCAGGGCGGTGTGGTAGAGCGGGCGGACCTCCTCGGGGACCCACTCGGGCTCGCCGCCCATCTCCACCACCAGCGCCTCGGCGACCGGCCGCAGTTCCTCCGGCGAGGTCACCCCGAACGGGCAGCCGTGCAGCCTGGCCACGTCCACCGAGGTCCCGGTGAAGGTCATCGCCGGGTGCAGCGCCAGCGGCAGCCCGCCGACCCGGGTGGCGGGGTCGAGCACCGCCACGCCATGGGCGCCGGAGGTGTGCACCAGCAGCTGGCCGGGGCGGACCGCGCCGGTCGCGGCCAGGCCGGCCACCAGCTCGGGCAGCACATCGTCGGGGACGGTCAGCAGCACCAGGTCCGACGCGGCCATCACCTGCGGCGGCGTCACCAGCCGTACCCCGGGCAGCAGCGTCTCGGCCCGGCGGCGCGAGACCGCCGACACCCCGGACGCGGCGACCACCCGGTGGCCCGCCAACTGCAGCGCGGCCCCCAGCGCGGGCCCCACCCGCCCGGTCCCGACCACGCCGACGGCGAGCCGCGCGGGCCGGTTGCCGGGGTCTGCGGGATCACCGAAGGTCGGCAGACCGGAATCGTCCGCACTCACGTCTGGCGCTCCTTCTTCCGTTCCAGTCCTCTCGGGTACCGGACGTACCGCCCCATCCTACGGCGGAGCGCTAAGCCGCCTCGGTGTCGTCCTTGGGGCCCTCGTTGTAGACGTTCGCGCGCTCCTGCTGGGACAGCGCGGCGATGGCGTCCATGATCTCGTCGGTCACCGCGCGGCGGACCGGGCCGACCGGGCGGACGTCGCGGCGGTCGTTGAAGTCCAGCGGCTCGCCGAAGCGGACGGTGACCCGGCGGATCCGCGGCAGCCGCTTGCCCACCGGCTGGATGTCCTGGGTGCCGGCCAGCGCGACCGGGACCACCGGCGCGCCGGAGGTCAGCGCCAGCCAGGCGACGCCGGTGCGACCGCGGTAGAGCCGGCCGTCGAGCGAGCGCTTGCCCTCCGGGTAGATGCCGAAGGCCATGCCGTCGTTGAGCACGGCCAGCGAGGCGTCCAGCGAGGCCTGGGCCGCGCGGTGGGTGCCGCGCTCGACCGGCACGGCGTTGATCGCGGTGAAGAAGGCCTTGCTGATCCGGCCCTTCAGACCGGTCCCGTTCCAGTACTCGGCCTTGGCCAGGAAGGCCACCGGGCGCGGCGAGACCAGCGGGATGACCATGCTGTCGATGAAGGACAGGTGGTTGCTGGCGAGGATCACCGGACCGCGCCTGGGTACGTTGTCGCGTCCCTCGATCACCGGCCGGTAGACCACGCGTGCCAGCGGGATCAGCAGCGACCTGAGGACTAGAGCGAACAACGGACCCTCCGGGGCGTTCTACGGCGTGTGCTGCCGGATCGTATGACACCGGCGACCTCCCGGTCAGCCCCGGAACTGGGGTTGGCACCGCTTGAGGGTATCGGTGCCGCGGGTGCGGGATGATCGGCCCATGGCTGAAGAGAACGTGACCGACCCCGCGCAGCGCCGCTTCGAGACCCTCCGCGGCTGCACCAGGCAGCTCTCCGGAACCAGGCCGTCGACCCTCCGCGAGAGCCTGGACGACCTCGCTGGCGGCTCCCACGACCTGGACACCCGCACCGACGTCTACGGCAACGGCATCGTTGAGGCCCTGGAGCAGCGGGTGGCCGAGCTGCTGGGGACGGAGGCGGCGGCGTTCTTCCCGACCGGGACCATGGCCCAGCAGGTCGCGCTGCGCTGCTGGGCCGAGCGGACCGGCGACCCGACCGTCGCCATGCACCCGCTGGCGCACCCCGAGGTGCATGAGCGTTTTGCGTACTCCCAGCTCAGCGGGCTGCGCAGCGTCTGGCCCAGCACCGAGCGGCGGATCGCCACGGCGGACGAGGTGGCGGAGTGCGCGGAGCCCTTCGGCACCCTGATGCTGGAGCTCCCGCTGCGGGACGCGGGCTTCCTGCTGCCGAGCTGGGAGGAGCTGGAGGCGGTGGTCGGGGCCGCCCGGGCCAGGGACGCGGTGGTGCACTTCGACGGCGCGCGGCTGTGGGAGACGGTGCCGCACTTCGGCCGCCCGCTGCCGGAGATCGCCGCGCTGGCCGACTCGGTCTATGTGTCCTTCTACAAGACCCTGGGCGGCATCAGCGGGGCCGCCCTGGCCGGGCCCGCCACGTTCACGGACCAGGCGCGGACCTGGCGGCACCGCTACGGGGGCCAGCTCTACCAGCAGTGGCCTGCGGCGCTGAGCGCGCTGCGCGGCATCGAGCGGGAGCTGCCCCGGCTGGGCGCCTACGTGGAGCACGCCAAGGCGGTGGCCGGGGCGATCGCCGGGGCCGTCGCCGCGGTCCCCGGCGCCCGGGTCTTCCCCGAGCCGCCGCACACCCACCAGTTCCAGCTGTGGCTGCCGTTCCCGGCGGAGCTGCTGAACGAGACCGCGACGCTGTTCGCGGAGCAGACCGGGGAGGCGGTGCTGCCGCTGATGTGGCACGAGCCGGGGCTGCCGGGGATCTCCTTCACCGAGCTGACCGTCGCCGGACCGGGACTGGAGTGGTCGGCGGAGGAGGTCGGCAAGGCGGTCGGCGCGTTCCTGCGGCGGCTGCGGGCCGCCGGGTAGCAGCCGCCGGACGGCAGCTAGACCGTGCCGCCGGCCCGGACCAGGCCGGTCTCGTAGGCCAGCACCACGGCCTGCACCCGGTCGCGCAGCTGCAGCTTGGTGAGGATCCGGCCGACATGGGTCTTCACGGTGGCCTCGGACAGCGTCAGCCGCGCCGCGATCTCGCCGTTGGACAGCCCCTGGGCGATCAGCAGCAGCACCTCGCGCTCGCGCTCGGTGAGCCGGGCCAGCTCCGGGGTGTCGGCCACCGGCACCGAGCTGGGCAGGACCGTGGCGAAGCGGTCGATCATGCGGCGGGTGGTGGTCGGCGCCACCACCGCGTCGCCGCCCCGGACCGCGCGGATCGCGGCGACCAGCTCGGCCGGCGGCACGTCCTTGAGCAGGAAGCCGCTGGCGCCGGCCTTCAGCGCGGCGAAGGCGTACTCGTCCAGGTCGAAGGTGGTGAGGATGAGCACCCGCGGGCCGGTGACCAGCCCGTCCTGGTCGGGGAGCTGCGCGGAGCAGATCCGCCGGGTCGCCTCGACCCCGTCCATCCGGGGCATCCGGACGTCCATCAGGATCACGTCGACCTCGGTTTCGGCCAGCACCTCCAGCGCCCGGAGCCCGTCCCCGGCCTCGGCCACGACCTCGATGTCCTGCTGCGACTGGAGCACCATCCGGAAGCCGGTGCGCAGCAGCTCCTGGTCGTCGACGAGCATCACGCGGATCGGCATGGAGAGGATTCCTTCGCTGGTCAGGAAAGGGGGCCGGCCGGGGCGGGGGCCTCGGTCGGCACGGCGTCGGACACCGCGTCGGGCACCGCGCCGGCCGCGGCGGGCCTGCGGGAGGGCGTCAGCGGCAGCACCGCGTTGATCCGGAAGCCGCCACCGGGACGGGGCCCGGCGTCGAGCGTGCCGCCGACCATGCCGACCCGCTCGCGCATCCCGATCAGGCCGTGGCCGAAGCCGTCCTCGCCGCCGTCGCGGGCCAGCTCGGCGCTGGCGCCGCGGCCGTTGTCCTCGATCAGCATGTCCAGCCCGCGGTCGTCGAAGCGGATCCGCACCGTCGCGCTGGTCTGCGGGCCGCCGTGCTTGCGGGCGTTGGTCAGCGCCTCCTGGACGATCCGGTACGCCGTCAGCTCCACGCCGCGCGGCAGGTCGCGCGGCTCGCCGTCGACCCGGAAGGCCACCGGCATCCCCGCGTTGCGGACCTGCTCCAGCAGCTCGGGCAGCTGTTCGACGCCCGGCTGCGGCACGTACTCGCCCGCGGTGTCGGCGGAGCGCAGCAGCCCCAGCAGCCGGCGCATCTCCTCCAGCGCCTGCCGGCCGGTGCTGGCGATGGTCGCCAGCGCCTGCTTGGCCTGCTCCGGCGAACCGTCCATCACATAGGAGGCGCCGTCGGCCTGAACGATCATCACCGACACATTGTGGGCCACCACGTCGTGCAGCTCACGGGCGATCCGGGCGCGTTCCGCGGCGACGGCGATCTTGGACTGGGCGTCGCGCTCGCGCTCCAGCCGGGCCGCCCGGTCCTCCAGCTCGACGTAGTAGGCGCGGCGGATCCGGGTGAACCGGCCGAGCACCCAGCAGAGGATGAAGGGGGTGGAGAACAGCAGGCCGGTGAAGAGGCTGAACCAGAGCGCGTTCTGGCGGTCGTGCGGGTTGCCGTCGCCGAAGCGGAACCAGGTCAGCGGGCCCGAGGCGAAGCTGACCGCCAGCGTCACCCGGGAGACCCAGGTCCGGGAGAAGGCGGCGCCGGTGTAGGCCAGGATCAGCAGCGCGACATCGGCGGTGTTCGGGTCCCAGTGCAGGGCCACCTGGGCGAGGCCGACCAGGATGCCGAGCAGCACCGCCAGGTCCGGACGGCGCCGGCGGACCGCGACCAGGACGCACAGCACCACCGAGCACACCACCAGGGAGCCCCGGACCACGTGCCCGTCGTCCGGCCGGTCGGTGCCGATCTGCAGCAGGCACAGCAGGAACAGCAGGGCAGCCCACCCGGCGTCAACCAGGGTCGGGTGCCTGCGGAACCAGCTGTAGATGTACTGCACGGTTACCAGCCTAGGCAGACGGAACCGCTCCAGGGTCCCCCGCCGGGCTGACTTGGGCGTCCTCCGCAGGTCGGAGAAGCGTTCCGGTTCCGGTCCCGGCCCTGCCGGCCCGTAGGGTGCAGCGGTGGATGGTGACCAGGTGGACCGGGCGTGGCGCGGCTGGCGGCAGGCGACCGAGCAGGCGCTGTACGGGGACGGCGGCTTCTTTGTGCGGCCGTCCGGGCCCGCGGCGCACTTCCGCACCTCCGTGCATGCCTCGGAGCTGTTCGCCGGAGCGGTGCTCACCCTGCTGCGGCAGCTGGACCAGGCACTGGGCCGTCCGGCGGAGCTGGTGGTCACCGATATGGGTGCGGGGCGCGCGGAGCTGCTGGTGGCGCTGGGCGCGCACGCCCGCGCGGAGGCGCCGGAGCTGGCGCGCAGGCTGGTGCTGCGCGCTGTGGAGAAGGCGCCGCGCCCGGAGCGCCTGCCGTCCTGGATCCACTGGTCCGACCGGATCGAACCGGCCGCGGCCGGTCTGCTGTTCGCCAACGAATGGCTGGACAACGTGCCGGTGGAGATCGCCGAGGTGGACCACGAGGGCGTGCCCCGGCTGCTGCGGGTCTGCCCGGCGACCGGGGACGAGCAGCTCGGCGAGCCGGTGGCGGGGGCGGACGCGGCCTGGCTGGACCGCTGGTGGCCGCTCGGCCCCGAGCACGCCGAACCGGGCTTCCGGGCCGAGATCGGGCTGCCCAGGGACCGGGCCTGGGCCGAGGCGGTGGCCTCGCTGGGCCGCGGGGTCGCGGTGGCCGTCGACTACGCCCACCGCAGCGGCTCCCGCCCGCCGTTCGGCACCCTGGCCGCCTTCCGTGAGGGCCGCGAGGTGCGTCCGGTCCCGGACGGGAGCTGTGACCTGACCTCCCATGTGGCCCTGGACGCCTGCCTGGACGCCTCTCTGGCCGCGAACCCGGGCGTTGTCCACAGCCTGTGGACAACGCAGCGGGACGCACTGCGGCTGCTCGGCCTCAGCGGCGCCCGCCCCCCGCTCGCCCTGGCGTCCAGCGACCCGGCCGGCTACGTCCGGGCGCTGGCCGCCGCCGGGGAGGCGGCGGAGCTGACCGCGAGCGGCGGCCTCGGCGGCTTCGGCTGGGGTATCCAGTCGGTGGGGATCCCGCTGCCCCGGGAATGGCACACTCTTGCCCCATGACGAGTAGCACGCGCGAGACCATGGTCGGGATCGGCGCCGGGGCGGCCACCGAGCTGGGCACCACCGACATGGTGCTGAACATCGGCCCGCAGCACCCCTCGACCCATGGCGTGCTGCGGCTCAAGCTGCACCTCGACGGCGAGCTGATCACCGCCGCGGAGCCGGTGGTCGGTTATATGCACCGGGGCGCGGAGAAGCTGTTCGAGGCCCGTGACTACCGTCAGATCATCATGCTGGCGAACCGTCATGACTGGCTGTCGGCCTTCGCCAACGAGCTGGGCGTGGTGCTCGGCGTCGAACGGATGCTCGGCATGGAGGTCCCGGAGCGGGCCACCTGGACCCGCACCCTGCTGGCCGAGCTGAACCGGGTGCTGAACCACCTGATGTTCATCGGCTCCTACCCGCTGGAGCTGGGCGGGATCACCCCGATCTTCCACTCCTTCCACGAGCGGGAGCAGCTCCAGGCCGTGATGGAGGAAGCCTCCGGCGGCCGGATGCACTACATGTTCAACCGGGTCGGCGGCCTCAAGGAGGACCTCCCGGCCGGGTGGTACGGACGGGTCCGCGCCACGGTCGCCGCGCTGCGCGGCCGGATGGGCCTGTTCGACGACCTGGTCCTCGGCAATGACATCTTCCGCGCCCGCACCCGGGGCGTCGGCGTGCTCGCCCCGGAGTTCGTGCACGCCTACGGGGTGAGCGGGCCGATCGCCCGGGCCTCCGGCGTCGACTTCGACCTGCGCCGGGACGAGCCGTACCTCGGGTACGCGGAACTGGGCGACGTGCTCAAGGTGGCCACCCGTCAGGAGGGCGACTGCCTGGCCCGGTTCGAATGCCTGCTCGACCAGGTGCACAACTCGCTCGACCTGGCCGACGCCTGCCTGGACCGGCTGGACGCCGCCGCGCCCGGCCCCATCAACACCCGGCTGCCCAAGGTGCTGAAGGCCCCGGAGGGCCACACCTACACCTGGACCGAGAACCCGCTCGGCATCAACGGCTACTACCTGGTCTCGCGCGGCGACAAGACGCCGTGGCGGCTGAAGCTGCGGTCCGCGTCCTACAACAACATCCAGGTCCTGGCCGAGCTGCTGCCGGGCACCCTGGTCGCCGACATGGTGGCGATCCTGGGCTCGATGTTCTTCGTCGTCGGCGACATCGACAAGTGACCTCTGGTCAGATGGCGCACGGTCAGATGGCGCGCAGGGCCCGCACGTCGATCGGCTCGGTCTCGTCGTCGGCGGTCAGGTCCACCAGCTCCGCCTCCGCCTGCGCCTCGCGGTCGTGGACCGGGTCGGGCAGCGTGCCCGCGCCGGGGGTCGGCTCCGCCGCCGGGGCCTCACCGGCGTAGCGGGACTGCGCGGCGGCGGCCTCGTCCCCGACGACGTCGGCGAGGTCGCCGAGGCCGGTGGAGATGGCCGCCTCCTGGCGGCTGAAGAAGTTGAAGGTGCCGCTGCTGCCGGCGTCCTTGCGCAGCAGGTCCCGCGACTGGCGGCTGGGCCGCGTCAGTGCCGTCGGCAGCACGGCCGAGGCCGGCCGCATCGGCGGGAGCGCCGCCCGCGCCCAGGCCGGCCCCTGCGGAGTCGCCGACGCGGGGGTGGCGGGACGTTCCTGCACCGGGTGCTGCCGTGCGGCAAGCGCGTCCAGTGCCGAAGGCAACGGCGCGGCAGACACGGCAGCAGCCTCGCCCCCCACAACCGCCTGCGGCGCCGCCTGGTGCACCCCTACCTGCGCCCCGGCCCCCTGCGGGCCACCCGCCTGCGGCGCACCGGCCTGCTGACCCACGCCCCGCGCAGCAACCGCCTGCTGCTCCTCGCCCTGCGGCGCACCCGCCTGCTGGCCAGCACTACCCTGCGCGGCAACTGCCTGCTGGCCAACGCCCTGCGGCGCGGTCTCCTGCGGAGCACCAGCCAGCGAGCCCACGCCCTGCGGGCCACCCGCCTGCGGCGCACCACTCTGCGGCGCAGCCGCCTGTTGGCCTACGGCCTGCGCGGCATCTGCCTGCTGTCCCTCGGCCTGCGGCGAACCGCTCTGCTGAGCGCCAATCTGCAGCGCAGCCGCCTGCGGCGCGGTCTCCCGCGAAGCACCGGCCTGCGGCGCAGCCCCCTGCTGCCCCTCGGCCTGCGGTGCAGCCCCCTGCTGCCCCTCGGCCTGCGGTGCAGCCGCCTGCGGGGTGACGCTTCGTGGGGTGACTGTGGCGGCGTTCGCCGCAATGCGTTGAGCCTGGCCCACGGCCGCCCTGCGTTCGAGGCCGCGGAGCGCCGCCGCGGCCTTGAGGTAGGCGGTGGGTGTGGGGCGTGTCCCACGTGCGGTGACCTCGCGGAGGCGAGCCTGCTCGGCCTCCCGCGCGATCTCCTCGGCCGCCGCCCGCGCCCGCTCCCGCAGCAGCCTGGCGTTCTCGGACTCGATCCGGGTGATCTGGGCACGCTGGGCGAGCAGTCGCCGCTCCAGCCGCTTCACCTGCTCCTCGGCCGTCTCCGCCTGGTACTCCAACTCGGCCACGCGGTCCTCGAAGCGGGATTCGTCGCGCGACCTCGCGGCGATCTCCGCCTCCAGCTCGACGTCGCCGGCGTGCTCGCGCAGCCGCAGCAGCACCGCGCCGGCGAAGGCGCCGACGGACGCGGCCACGACCAGGGTCCGCAGCACCGCCGGATCACCGGTGAAGACCGCGGCTATGAGCGAGGCAATGGCCAGGACTCCACAGGCGGTGGGGGGAAGAAGCCTGCTCAGAGGCGAGGACTGGCGATGGCGACCACGTGGCATGGCCAGAAATCTAGCGTGACTTGCGCAACCATGTCTCGTGAGGCCGCAAAGACGGTCTTGACAGCAGTGGACCGTGACATCGGGTCCACGAAGGACTCCCCTGCGTGACTGTTTTCTGCGCTAGGACCGGTCGGCCGAGGTCCGGCCGCCGACGGTCTCGGCGTCGGGGTCGTCAGGGAGCCGGCAGATGTACTGGATCCAGAGCCCGGCCGCCATCACCGCGATTCCGGCCAGCACCGCGAACAACGCGGTCAGCGACTGGCCGCGGCGGGCCGCCACCGCGTCGCCCATGGTGAGCAGGAACACGCCCATCCCGCCGTAGATCCCGGTGACCAGCGCCGAGACCAGGGCGCTGGCCTGACCGAGCACCACCGCGCGGGCGGCCGACAGCGGGTCGACGCCCTTGGCGCCCGGCACCCGCTCCCGCTGGGCCTTGAGCCGGCCGCGCAGCGAGTACGCGGTGGCGCCGAGCACCACCGCGACGGCCGCGAGCACGATCGGGGCGGCGGCGGGGACGCCGGGCAGCGAGCCCACCGAGTTCCACAGTTGGGATCCGGCCCAGGAGAGCACCCCTGCGACCAGGGTGATCCCGAGCAGCACGACAGGGCGTAGCGCCTTCAAGATCTCCCCTTCGCTCCAACCACCAACGCATCCACGATCAACAAACGGTGCCGACCGACGAACTGACGTTGAGCCTACCCGTCGCCGTCAGCTATTCCGGCAGGTGCAGCGAGACGTCCTTGCGTCGCTGCACTCCCTCCTCGCCGACACGGCGCAGCAGGTCGGCGACGGACCCGTGGCCGGGGATCTCGGCGTCCGGGTCGGCGTCCAGCCAGGGGGCGAGCACGAAGGCCCGCTCGTGGGCCCGCGGGTGCGGCAGGGTCAGCTCCGGCGCGTCGAGCTCGACGCCCTCGTAGGCCAGGATGTCGACGTCCAGGGTGCGGGCTCCCCAGCGGACCTCGCGGACCCGGCCGAAGGCGTCCTCGACCGCGTTGGCGCGTTCCAGCAGCGAGTGCGGCGGCAGCGTGGTGCGCAGCACCAGCACCGCGTTGAAGTAGTTGGGCTGGTTCTCCGGGCCGCCGACGCCCTCGGTCTCGAAGACCGCGGAGACGGACTTGATCCGGACCCCCGGCGTGTCCTCCAGCGCGTCGATCGCGCCCTGCAGGGTGTCCAGCCGGTTGCCGAGGTTGCTGCCCAGCGCCACCACGGCGCTGCGCGGGTTGTGCAGGGTGCTGTCGGCGGAGTCGACCTGCCGCTCGACCTCGGGGGACACGGGTGTGGTGGTGGGATCGCTGCTCATCCGCGGCTCCGAACGATGGTGATGGTCACGTCGTCGAACGGCACGGTGATCGGGGCGTCCGGCTTGTGCACGGTCACCTCGACCTCCTGTACCGCCTCGTGCTTCAGGCACTGGTCGGCGATGCGCTGCGCCAGGGTCTCGATCAGGTCCACCGGGTCGCTCTGGATGACCGCGACGACCTCCTCGGAGACGATCCCGTAGTGGACGGTGCGGGTGAGGTCGTCGCCGGACGCGGCGGGCCGGGTGTCGACGCCCATGACCAGGTCCACCACGAAGGTCTGTCCCTGCTCGCGTTCATGAGCGAAGACACCGTGGTGTCCACGGGCACGCAGGCCCCGCACCGCGACACGGTCCAGCATCGAATCACTCCACTCAAGCTTTTTCGGGCAACGCTGCCCGGACGGCACCAAACGTACCCCGCGGCACTGACAGCACCCGTCCGGCCCGCGCCTATTCCTCGTCCGGCCCGCTGGTCAGGACGGGTGATCCGTGGTGGGACCAGAGCCGCCAGCCCTCGGCGGTACGGCGGAACAGGTTGGTGGCGACCACCCTTCCCCCGACCAGCGGGCCCAGTTCGCCCTCCTCCTCGGCCTCCCCGCCGGAGAGGATGTTCTCGGTGCAGGTGACAAGTGCCACATCGCCGGCCAGTTCCACCTCCACGTCGGTGAGGAAGAACTGGATGTACTCGGTGTGGGCCATGATCAGGGCGTAGGAGCGCAGCACCGAGGCCCGTCCGCGCAGCACCGGCCAGCCGGGGTGGACGCAGACCGCGCCGCGGACGTCGTCGGCGTCCGCGCCGGAGACCCACACGTCGGTGAGCGCGTCCAGGTCGCCGGCCTCGAGGGCGGCGTAGAGGGCCGCGTTGGCGGCCTCGACCTCGACCGCCGCGATGTCGTCGGAGGTGGTCACAGCGCACCGCCCCGGGCGGCCCTGAGCGCGGCCTCGACCCGGACCGCGTCCGCGCTGGCCGGGACCTCGTGCACGCGGACCGCCCAGGCGCCCTGGGCGGCGGCGAGCGCCGAGACCGCGGCGCTGGCCGCGTCCCGGGCCCGCGGCGGACGGGGGTCGCCGGAGGCCGGGTCGGCGAGCAGGGTGCCGAGGAACCGCTTGCGGGAGGCGGCGACCAGCACCGGGCGGCCCAGCCGGGCCCAGGCGTCGAGCCTGGCCAGCAGGGCCCAGTCGTGCGTCCTGGTCTTGGCGAAGCCGAGTCCGGGGTCGACGATCACCTGGGCGGGGTCGACCCCGCCGGAGACCACAGCGTCCATCTGGCGCTCCACTTCCTCGATGACCTCGCCCACGACATCGCCGTAGCCTGCCAGCTCATCCATACCTGCGGACTGCCCGCGCCAGTGCATCACCACGAAGGGGACACCCGTTCGAGCGGCCACCCGGATCATTCCGGGATCCGCGCGCCCCCCGCTGACGTCGTTGATGATCCGCGCCCCCGCGTCCACCGCGGCCTCGGCCACGTCCGCGCGCATGGTGTCCACGCTGACCAGCACCCCGCCCTCGGCCAGGCCGCGGACCACCGGGAGCACCCGGCGCAGTTCCTCCTCGCGGGTGACCCGGACGGCGCCGGGCCGGGTGGACTCGCCGCCGACGTCCACCACGTCCGCGCCCTGGGCGGCCAGCTCCAGGCCGTGCGCCACCGCCTTGCCCGGGTCCAGCCACAGCCCCCCGTCGGAGAAGGAGTCGGGGGTGACGTTGACGATCCCCATCACCCCGCAGCGACCCCAGTCGTCCACACCTGGCAAGGGGCTCTTGTACGCGTTCATGGAGCCATTCTCAGGGCTGCGACAACTCCGCCCCACCCAGCCTCGGCTTCGAGGGTGCAGCAACCGCCTTCTGTCGCCGCCTCAGGAACTTCGGCGGCTCCATCACGATGAACGCCTCCGCCTGCAGGGCGGAGATGCCGATCCTGGGCAGGTCCCTCGCGGTCGGGTAGACCAGGAAGCGGGGCTCCCAGATCGGGCGGAACTTGGCGTTGAACTTGTACAGCGACTCGATCTGGAACCAGCGCGACAGGAACACCAGCAGTCCGCGCCAGGCCCGCAGCACCGGGCCCGCGCCGATCCGCTCGCCGCGGGCCAGCGCCGAGCGGAACATCGCGAAGTTCAGCGACACCCGGCTGACGCCCAGTCCCTGGCAGGCTTCCAGTGCCTTGACGATCAGCAGTTCGTTCAGGCCGGGGTCGGCGTCCCGGTCCCGGCGCATCAGCTCCAGCGAGATCCCGTCCGGGCCCCAGGGCACGAAGTGCAGCACCGCGCGGATGTCCGAACTCCCGGCCGGCGCGCCTTCCGGCAGCTTGTGCGCGGTGACCACCACGCAGCCCTCGTCGGCGGGGTCGCCGAAGCGGCCCAGCGCCATGGAGAAGCCGCGCTCGGTCTCGGTTCCGCGCCAGGCGTCGGCGGCATGACGGATCGCCACCAGTTCGGCCTCGCCCAGCTGGTCTACCCGGCGCACCTGGCAGGTGTAGCCGGACCGCTCGACCCGCTTCACCATCTGCCGGACGTTGCGCATGGCCCGGCCCTCCAGCGAGAAGTCCGCCACCTCGACGATGGCCTCGTCCCCGATCTCCAGCGCGTCCAGTCCGGCCTCGCGGGTCCACACCTCGCCGCCGGTCTCGCTGCAGCCCATCACCGCGGGCACCCAGGCGTGGCGGTGCGCCTCGTCCATGAACAGCTTGATCGCCCCGGGCCAGGCCTCGACGTCGCCGATCGGGTCGCCCGAGGCGAGCATCACCCCGGAGACCACCCGGTAGGCGATGGCGGCCTTGCCGCTGGGCGAGAAGATCACGCTCTTGTCCCGGCGCAGCGCGAAGTAGCCCAGCGAGTCCCGGGCGCCGTGCCGGGTGAGCAGCCCCCGGACCTGCGCCTCCTCCTCCGTGCTGAGCTCGGCCACCGGCTTGGACGGCTTGGTCGCCAGCCACACCGTGCTGACCGCGGTGAGCAGGCCGAGCCCGGCGAGCGAGTAGTAGACCAGGTCGCTGGTGCGGTCCGAGGTGTAGTGGATCGGGCCGCCGATCCCCAGCAGACCCCAGGCGACCTGCCAGAAACGGTCGCCGAAACTGGGAGATCCCAGGGTGGTCCTGGCGTGCGAACTGACAATCACCAGACCGAGCCCGAAACTGAGCACCGACATGCCGAGGAAATTCCACAGCGCCCGCCAGCGGGTACGCGGATCCGACAGCGCGTAGAACTCACGTCGATTCAGCAGTACGACGACGAACACCACCAGGGTGACCGCCGCGGTACCGGTGTGGTGCCAGCGCAGTGCCTCCAGCAGGAATCCCACCGGCAGCAGCACCGCCACCGCCTGCCAGGCCCGCCGCTTCCGGCGCCGCAGCGCATGCGCCAGCATGATCAGCAGAATGCCCACGACCAGGGACGCGGCCGTCGCCACCGTGGTCACCGTGCCCGGCAGCAGGCTGGCCAGTTCGTGCACCCGGCTGCCCTTGAAGTGCGGGGCCACCGCGCCGGCGATGTCCCCCAGTCCGACCAGTGCCGTGGCGTAGCCCACCGCCGAGGGAACCCATGGACGGGAGACCCTGGGCAGTTGGATGCCCTTGCGCTGGTGGCTCTCGGTGGCCTGCTGCTCGCTCATGGGTGAACAGGGTAGATGGTCCGGTAAGGACTTCGGTCAGACCACAGTAGGAGTGCGTCCGCCTCAGGCATGAGTTTCGACCGAACGGGGCGAGAACGACAAAATCACAGCAACCTCCCAGGCATGCTTGAACGTCTGGAGCTCCGTAAAGGTGGCGATCGACTGCGCACAACAGGATGTGGACATGGGACTGACCAGCCAAAAACTGCAGATACTCGTCGCGGTTCTCGCGGTGCTCTGCTTTGCGGCGACGGTCTGGCTCTGGCCCCGTCTCAGCGGTCGCAACTGGCGCGCCATGCTGGCCAGGATCGGAACCCTGCTGGCCAGCCAGCTGCTGACGCTGCTGGCGATCGCCCTGGCCGCCAACAACTGGGGCGCCTTCTACAGCTCCTGGGCCGACCTGCTGGGCACCGACCAGAGCGGCCCGGTCGCCATCAACGGTGGGGCGGTCCGTCCCAGCGGCACCGGCGGTACCGGCAGCACCGACGGCACGGGCAGCGGCGGGGCCTCGGTGGACGTGACCGACAGCAAGCCGGTCGCCCTGCAGCTGCCCGGCACCAGCGACGGCGGCGGCACGGTGGAGCAGGTCACCATCCACGGTTCAGGCACCGGTCTTACCGAACCCGGCTTCGTCTACCTTCCGCCGCAGTACAACGAGCCCGCCTACGCCAGGACCTCGTTCCCGGTGATCGTGGTGTTCACCGGCTACCCCGGCAACGCGCAGAGCCTGGTCACCCGGATGAAGTACCCGACCGTGGCGGCGCAGGCGATCCACGAGAACGAGATGAAGCCCACCATCCTGGTGCTGATGCGCCCCTCGGTCGCCATGCCCAGGGACACCGAGTGCCAGGACGTGCCCGGCGGCCCGCAGGCGGAGACCTTCTTCACCAAGGACCTGCACCAGGCCATCGCCTCGCACTACCGGGCCGAGACCTCCGCCAACGCCTGGGGGGTGATCGGCGACTCGACCGGCGGCTACTGCGCGCTGAAGCTGACCATGCGCCACCCGGAGTCGTTCCACGTCGCCGCCTCGCTCTCCGGCTACTACAAGTCCGCGGAGGACAGCACCACCGGCGACCTCTTCGGCGGCAGCCAGCGGCTGCGGCAGGAGAACGACCTGATGTGGCGGCTGAAGCACCTGCCGCACCCGCCGGTCTCGCTGCTGGTCGCCAGCAGTCTGAAGGGCGAGCCCGACTATGCCGCCACCATGGCCTTCGCCGCGGCGGCGACCTCACCGACCGAGTCCTCCACGCTGATACTGCCCGAGGGCGGCCACAACTTCGGCACCTGGAACCGGGAGACGCCGTCCGCGCTGCGCTGGATGTCGGCCCGGCTGGCCGCGCCGTTCACCCCGGTCGCCGGCAGCGATTCCTGACGTCCCCTCACCCGTTCGGGGGCCTTCCCGCCCTCCTGGCTGCCCCTCGGGGCCGGCAGGCAGCAGGATGGGTTCCGTTCATGCCGATGGGCATCGGAGGTGCGTGGAGCACAGGAGAGCGCGGGACACTGGCCATGGATCTCACCAGCAGCAGGCTGGAGTACGCGGCGGGGCTGCTGACCCTGGTCTGCGTCTGCGCCACGGTCTGGCTCTGGCCCCGGCTGGCCCGGCGCGGTGTGCACTGGATCGCCGCCCGGCTCGGCATGATCCTCGCCTCGCAGCTCTCGGTGGTGCTGCTGGTCGCGCTGATGCTCAACTCCTACGGCGACTTCTACCCCACCTGGCACGACCTGGTCGGCGGCTCCGACGGGACCGTCACCATCGGCCGGGCCAGCGGCGAGGAGCAGGCGGCGAGCCTGCACGGCAGCAAGCTGGTGCTGGCCGCGGACTCCGCCGCGCTGCGGCGGCAGCCAGGGCTCCCGCAGGGCCCCGCCGACCAGGTGGGCCGCTACGACGCGGTGACCGTGGTCGGCACGCGCAGCGGGATCAGCCAGCAGGCGTACGTCTACCTCCCGCCCCAGTACTTCCAGGCCCGGTTCCAGCACACCGCCTTCCCGGTGCTGACCTCCTACGTCGGCTATCCGGGCAGCATCCAGGGGGTGCTCGCGGTGCTGAAGCTGCAGCAGGGCGCCGCCAAGCAGATGGCCGCCGGGCGGATGCAGGCCACCGTCGTGGTGCTGATCTCGCAGACCGTCGCCCCGCCCAGGGACACCGACTGCGTGGACGTGGTCGGCGGGCCGAAGGTGGAGACCTATCTCAGCGGCGACTACCGGGCGGCGCTGCGGTCCGCCTACCGGGTCAGGCCGGAGCCCGGCGCCTGGGGGCTGATCGGCTTCTCCGAGGGCGGCACCTGCGCCCTGGAGACCACGATGCGGCACCCGGACATGTTCGGCGCCGCGGTCTCGCTCGGCGGGGAGTACAGCGACTACGAGACCGGGCAGACCGGGACCCTGTTCGGCCCCGCGGGCCCGGCCAGGACCAGCCTGCTGAACAGCTACAACCTGCTCTGGCGGCTGCGGAACCTGGCGGCCCCGAACGTCAAGGTGCTGGTGGCGACCACCGCGCACGGCGAGCGGGACTATCCGGCGACCGAGGAGTTCCTGCGGCTGGTCCGGCCGCCGATGCAGGCCACGCCGATGGTGCTGTCCAGCGGCGGCCACAACTTCACCACCTGGCAGCTGGAGCTGGGGCCCGCGCTGACCTGGATCAGCCGGCAGCTGCTGCCGCCCGGCCCGGTCGCCGAGCCGCCCGCGCCCCGTGCCTCGGCCACCGCCTCCGCCTCCGCCGCGGCCAGCCGGCAGGCCCGTCCGGCCCCGCAGCACCGCCCGGTGGCGGAACAGCCCGCCGTTCCCGGCTAGGGCTTCCCGGGCAGAGGTTCCCGGCCCGGGCCTAGCGGCCGATGATCAGGCTCATCGCCTCGGCCCGGGTGGCCGCGTCCCGGAGCTGGCCGCGCACCGCCGAGGTGATGGTCTTGGCCCCGGGCTTGCGGATGCCGCGCATCGACATGCACATGTGCTCGCACTCGATCACCACGATCACCCCGCGCGGCTCCAGGATCCGCATCAGCGAGTCGGCCACCTGGGTGGTCAGCCGCTCCTGCACCTGCGGGCGGCGGGCGTAGACGTCCACAAGCCGGGCCAGCTTGGACAGGCCGGTGATCTTGCCGCTGTGCGAGGGGATGTAGCCGACATGGGCCACACCGCGGAAGGGCACCAGGTGGTGCTCGCAGACGCTGGTCACCTCGATGTCCTTGACCAGCACCATCTCGTCGTGGCCCAGGTCGAAGGTGGTGGTCAGCACGTCCTCCGGCTGCTGCCAGAGGCCGGCGAATATCTCCTGGTAGGCACGGGCCACCCGGGCCGGGGTCTCCCGCAGCCCCTCGCGCTCGGGATCCTCGCCGACCGCGATCAGCAGCTCCCGGACCGCGTCCTCGGCACGCTTCTGGTCGAACACCCGAACGAGTCCGGGAGTCTCCTCGATGGTCACCGGGTCGGTCATGGGTCTCCTCCACTAGGCGGCTCGGCGGCGCGGCGCAGCAATGCCGCTGCCCCAAGGTTAGAACCCTGGGGCAGCGGCACACATTCCGGGATATTCCCGGCGGGGAGCATCAGCTCTCGTTCGGCTCCTGCAGCGGCGGGAGCTTGGTGATGTCCACGATCGACGGCGGCCCCTCGAGCTGGGCGGTGCCGTTGGTCAGCGCCAGTTCCTTCGGCGACTGGACCGGCGGCCGGGTGGACGGGGTCCGCCGCGCGGAACCGGTCCAGGCCGGACGGGCCGGACGCTTCACCAGGTCGGCGAAGATCGTCGCGATCTGCTCCTTGTTCAGGGTCTCCTTCTCAAGGAGCTCCAGCACCAGGTTGTCCAGCACGTCCCGGTTCTCGACCAGGATCTCCCAGGCCTCGTTGTGGGCGTTCTCGATCAGCTTCTTGACCTCCTCGTCCACCAGCCCGGCGACCTCTTCCGAGTAGTCGCGCTGGTGGCCCATCTCACGGCCCAGGAAGGGCTCGGAGTTGTCGGTCCCGAACTTGATCGCACCCAGCCGCTCGGTCATGCCGTACTGGGTGACCATGGCCCGCGCGGTGGCGGTGGCCTTCTCGATGTCGTTGGACGCGCCGGTGGTCGGGTCGTGGAAGACCAGTTCCTCCGCCGCGCGCCCGCCCATCATGTAGGCGAGCTGGTCCAGCATCTCGTTGCGGGTGGTCGAGTACTTGTCCTCGTCCGGGAGCACCATGGTGTAACCCAGGGCCCGGCCGCGGGACAGGATGGTGACCTTGTGCACCGGGTCGCTGTTCGGCGAGGCCGCCGCGACCAGGGCGTGTCCGCCCTCGTGGTACGCGGTGATCTTCTTTTCCTTCTCCGACATGATCCGGGTGCGCTTCTGCGGACCGGCCACGACGCGGTCGATCGCCTCGTCCAGGGTGAGGTTGTCGATCAGCTTCCGGTCACCGCGGGCGGTGAGCAGGGCTGCCTCGTTCAGGACGTTGGCCAGGTCGGCACCGGTGAAGCCGGGGGTGCGGCGGGCGACGACCATGAGGTCGACGTCCGGGGCGACCGGCTTGCCCTTCTGGTGCACCTTGAGGATGTCGAACCGACCGGTGAGGTCGGGACGGTCCACGGCGATCTGGCGGTCGAAGCGGCCCGGGCGCAGCAGCGCCGGGTCCAGGATGTCGGGGCGGTTGGTCGCCGCGATCAGGATCACGCCGCCCTTGACGTCGAAGCCGTCCATCTCGACCAGCAGCTGGTTGAGGGTCTGCTCGCGCTCGTCGTGACCGCCGCCGAGGCCGGCGCCGCGGTGGCGGCCGACCGCGTCGATCTCGTCGACGAAGACGATCGCCGGGGCGTTCGCCTTGGCCTGCTCGAAGAGGTCGCGGACCCGGCTGGCGCCGACACCCACGAACATCTCGACGAAGTCGGAGCCCGAGATCGAGTAGAACGGCACCCCGGCCTCACCCGCGACCGCGCGGGCCAGCAGGGTCTTGCCGGTTCCGGGCGGGCCGTAGAGCAGCACACCCTTGGGGATCTTGGCGCCGACGGCCTGGAACTTGGCCGGCTCCTGCAGGAACTCCTTGATCTCGTGGAGCTCCTCGACCGCCTCGTCGGCGCCGGCGACGTCCGCGAAGGTCGTCTTGGGCGTGTCCTTGGTGATCAGCTTGGCCTTGGACTTGCCGAACTGCATGACGCGCGAGCCGCCGCCCTGCATCTGGTTCATCAGGAACAGGAAGACCACGATGATCAGCACGATCGGACCGAACGACAGCAGCAGGCCGACGAAGGCGTTCTGCTTGTCGATCTTGACCGTGTAGCTGTCGATGGTCTTGTTCGCGACGTCCTGCTGCAGGGTGTTCTGCAGTCCCGCGATGTACGCGTCGGAGGCGTAGGGGGCCTGGATCTGGCTCGACCCGTCGACCTTCTGGCCGTCCTTGAGTTGAACCTTGATCATCTGACTGTCGCCGGTGGTGATCTGTACCGACTTCGCCTGGCCGCTGCTGATCGTCGAAACGACCTTGCTGGTGTCCTCGGTCTTGTAACCGGCCGAGGAGGACACCACCTGCATCAGCACGACGACGGCGAGGACGGCCAGCAGAATCCACATCACCGGCGCACGGAAGTATCGCTTCACGTCCATCCATGCGGGGCGACATCAGCCGCCCCGTCCCTCCTGCCACTGTGCGGCGTCACCCGGACTGAACCGTGGGACGCGTCCTATGTATGACCTCGACCGGTTGGTCATCCACCGTCAATCGAAGACAGCGGATTATTGGACGGTACAGCAGACAGTCCCCATGAGATGTCCACGGGACGGTCGCGTACCGGTGTCGAACGGCCTTTCACCGGGTCCAACGGAGGGAAACCCTCCCCTGTTCCCGAATCAGCCACCGTAGACGTGCGGCGCGAGTGTGCCGACAAAGGGGAGGTTGCGGTACTTCTCGGCGTAGTCGAGCCCGTAGCCCACCACGAACTCGTTGGGGATGTCGAAGCCGACGTACTTCACGTCGATCGAGACCTTGGCCGCGTCGGGCTTGCGCAGCAGCGTGCAGACCTCCAGCGAGGCGGGTCCGCGCGACTGCAGATTGCTGAGCAGCCAGGACAGGGTCAGGCCCGAGTCGATGATGTCCTCGACGATGAGCACGTCCCGGCCGTTGATGTCGGTGTCCAGGTCCTTGAGGATGCGGACCACGCCCGAGGACTTGGTGCCCATGCCGTAGGAGGAGACGGCCATCCAGTCCATCGTGACCGGGCTGTGCAGGGTGCGGGCCAGGTCGGCCATGACCATCACCGCGCCCTTCAGCACGCCGACGATCAGCAGCTCCCGCCCGGCGTAGTCGCGGTCGATCAGCTCCGCCAGCTCGACCAGCTTGGCGTCGATCTCGTCCTTGCTGATGAGCACCTTCGCAAGGTCGCTGCCCATGTCCTTCTCGTCCACCCGCGGTACGTCCTTAAAATCTGGAGTCTCAAGTGCTGGAGATCCGGTCTCTACCGCCACAACCTTGCCATACGCCCTGCTGGCTACATGCGGCGGAAGGCCAGCCGGGACGAGCGGCGGCGCAGCTCGACCGCGCCGGGGAGGTGCAGCGGGCCCTGCCCGTGCCAGTCGGTGACCAGCTGGTCCATGGTCTCCAGGTGCCGGGCGAACAGGTCGCCGGGCGGGCTGCCGGCCCGGATCGCGCCGCGGCGCAGCACCCGGCGGCGCACGGCGGGCGGCAGCGCGGCCAGCCGGGTGACGTCCAGGCCCTCGTCCGTGGTGGCCTCCGCCTCGGCCTGGACCGCCCAGGCGTCCAGCGCGTCGGCGTCGTCCCGGAACAGCCGGGCGGTACGGGCCAGGGCCTCGACCACACCGCCGCCGAGGTGCTTCTCCAGCACCGGCAGCACCTCGTGGCGCACCCGGGCCCTGGTGTAGGCGGGGTCGATGTTGTGCGGGTCGTCCCAGACCGGGAGGTCCAGCACGGCGCAGGCCTGGCGGGTGACCGCCCGGTCGAGGTCGAGGAAGGGGCGGCGGTAGCGGCCGGTGGCGGCGGCCATCCCGGACAGCGAGCGCGGCCCCGAGCCGCGGGCCAGGCCCAGCAGCACGGTCTCGGCCTGGTCGTCCCTGGTGTGGCCGAGCAGCACGACGCTGGCGCCGTGGCGTTCGGCGGCGCTGTCCAGGGCGGCGTAGCGGGCGTCGCGGGCGGCGGACTCGGGCCCTCCGTCCCGGCCGACATGGACGCCCAGGGCGTCCACCGGGTCCAGGCCGAGGGCCCGGAGCCGGCCGGCCACCTCGACGGCGCGGCTGGTGGAGCCGCGCTGCAGGCCGTGGTCGACCGTCACCGCGCCAGCCCGCAGGCCGAGCTTGGCCGCCTCGAAGGCGGTGGCGGCGGCGAGCGCCATGGAGTCCGCCCCGCCGCTGCAGGCGACCAGGACCAGCGGGGCGTCCGGGGCCGGACGGGGGCGGGGAGTGCGGAGCTTGGCGTGGCGCGGGTCGACGTCGCCGACCGGGCGGAACGCGGGCCTCGCCGAGGGGACGGGGTTGTGGGCAGCGGTGAAGGTGTCAGGTACCTGGGCGGCGATGTCGTTGAGCACCCGGCGTACTGCCAGGCGTATCGCGGCCACCGCGGGATGCGGACCCATAGATGATCACTCCTTGGAGCGGACCGGAGCGGAGGAGTTGCCGAATCGTCTCACAGAGTGATCGGCCGACTGCGGATTGTCGTAAGGGGATGGTCGCAGAAGTCTTCCGTGTCGAGGGTCACACCGGTTCCCCTCAGGACCAGGGTCCGCCCGGACGGGTGAATGAAGAAACCTTTCTCCGCCTCAACGTCCGAGCCGACCCCACAGCCGCGGCCCTTTGGCCGGGGCCCTCTCGCCCGGGCCGGCTACTTGTGGATCCGGGCCACCCAGGCCGCCGGATTGTGGATCTCCTCCTTGGTGGGGAGGGTGTTCGGCGAGGTCCACACCCGGTTGAAGCCCGCCATGCCGACCGCGTCCACCGCCGCCCGGACGAACACCGCGCCGTCCTGGTACTGCCGCATCTTGGCGTCCAGGCCGAGCGCCTTGCGCAGCAGCGCGTCCAGCCGTCCGGTGCCCTTGGCCCGGCGCTGCTGGAACTTCTCCCGGATCTCCGCGACGCTCGGCACCACCTGCGGGCCGACCCCGTCCATCACCACGTCGGCGTGGCCCTCAAGCAGCGACATCACCGCGGTGAGCCGGGCCAGGATCTCGCGCTGCTCGGGGGTCTGCACGATGTCCATCAGGCTGCCGGTCCCGCCGCCCGCGCCGGTCCCGCCGTCATCGTCACTGTCGCCACCGCCACCGAAGCCCGGCAGCGAACCCAGTGATCCGGCCGCCTCGCGCAGCCGCTCCAGCAGCGTCGCCGGGTCGATGTCGGTCTGCGCCAGGAAGGTCTGGATCTCGCCCTCGATGTGGTCCCGCAGCCAGGGCACCGCGGTGAACTGGGTGCGGTGGGTCTCCTCGTGCAGGCAGACCCAGAGCCGGAAGTCGTGCGGGTCGACGTCCAGTTCGCGCTCGACCGCGACGATGTTGGGCGCCACCAGCAGCAGCCGGCCCGGCTGCACCGGGTGCTCGTCGTCCAGCGTGGAGAGGTCCGCGGGGACCTCGGCCGGGGCGAAGGTCTCGTACTGGCCGAGCACCTTGGAGGACAGGAACGCCAGCAGCATCCCCACCTCGACCCCGGTGACCTTTCCGCCGACCGTGCCCAGCACCGCGCCGCCGGGCGTCGCCGCGCGGCGGGCCTGCATCCGGTCCGCCAGCGGGGTGATGATGGTGCGGAAGCCGGCCACATTGGCCTTCACCCAGCCGGGACGGTCCACCACCAGGACCGGGGTGGCGGCGCTGCTCGGCGAGTTCATCCCGGTGAAGGCGCGGACGTGCTGCTCCGCGTCGGCGGCGTGGCGGTGCAGTTCCGCCACCGCCGCGCGGGCCTCCTCCCGGGTCACCTCCGGGCCCGGTCGCACCAGTCGGGTCGCCGTGGCCACCGCGAGATTCCAGTCGACCATGCCTGTCGCGTCTGCCGCGTCCGCCATATCCGCACCGCCGCTCTGGCTCGTCATGTGTGGCTCGTCATGTGTGCCCACCGTACGTGTCTGCCACCGTACGTGCTCCTACCCGTCAGTGGCAGCCGCATACGGCGACGCGCCCGGCAAGGCGGTCCAGCGCGTCCCTGGCGGACGCGGCGGGGCCGCTTCCGTTCGACATGAAGGCGAAGGCCAGCAGTCGTCCGTCGTGGTCAAGGACCAGCCCGGCCAGGGTGTTGACGGTCTGCAGGGTGCCGGTCTTGGCCCGGACCAGGCCGAGCCCCGGGCTGCTGTCGCTGCCGCTGTAGCGGGTGTCCAGGGTGCCGGTGAAGCCCGCCACCGGCAGCCCGCTGACGATCGCGCGCAGCTCCGGGTGCGCCGGGGACGCGGCCAGCACCAGCAGCCGGGTGAGCACCGCGGCCGGGATCACGTCCTGGCTGGACAGGCCGCTGGCGTCGCTGAGCCTGGTCCCGCCGAGCGGCACGCCCAGCCCGGTCAGCTGCTGCTTCACCGCCGCCGCTCCCCCGGCGAAGGTCGCCGGACGGTGCGCGGCCAGGGCCACCTGGTGGCCCAGGGTCTCGGCGATGTCGTTGTCGCTGTCGGTGAGCATCCGCTCGACGATCTCATTGAGCGGCTGCGAGTCGACCCGGGCCAGCGGGGCGGCGGCCTGCGGGGCGGCGGCCTGCCCTGAGGCTTGGCCTGCGGTCGTCCTGGTCGGCTGCCCGTGGACGGTGATGCCGCGCTTGCGCAGCATCACCGCGAAGTCGGACGCGGCGGTCGCCGCCGGGTCGGCGTAGCGGGGGGCGTTCTCGATGCTGTGCGGATCGCGCCTGCCCTCGTCCACGGTCAGGGCCTGGACCAGGGCGATGTTGTCGTTGATCCCGATCGGGTGCACGGCCGGGCCGGAGAACAGCGAGATGTCGTACCCCAGGCTGACCTTGACGGTGCCGGCCGCCTTCAGCGCCGCCGCGGTGCGGTCGGCCAGGGTGGCCAGGCTGGCCTGCGGATCCGTGCCGTGGGTGGGGGCGGCGGTGAGGGTCGGGTCCCCCCCGCCGACCAGGGTGATCCGGCCGGGCCCGGCGCTGACCACGGTGGTGCTGAAGCGGTGCTCAGGGCCGAGCAGCGAGAGCGCGGCGGCCGAGGTGGCGATCTTGTTGGTGGACGCGGGCAGCAGCGGAATGCTCGCACCGGAGGCGTACAGGGTGCGGCCGGTGGCGACGTCCACGATCGACGCGGTGACCTTGCCGAGCGCGGAGGCGGACAGCGCCGGGGCGAGGGCGGTGGCGAGGCCCTTGGCGCTGGGCAGCGGGGCCGGGGGCGCGGTCGGTGTGGTCGATCCGGTCGATCCGGTCGATCCGGTCGGCGAGGTGACCGGGCTCACATCGGCCGGTTGCAGCACGTCCTGGGCCGGGTACCAGCGCGGCGCCGGAACCGGCCAGGGCCGCACCGCCACAACGCCGTTGAGCTGCGCATTCTCCCTGCCGCGCTCGGCCGCCCGCTGTCCGCCGTGCCAGGGTCCGGAGGCCGCGACCGCACCCGCCGCGAGCGCCAGGCCCACCCCGCCCGCCGTGACCGCGACCCCGCGCACCGGCGCCAGCGCGTATGCGCGCGCCGCACGCCCCCACCATGAACCCATCCGGACCTGCCCCTTTCCCGAGCACCCCATGCCGTAGGAGACACTATTGGCTGCAAACGTCTCGCATTGGAGGAGCCTTGGAGTTCGACGTCACGATCGAGATCCCGAAGGGTTCACGGAACAAGTACGAGGTCGACCACGAAACCGGTCGTATCTTCCTTGACCGGATGCTCTTCACCTCGACCCGCTACCCGGCCGACTACGGCTTCGTCGAGGGCACACTCGGTGAGGACGGCGACCCGCTGGACGCGCTGGTGATCCTCGAGGAGCCGACCTTCCCCGGCTGCCTCATCAAGTGCCGTGCGATCGGCATGTTCAAGATGACCGACGAGGCGGGCGGCGACGACAAGCTGCTCTGCGTCCCGGCCTCGGACCCGCGCTGGGAGCACCTGCGCGACGTCCACCACGTCTCGGAGTTCGACCGCCTCGAGATCCAGCACTTCTTCGAGGTCTACAAGGACCTGGAGCCCGGCAAGTCGGTCGAGGGCGCCCACTGGGTCGGCCGCGTCGAGGCCGAGGAGGAGATCGTGAACTCGATCAAGCGCCTCGCCGACTCGGGCCACGCCCACTGACGCGCTCCGCGCCGGTTCCTGCCGCACCACGCGAACGCCACCCCCGCCGGGCGGGGGTGGCGTTCTTGTAGGCCCTCATCTCCCGTCCTTTGCTGGCGGACTGACCTGGCTGTTTGGCATCGTCTCAGCGCATGGCCCACGAGGTTCCGTCTCATTTAGTTGTCCCGGGCCGGGGCCGGCGGCTTGACCTTCGACTCGATCGGATTCAGCGCAGGCCCCTGTCAGTGCCTAAGGCACGGCAGCATTGATCGTTGACCATCACCCGGCCCCGGGTCGCACCGACCTCGGTCACGATGTGCGGCCGCCGCGGGGCCCTTCTCCGGGCCGTCTCAGTCGCCCTCCTCGGCGTGGGCGCGGCCCTGGGCGGTGAGGTCGGCGAGGGCGGCGAGGTGGCACTCGAAGGCGCGGCGGCCCTTGGCGGTCAGGGCGAGCCAGGTGCGCGGGCGGCGGCCGACGTGGCCCTTGCGGATGCGCACGTAGCCGATCTCCTCCAGGACGACCGCGGTCTTGGACAGGGTGGGAGCGGCGATCTGGCAGGTGTCGCAGACGGTGGCGAAGTCCGCTTCGCCGCAGCCGGCCAGGAAGGCGGCCAGTTTCAGCTTCGGCAGCGTGCCGAACGCCTCGTCGGCGAGCGGGAGGCGATCGGCGTGGCCCGTCACGGCCGGGTCCATCCGGTGAGCCGGTACCAGGTCTCCACGCCCATGATCACGCCGAGCGAGATGCTGCCCCAGCCGACGCTGCCGCGCAGGTAGAACGCCCCGCCGACGAGGACCGCGGCCAGCATGAACCAGCGGGTCCTGCGGCTTCGGGCCCGGGTCTCGTAGGTGTCCGACAGCGGGACCAGCCCACCGCGGCGCCAACGGCGCAGCATCTCGGCGTACATGCCGAAGTGGGCCACCAGGAGGACCACTCCGGTGATGCCGAGCGCCGCGCTGGCGGTCGGATTCCCGTCGAGCAGGGTGGACAGGCCGACCGCGGTCATGGCCAGCCCGAAGCTGCCGCCCATGAAGACGGGGAACCAGCCGGGGACGCGCGGTGGAGTTGCGGCGCGGCGGGTGGCGACGGCGATCCGCAGGGCCTCTTCGGGGCTCAGTTCAGCGCTCATGCTTGAAGATTAGCATCTACTTTCCAAAAGGAAAGTATTTTCTCCCGACTCAGTCGGCGTGGTGGCTGGGGAGGACGCAGACGGCGTCCAGGCCGAGCACGTGGTTGAGGCGGCCGAAGGCGAGCCAGGAGCCGAGGCACATGGTCAACTCGACCACCTCGGCCTGATCGAGAGCTGGCCCCTGCGGCAGCGCAACCTGGCACGCTTCCTGTTCCTGCACCCCGCAGCCCGCGACCTGTTCCCCCAGTGGGACCAGCAGATCCGCGGCTGCGTCGCCCGGCTACGCGCCCTGGCCGGCACCGACCCCGACACCCCGGACCTGGCCCAGCTCGTCGGTGAACTCCTCCTCAAAAGCCCCGACTTCGCCAAGCTCTGGGACCGCTACGACGTCCGCGGCCACCACCCCGGCACCAAACACTTCCACCACCCCCAGGTCGGCGGCCTCACCGTCGGCTACCAGTCCATGGACCTCGAAGGCACCCCCGGACAACGCATGGTCGCGTACTACGCCACCCCGGGCACCGCCGACCACGACGCCATGCTTCTCCTCGACCTGCTCGCTTTCCAGGACGCCACAAGCCCCGCACACTCGAAAGCGAGCACCAACGTGCGCGACGACCCGGCCACATAGGGACAGCTCCCCGAACCTGACCAGCAGAGACATCCCCACGACCGCACCGGAGAACACCACCGCATAGATCAAAACCGGGATCAGCACCACTACGAGAGACCACCCAAACAGGGGTTCGTCTCCTTGCCCTGTCCCTTGGGCCAGACGAAGGCCACCGTCAGTGAGAAAGGGCCATCAGAAATGCGAACCTACAGTTCTGCACGCACGGGGTCAGGGGCGGCCGTAGTAGTCGGGAGTGCCCATGATCCAGAGGCTGGCCACCTTGACCACGTCGCCGGTGCGCGGGGCCTCGATCATCTGGTCGTCGCCGAGGTAGAGGGCCACGTGGTAGATGCCCTGCGGGGTGCCGTCGTGGGTCCAGAAGACCAGGTCGCCGGGCCGGAGCTGACGGTACGACAGCGGCGCGGACCGGGCGTACTGGTCGGCCGCGAAGTGCGGCAACTCGACCCCGGCCCGCTCCCAGGCGCGCATGGTGAGGCCGGAGCAGTCGTAGACGTCGGGCCCCGCACCGCCCCAGACGTAGGGGAGCCCGAGCTGGGCCCGGGCGAAGGAGACCGCCGCAGCCGCGTCGCCGGGCCGGGCCTGGGCCGCCGTCGCCGCGCTCGCCGCGGCTGCGGCGTCGGCGGACTGGCGGGCGGCCTCGGCAGCCGCGGCGTCGGCGGCGGCCTTCGCGGCAGCGGCTGCCGCTGCCTTGGCCGCGGCAGCGGCGAGGGCCTGCTGCCGCTGCTCGGCCAGGGCCACCGAGATCTGCTGGGCCGCGGCGAGCCGGGCCAGCAGCACCCCGCGCTGGGCGTCGATCCTGGTGACCTCCTCGCGCTGCGCGGCCAGCCGGGCCTGGACCCGGTCGGCGGCCTGCTGGACCGCGGCGGTCGCGTCGCGGGCGGCCGAGGCGGCCCGGGCGGCACCGGCCGAGGCGTTCGCGGCGGCGGTCGCGGTGCTGGTCGCCTGGTCCACCACGTTCCGGTCCTGGTCCTCGACCGCGTGCAGGGCCTGCTCCTGGATCCCGGCGGCATGCAGGTCCTGGACCCGCATCAGCCCCTGCACCACCGCGAGCGAGGCGGACGGGCCGAGCCGGTACTGGGCCACGGCCAGCGCTGCGGCGGCCTGACGGGCCGTCTCCCGCCGGGCGGCGGCGGTCGCCGCGACGGCGGCCGAACGCGCCGACTCCGCCTCGGCCTGCTGCTGCCGCACCCTGGCGCCGTTGTACGCCTCCACCGCCTGCTCGGCCTGGATGTCGAGCTCCCGGGCGGCCTGCTGGGCCGCGGCCAGCTGCGCCTGCACCGCGGTGACCTCGTCGGCCCGCTGCGCGGCGGTGTCCTGGGCCGCGGCGACCTCGGCGGCGGAGGGCCCGCCGACCGCCGCGGAGCCCGCGGGGTCGGCCGGCGCGGCGGCCGGTGACGGGTCGTCGGCCAGGGCGGTGCCGGCCGTCGGGAGGACGGCGGCGAGCAGGGCGAGCACCGCGGCGAGGAGCAGCGGTGTGCGGCGGCGCGGTGTGCTCGGCACTCGGCTGGCCTCCCGTTCCAAGGATCCGGACACCCCAGTGTCAGCACGGCGGCGGCCACCGCGCCGGACGGGAAGGCCGAGTGGGTGACGGGTCGTCAGCTCAACCCGCGCGGCGGCGGCCCGGACGGGGGCGGCCCGCGGCCGTGGTCCGGCGGCGGGCGGCGGCAGCCGCACGGCGGCGCGACCGCTGGGCGGCGAACGGGCCCGACGCCGAAGCCGCCGCCGACGCCGGAGCCGTCGAGGCCGCCGCCGGGGGCTTGGGCGGGTTGCGGTGCGGACCGAGGTCCACGGCCGCGGCGCGACGGGCGGCCAGCCGGTTCAGCCGGGCCAGCCGGCGCACCCGCTGCTCCTCCACCGGGAGGTAGGGACGCCGTTCCAGCCGGGCCGCCATCCGCTCGGCGACCCGTTCCGCCATCCGCTCGGCCAGCAGATGGGCCCGGGTCGGACGGGCCCCGGGCGGGGTCGGCTTGCCCGCGATCAGGTCGAACAGCCACTGCCGGGAGTTGTCGGCGCGCCGGTGCCAGCGCCCCTCGCGGCGGCGGGAGCGGGCGTACTTGCGCGGACGTCCGCTGTAGCGCCAGCGGGCCCAGGGGCTGTTCGGGCGGGCCAGCCGGACCGCGCCGATCCAGGAGACACCGGGCACCATGATGCCGAGCATCCCGCTCCAGAACTTCCCCTTGAGCAGGGTGACCACGGTCAGCACCGCGTTGCCGCAGATGATCCCGATCAGCCCCCAGCGGACGCTGCTGTCCGGGGTGACGCCCAGCGGGAGGTAGCCGACCAGCAGCAGCCCGGTGAAGAGGATGCCAATGATCACCGCGTCCACGGACTTGCGGCCCTGCTCGCTCCAGTAGACGTCCTCCAGGTGCAGCAGCAGCGCGAACTCGTCCAGCACCAGCCCGCAGCCGATGCCGAAGAGCAGTCCGAAGACGTCCAGCCAGGGGTGCGTCCCGGCGGTGGCGAAGGCGCCGATGCCGCCCAGCAGCAGGAAGAACAGCCCGAAGACCACATGGTGGATGTGCAGGCCGCCGGGGGTGACGTTGCCGGGCCACCAGCGCGCCTTGCGCCGGATCATGCGGACGCTGAAGCGGATGAACAGGAACGAGCTGATGAAGCCCACCAGGACCAGGAACAGCGGCTGCTTGCCGGGGTCCTGGATGTGGTGCTGGTAGCCGTTCCAGAAGTGCGTCCACATGCCGTTGGTTCAGTCCTCCGCGAATCGTGAATGGTGAATGGTGTCGGTGCGTCAGAAGCCGCGGGTGCGCTTGGCGGCGCGGCGGACGATCTCGGGCCCGTCGCCCTGCGGGACCTGGAGGAACAGCCGGGCCACCTCGCCGCCCAGGTTCACCCCGACGGCCAGCGCCAGCGCGATGGCGGCGGCCCGGCTGATCGAGACCAGGCCGGCCAGCGGCTCCCCCCGGGCCAGCGAGAGCAGCCCCAGGTAGATCACCGAACCGGGCATCAGCGGACCGAGCGCGGCGGTGACGTACGGCAGCGAGGAGGCGTAACGGTAGCGCGAGGCCAGTTCCCCGAAAAGTCCGACCATCCCGGCCGCGATCCCGGTGGCGATGATCGGCGAGATCCCGGCCTGGGCGGTGAGCACCCCGTACACGGTCCAGCCGATGCCGCCGAAGACGGTGACCACCGGCAGCACCCGGCGGTTGCTCTGCAGCAGCACGGCGAAGAACAGGGTCAGCGCCATCGCGGCCGGGAGCTGCAGGGCCGGGTGGGGAGCGGTGGCGAAGGTCTGCTCGGGGTGCAGCGAGGCACTGACCTTGACGCCCAGGTAGAGCACCAGCAGCACGCCGAGGACGATGCCGACGACCAGGTAGAGGACTTCGAGCAGCCGGGCGGCGGCGGTGATGTAGAAGCCGGTGAGGCCGTCGGCGACGGCGGCGACCAGGGCGCGTCCTGGCAGCAGCGCGTACAGCCCACCGGTGATCACCACCGAGCCGCGGAGGTTGTAGTCGCCCAGGGTCAGCACCACGCCCATCGCGGCGGCCGGCATCGCGGCGACCACGAACTGGTAGAACTCCGGCAGCCCCCGGGTGGACACCGCCCAGGCCAGCCGGTCGCCGATGACCGAGGCGACGAAGGCCGCGGCGAACACCAGCAGGGCCTGCGCGTCCGCCTTGCCGCCGACCAGCACCGTCGCCGAGCCCGCCAGCAGCCCGGTGGCCAGCGACAGTACCCAGCCGGGGTACGGGTGCCGGTTGCGGCGGATCTCGGCCAGCCGGCGGTAGGCGTCCTCGACCGTGGCGTGCTCGCCGGTGATGTCGGCGACCAGCCGGTACACCGAGGCGAGCCGGGTGTAGTCGGAGCCCCGGCGGCGGACCACCCGGGAGGCGGTGACCGGGGGGTCGACCAGCGAGGGCTGGTAGGAGATCGAGATCAGCGTGAAGGTGACCTGGGGCTCGCAGCGGTCCAGGTGGTAGGCGTGGCTGACGCCGAGCATGGCGGCCTCGACGTCCTCCGCGCTCTCCCCACTGGCGAGCAGCAGCTCGCCGATACGGAGCGTCAGGTCCAGCACCCGGGGGACGTTGGGGCCCACCTCGGAGGGCTCGGCGGTCCGGCTGCGTTCGAACGCGGGGCGTTCGGACATCGGGGTGCGCAGCAGGGTGCGCATCCGGTCCGGCCAGGGGGCGGCGCCGGGGGCGCCGACCCGCAGCGCGGTGACCTGGGTGCCGGTCACCGGGGTGTGGCCGAAGGCGGCCCAGTCGTCGGGATCGGGCTCCGGGCCGGGCTGCGGCGCGGTCCCGGACGGCTCGGACGCTGCCGGCGCGGGCTCGGTCGGCTCGGTTTCGGCCGGGGGCTGTTCCAGGGAGGCCGGGGTGGTGCCGACGGGTTCCGCATGGCCGAGGAGTCCCGGGGTAACCGACCCCCGTGCCTCGCTGTCCTCCGGCACCCGCTGCTCCTCGTCCACCCTGTCTGCACTCTCCGCGCCAGCCGCACTCGCCGCACTGGTCACCACCATGCCTGATCGCCACAGCCAACGCACACCAGAAATGCCTCTTATCTCTCTAATAAGGGACATACTGCATGACCATGGAAACTCAGCAGCCCGTCCCCTTCCCCCCGCCCGACGGGGGCACCGGGAACACCGGAAACGCCGAGAGCACCGCGACCGTCCTGGTGGCCGGCGCGGCCAACCTCGGCATCGCGGTGGCCAAGGCCGTCGGCGGGCTGATCAGCGGTTCCGGCGCGATGATGTCGGAGGCCGCGCACTCGCTCGCGGACACCGTGACCGAGGTGCTGCTGCTGACCGCCCTGAAGCGCAGCGAGAAGCCGGCCGACGCCGGCCACCCGCTGGGCTACGGACGGGAGCGCTACATCTGGGCGATGTTCGCCTCGGTGGCGACCTTCGTCGGCGGCGCGGTGTTCTCGGTCACCAATGGGATCCACACGCTGACCCATGGCGAGGATCCCGGCAACCCGCTGGTGTCCTACCTGGTGCTGGCACTGGCCTTCCTGCTGGAGGGCAGTTCGCTGCTGAAGGGGCTGAAGCAGGCGCGCGGGCAGGCCGACCGGCACGACGTCGCCACCACGACCTATCTGCAGCACACGCCCGACACCACCGTGAAGGCCGTGGTGCTGGAGGACTCGGCGGCGCTGATCGGCCTGGTGCTGGCGGCCGGGGGCCTGCTGGGCGGTCAGCTGACCGGCTCCGGCGTCTGGGACGGCATCTCCTCGCTGTGCATCGGCGCGCTGCTGGCCTGGGTGGCCCTGGTCCTAGGACGGGCCAACGCGACCATGCTGATCGGCCGTTCGATCCCGGCCTCGATGGAGCGGGAGGTGGAGCGGATCCTGCTCGACCTGCCGGACGTGGACGCGGTGCTGGACCTGGTCACCATCATGGAAGGGCCCGATGACGTCCTGGTCGCTGCGAAAGTCGACTTTCGCAGCGCGGCGACCGCCGAAGAGGTCGAGTGGGCCTGCGAGGACGCGGAGAAGCACCTCCGCGAGCGCTTTCCCGCAGTTGGGAAGGTGTTCCTCGACCCGACGCCGGGCCCGGGACGGCGTCGCGGGGACTGACCCCACGAATGCCTGCCCGATCGGTTACTGACCCCATATGGGGGATATTTGCCGACCTGGATGGAACTTTATCGACTTGTTGGTGAATGCTGGGCACGCGACGTCGGGACCGACGGTCGGGGTCGGCCGGCCCTCCGTCACCACTCACATTTCATCTCAGGGAGATCGCGTGTCCCGTTTGCGCACCTTCGCGGCATTCACCGCGCTGGCAGCCTTTATGTGTCTGGGGATCGGAACGGCGACGGCGGCGAGCAACAGCGCCGGCGCCTCCGGCTCGTCCAACGCCGGCATCGTCAGCAACGAGGGGTCGGGCGGTGTCACCGGCGCCGTCAAGGGCAACGCCGACGCCGGACAGCAGACCGCCACCGGCGGCGGTGCGTCCAATGCGGACAACAGCGCCGGGGTCTCCGACAGCTCGGGCTCGGTGACGGCGGGTCAGGGCAACAGCAACCGGTCGGCGGTGGACCTCTACTACTAGCCACCGGAGCGGGAGAACAGCACCCCCGGTCCTCGCACCACCCCGCTCCACCAGCGCCGGAGCGGGTGGGTACGCGGACCGGAGAGGGTCGTCGGAGGCCGGCAGCAGATGGGGCTGCCGGCCTCCACCCGTGCCCGGACCCTCAGCCCGGGCCCCCGGACCCTCAGCGCGCAGCGCGCGGACTACGGAGCGCGGACTAGCCGCGCGGGCGGATCACCACGAAGGCGTCAAGGTCCGGGTCGTAGTGGTCGTGGTGGGTGACCCCGGTGGTCCGGGTCTCCTCCCAGGCGCGGTCGCCCGCCCTCCGGGACGGACCGTCACCCGAGTACGTCGCCACCACCGTGCCGCCGTCCGGCGGGCAGAGACGACAGGTGGCGAGTGACGTGGTTTCCAGTGCAGTCGACATGGCGTGCTCCGTTCCTGTGCCGTACGGGACGGCAGCGCGTCCTCTCCTGGTTCCCTGCCCGTTATACGAACAGACATCCCAGCAGGGATCGACGCTGTGTCCCACACCTGGTAGGCACAGTACCCACTACCACGGACATCACGGCAGTCCCGCAGGCCACAGGTTTTTGACCGGGGGTCAGCCCAGGGGTCGGCCCAGGGTCAGCCGCGGCGCGGCACGGGCAGGCGGCGCGCCCGGGCGCGCAGGGCGACGGCCGGGCGGCTCGGGCCCAGCAGCCAGCCGCCGAGGGCGACCAGCGCGGCGAGGCCGAACACGGTCCACAGCGTGGTCCGGATGAAGTGGACCACGGTGTCGAACACCGCCGCCGCGGCCGGAACCGACACCGTGTCAGGAAGGCCGCCCAGGAAGAGGTGCCTGCCGACCACCAGGCCCAGCGCCAGCAGCGCCATCCCGGCGCAGAGCCCCAGCGCGGCGGCCACCAGGCAGCGCCTGCGCCGCGCGGCCAGCAGCACGCCAAGCGCGAGCAGCACCAGCACGGTCACCGGCAGCCAGACGCCCAGGGTCCGCAGCAGGCTGAAGGCCTTCTGCGCCTTGGGCACGGCCGAGGAGCTGAGCAGGACGTACTGGGTGTGCAGCTCCGGCACTTTGGCCGCGAGCGAGAAGCCGTCGTCCACCAGGGCCTGCTTGACCCGGTCCACCAGCGGGCCGAGATCGAGCACCACCTCGTCCCCCTGGGTCTGCACCGCGCCCTCGTTCTTCCCGGTGAGGAAGGTGTCCACGGCGGTGTGGGCGGCCCGGTTGGCCGTGGTCCAGACGGTGGCGAAGGCATCGCTGCCGACCACCCGGTCCGCCTGCTTGCGGACGAAGCCCTGGACTCCGTCGGCGATCGGCGCGCTCAGCGCGCCCACCAGGCTGCCGAGCCTGGGCGGCAGTTCCGCGGCGGCGTCGTTGATCTGCGCGGTCAGGTCCAGCCGCTGGGTCAGCGCGGTGGTGATCCGGGCGGCCACCGCGTCCTGGACGGCCGGGTCGGCGGCGAGCGGGGCCATGGTGGCCACATAGCGGTCGGTGTCGCCGACCTCGTCACTGACCCAGACCGCGACCACGCAGAACGGAGCGAGCACACAGCCGACCACGACCAGCAGCGCGGCCAGCGCCGAACGGAGCCGGTGCCGGGGCGGCGCCGGAGTCACGGGTACCTCCGCTGCCGCGCCCACGGGCTGCCCCTCCGCCGAAGTCTGACTTTCCCTCAGCAAAGGGGACCGGTCCGCCGGCCGCCACCGGGACTGCTGCGTACGGGGGTACCGCGCGGCGGTCGGCTCAGGCGGCGACCGGGCGGAACAGCGGACGCAGCGCGCCGTCCTGGTCGGCGACCTCCAGCCGCACCGTCGCGCCGGGCCAGAGCCGGTGCGCCGGGACGGCGGCGAGCTGGGCGCTCATCCGGAAGCCCTCGTCCAGTTCCACCACCGCGGTGCGCTCCACCTGGCCGGCCGCCGCGGTCGCCGTGAAGTGGTGGATCCGGCCCTGGCCGGAGCTGCGTTCCCAGCTGAAGTCGGTGCCGCCGCAGGTGCCGCAGAGCAGGCTCAGCTGGGCGGAGCGGGTGGCGCACCAGCGGCAGCGCTGGTAGCGCAGCTCACCGTGGGCCAACCCGTCCTGGAAGACGGCGGCGGGCGACAGCACAGGTTCTGACGGCATGGCGACGGCTCCGGCATAGATCTGCAACGCACACGGCAACTCGAACGATCGTTAAGTTACGGATGCCAGGGGTCACTGTCCAGCCCCGAGGAGTGATGTGACCGACGCCATTCACCGGGTCGGTACAGCCAAAAGCGGGCTAGGATCTGAACGACCGATCAGTTCTCGCCGTTTCCCCAGCCCGCTCCCCCCGCCCCCAGCAAGGACTGCCATGCGACCCTCCGGACAGGACGCGCTACTGGAGGCCGCCCGGCAGGAGTTCTCCGAGCAGGGCTTCGGCAGCGCCTCGATCCGCGCCATCGCGCAGCGGGCCGGGATGAGCCTCTCGGCGATGTACCACTACTACTCGGGCAAGCAGGAACTGCTGCACGCGATCCTGGACGAGGGCCTCGACACCTACTTCGCCGCCTGCGCGCTGGCCTTGGGCAAGGTCGGCGAGGAGCCGGCCGACCGGCTGTCCGCGGTGGTGGCCGCCACCACCCGGTTCCGGGCGGAACACCTGGCCCGGAGCAACATCCTGCTGTCCGAGGAGCGCAACCTCGACCCGGAGCGGCTGGCCCGCTACAGCCGCCGGCACGCCGAGGCCACCAATCTGTTCCGGCACGCCATCGACGCCGGCGTGGCCGACGGCCTGTTCCTGACCCCGTACCCGGACGAGGCGCGGCGGGCGGTCATCGCGATGTGCAACGCCGTCGCCCAGTGGTTCCGCCCGGACGGGCCGCTGACCCTGGACGAGCTGGTGGACCGCCATGTGGCGATCGCGCTGACCATCGTCGAGTACCGCCCGCAGCGCTCCTGGTCGGCCGGGCGCTAGCGGGCGGCCCCGCTCAGGACTCCTCGGCGGCGGCGTCCGCGGCCGAGGTCTGGCCGGTCTCCTTGCGGACCTCGTCCATGTCCAGCGCCCGGGCCTGCTTGATCAGGTCGTCCAAGGCCGGCGCCGGGAGCGCGCCGGGCTGGGAGAAGACCACGGTGCGGTCGCGGATGATCATCAGCGTGGGGATCGAACGGATCTCGAACGCCGCGGCGAGCTCCTGCTGCGCCTCGGTGTCGACCTTGGCGAAGACCAGGTCCGGGTTGCCCTCGGCGGCCTTCTCGTAGATGGGGCCGAACATCCGGCACGGGCCGCACCAGGACGCCCAGAAGTCGACGAGGACGAAGCCGTTCTGCTCGACGACCTCGTTGAAGTTGTCCTTGGTGAGCTCCAGCGTGCTCATCGGCGCTGCCCTGCTTCCTGTGCTGAAGGGGATGTCACTGTCGGCCACAACGACCGACCGTACGGGACTATTCCTCTGTTGTACCGGACACGTCAGGCAGATCCGGGGGCTCCAGGCCCAGCGCCGCCGCCAGGCCCTCAGGCCCGGCTCCCACCTTGCGGTAGGCCGAGGCGAGCAGCTTGCCGACGGCGCTCTCGCCGATCTTCATCTCCGCGGCGATCTCCCGGGTCGAGAGCCCCTGCGAGGCGAAACCGGCCGCCCGGTGCTCCTGCTGGTTGAGGACCCTGGTCGCCACCGACCGCAGCCGGTGCGGACTCGCGCCCGCCGCGACCAGCTCCACCCGTCCGCGCGCCAGCAGGCCGTCGGCGCCGCACTGGGCAGCGATCTCGACGCCCTGCCCGAGCGCCTCCAGGGCCTCCCGCGGGCGGCCGATCCGGCGCAGCGCCGTCCCCTGGTCCACCAGCGCCAGCGCGTACTCGTACGCCGTCGGGGACTGGCCCAGGTGCTCGACCGACTGCCGGAGCAGCTCGACCGCGTCCTGGGGTTCGGCGACCGCCGCGCACCAGCGCAGCGCCATGCCGATGGCGGAGTTGGTGCCGACCCGGCGGGCCCGTTCCAGGCCCTCCGCGGCCAGCGCGCGGGCCCGGTCCGGATCCTCGGCGGCGACGGCCTGGGCCAGGCTCCCGATCCAGGGCGCCCAGACCGTGTTGTGCCAGCCCCGGGCGTCCAGCTGCGCGCCGACCTCGGTGAGGTGCTCGGCCGCCTGCTCGGTCCTGCCCTGCGCCAGTAGCAGCCGCCCGTACAGGGTGGGCGCGTCCGGCAGCACCATCACCGGCGGGTACGGGGGTCCGAAGGAGTACTCCTCGGCGAGGTCCACCGCGTCCTGCACCCGGCCGCGGGCCAGCAGGGTGTCGCAGAGCACGCCGACGATGTCCCACTGCAGCGGGGTGCCGCGGCCGAGCCGGTCGGACTTGCGCAGGGTGAGCCGGAGGAAGTTCTCGGCCTCCTCCAGCCGGCCCCAGCGGAACAGCACCAGGCCCTGCAGGAAGTTGGCGAAGACCAAATGGCCCCCGCTCCAGCCGGAGACCTCGTACTCGCTCGCGGCCTCGTTGAACAGTTCGAGCGCCAGGTCCAGCCGGTCGTTGTAGACATAGCTGAGGCCGAGCAGGCCGGGGATCTCGAAGCCCCAGGTGGTGTTGGTCCAGCCGATGCCCTCGGCCAGCCGGTTGCCCTCGAAGGCGGACTCGGCGAAGGTCATCGCCTGGGCCGAGGGCTCGCCGCGCAGGGTGAGGTCCCAGGCCCGCAGCACCCGCACCGCACGGGAACCGGCGTCGTCGCCGGTGAGGCTCTCGGAGAGGTCGGCGAGGCGCTGGAACCGGTCGAAGGCGTCCGACTCCTCGCGGATGAAGGCCCGCCACATGAAGTGGGCGGCCAGCAGCCGGACCCGGCCGGGCCCCGGCGGGGTCCGGTCCACCTCGGCGCCGGTCACCTCGGCCGCCTCGACGCACTGGTTGCTGTGCGTCAGCGCCTGGCCCAGCCGCAGCGTGGCCAGCTCGCGGTGCTCCGGGTTGAGCCCGGGCACGGTGGAGAGCGCGGCCTGCAGATGGTTGATGGTGATGCTCGGCGCGGTGAGCAGGGTGGAGCAGCCCAGTTCGAACAGCACGTCCGCCCGCTCGGTCTCCGGCGGCGGCTCCTGCAGCGCGCGTTCCAGACAGCGCCTGGCCGCCTCGGGCGCGCCGACCGCCAGGTGCTCGCGGGCGGCCTGGCGCAGCTGCTGGACCACCTCGGCGTCGTCGTCCGGGTAGGTCTCCAGCAGGTGCCGGGAGGCGGCGGCCATGCCCAGCCCGCCGTCGATGATCTCCTGCGCGGCCTTGCCGTGCATCGCGGTGCGCATGCCCTGGGAGAGCATCGACTGGTAGACCGCGGTGCCGACGGTGGGGTGGACGAACTCCAGCAGGCCGGCCCGGCCGCTGGTGAGGATCCGCTCGTCCCGCAGCAGTTCCAGGGCCACCTTGGCGGCGGCCGGGGTGAGGCCGGCGACCCTGGCCGCGACCGCGGGGTCGATCTCGTTGTCCAGCACCGCCGCGGCGTAGGCGAAGCGGTAGGTGTCCGGGCCGAACTTCTCCAGCCGCTTGGCGACGGCCGGGCCCCGTCCGGCCGCGACCAGTTCCAGCAGCGCGGGGACGTTCTCGTCCACGGCCTTGAGTTGACGGTCCCTCAGTTTCCCGAACAGAGTGACCAGGTCGTACGGGACGCCGCCGGTGATCGACCAGCACTGGTGGCAGAACAGTTCGTCCGCGTCCTCGCCGAACTCCTCCCGGACCAGCGCGGCGACCGCGTCCGGACCCAGCGTCTGCAGCTTCAGCAGGCCGCCGGACGCCACGTCCGCGGCCAGCAGCGGATCGCCCTCCGGCGGCATCTCGTCCGGCCGGAAGGCCAGCGCGGCGAGCAGCGGCAGCCCCGGCACCCGGGAGGCGAAGGCGGCCAGCCAGGAGAGCGACTCCAGGTCGGCCCAGTGCAGGTCGTCGACGATCAGCACCAGCGGGTTCTGCCGTACGGCGAGCCGGGCCATCACCCAGTCCAGGGCGTCGCGGACACCCTGCGGGTCGGACTGCATGCCCGCGGACGGGGCGGTCAGGCCGAGCGCCGGGGCCGCGATGTCGTACCAGGACTCGAAGAGGTCGCGCCGCTGCGCCTCGCTCAGCTTGGCCAGGGCCGGCTGCAGCAGCTGCCGGACCACGTGGAACGGCACATTGCGCTGCTGCTCACCGCCGCGCGCGGTGAGCAGGGTGCAGGCGACGTCGCCGGCCGCGACGCTGCGGCGCAGTTCGGCCAGCATGCTGGTCTTGCCCAGGCCGGCCTCGCCGCTGTACAGCAGCAGGCTGCCGAGGTCGGTGCCTCCGCTCCGGAAGCCCTCACGAAGGGCGTCCAGCGCCTGCTCGGCCCTGGCTGTCAGCCCTTCCCGCTCGTACAGACCACGTCCCGTCACCGCGCGCTCCCACTCCGTCGTCACCACTGTCTGCAGGCTAGTCGCTCCAAAGGGGTTGCGGTGAGGCTTCCGTGAGCATGCGTCATGGGCCAACTTCCGCCGTTTCGAGTGATAGTTGAAACAACGACCGATTGCGTACTGCAGACCAATGATCAGTTCGGGTAGCGTCCACCCCACGTCGCAAGAGGAAGGTGACCGCCGATGGAGCCGATGGAACTCACTATTCCCTTCCAGCGGAACGCGAGTGCGCACAAGGCCGCAGCGGAGGTGCGCAACCTCGACTGGCTCCGGTCCCACGACATGCTCAGGGGTCCGCAGGCCACCGAGCTCTACGCCCGCTGGGGCGTCCCCGACCTGGCCGCGCGCAGCTTCCCCGAGGCCAGCAGTGAGGACCTGGTGCTCGCCACCGACCTTTTCGGCTTCTACTTCCTCTTCGACGACCAGTTCGACGGCGAGTTGGGCCTGCACCCCACCGAGGTCACCAGGATCTGCGAACCGCTGATCGGCATCGTGCACGGCGACCTGGAGGGGGCCAAGGCCTCACCCGTCGCCGCCTCCTTCGCCGACCTGTGGGAGCGCAGCACCCGGGGCATGTCCTCGCGCTGGCGGTCCAGGGCGGCCTACCACTGGGAGTGGTACTTCGCCACCCACCCCAGCGAGGCGCTGGGCCGGGCCCGCGCCGCCGAGGCCGAGCGGGCCGGCCGGGACCAGGAACTGCCGGACCGGGCCTCCTATCTGACGCTCCGTCGGGGCACCGGTGGCACCGAGACCGTGATCGACATGATCGAGCGCTTCGCCGCCGAGGTGCCGGCCGTCGCCTTCCACAGCCCGCAGCTCCGGCTGATGCGCCAACTCGCGGCCGACATACCCTCGTTCAGCAATGACGTGCGCTCCTACCGGAAGGAGGCGGCCCGGGGGGACGCCTTCAACCTGGTGGTGATCCTGCAGCACCAGCGGCAGTGCCGGGTCGAGGAGGCCAGCGCGGCGGTGCTGGCCGAGACCCAGTGGATGATCGACGAGTACGCCCGGCTCGCCGTGGAGGTCCCCGAACTCTGCGTCCGGCTGGGGCTGAGCGGCCCGCAGCGGCGCGCCGTCGAGCGCTACGCGGCCGGGCTGGCCGCCTGGGTGGGCGGCTATCTGGACTGGGAGAGCCACACCCTGCGCTACCGCCCCGAGGGCGAGCTGCCGGTGGACCAGCCGAACCACCTGGAGCAACTGCTCGACCGCCGGTGGTAGTGGTAACGGACATCCAGGCCACTTGAGGTGGATTGGCCCTGTCGGGCCAGTCCACCTCAGCGCATCCTTGAAGAAGCAACAAGGCCACTTCAAGGAGGATCCCCATGGACCGGATGCTCAGCGACCGCGATGAGCGCGCCCTGCAGCGGCGCCGCGAGCAGACCGCCCCGGGGTTGTCACTGCCCCGGCTGATCCGCGCCCTCCGGCGCGGTCGGAACCCCGTCCGCAGCCGCGGCGGCACCCGCGGCCCGGGTGACCCTGGCCCCCAGAGCCCGTAGGAAGGCGGCCAGCTCCGGGGGCCGGTGCACCTCGAACTCGCAGCCCAGGGTGGCCAGTCGGACCGCCAGCCAGTCCAGTGAGTCGGCCCGGCTGTGCAGCAGGCAGCTGTCGGCGCCGAGCGGTTCCAGCCGTTCGGCGCTGCTGCCGAGCCGGGCCGCCATCTGCTCGGCCGGGGCATGCAGGGTGACCACCGCGGTGACCGTGCTGGTCAGCCCGGCGAGTTTCTCGCCCACATAGGCGGCGGCGTCGGCAGCCGGGAGCGCACGCGGGGTGAACCGGGCGCCGGTCAGCTGCGGGCCGGTGATCCGGTCCACCCGGAAGATCCGCCAGTCGGACCGGTCCTGGTCATGGGCCACCAGGTACCAGCGGCGTCCGGCCGAGACCAGGCGGTACGGCTCGACCAGCCGCCGGCTCTCGGCCCGGTCGGCGGCGGTGTAGCCGAAGCGCAGCTTCTCGTGCCCGGCCGCGCCGGAGGCGAGCACGGTCAGCACCTCCGGGTCCACCGTCGGGCCGTTCCAGCCGGTCAGCGACTCCGTGGCCGCGCCGAGCGCGCCGACCCGGTGCCGCAGCCGGGACGGCAGCACCTGCTGCAGCTTGGCCAGCGCCCGCACCGACGCCTCCTCGATGCCGCCGACCGCGTGGCCCGCCGCGGTGCGCAGACCGACCGCGATGGCCACCGCCTCCTCGTCGTCCAGCAGCAGCGGGGGCATCGCCGTGCCCGCGACCAGGCGGTAGCCGCCGACCGCGCCCATGCTGGCCTCGACCGGATAGCCGAGCCCGCGCAGCCGGTCGATGTCCCGCCGGATCGTCCGGGGGCTGACCGCGAGCCGCTCGGCGAGCTCGCTGCCGGGCCACTCGCGCGGGGTCTGCAGCAGCGACAGCAGGGCGAGCAACCGGGCCGGGGTGTCCGTCATGGCTCCCATGATGCCGGTCAACTGGGACGGAAGCTGTCCTACATGCCGCCTAGGGTCGGGGACGTCCGGCACACAGCCCCGTCTGGAAGGCAGTTCTCATGACCACTCAGGAGACCCTCGACCCGCGCCGCTGGCTGGCGCTGGCCGTGGTGATGACCGCGAGCCTGATGGACATGGTCGACGTGACCATCGTCAACATCGCCGTCCCCAGCATCCAACGGGACACCGGGGCCTCGTTCGGCGCGGTGCAGTGGATCACCGCCGGCTATGCGCTGACCTTCGCGATCGGGCTGATCACCGGCGGCCGGCTCGGCGACATCTTCGGCCGCAAGCGGCTGTTCCTGCTCGGCATCGGCGGCTTCACCCTGGCCTCCGCCCTCTGCGGCTTCGCCGCGAACCCGGACATGCTGGTCGCCACCCGGATGCTGCAGGGCGCGGCGGCGGCGCTGATGGTGCCGCAGGTGCTGGCGATCATCCACACCACCTTCCCGGCCGAGGAGCGGGGCCGGGTGTTCGGGATGTTCGGCGCGATGATCGGCGTGGGTGCGGTCGGCGGCCCGATCTTCGGGGCGCTGCTGACCCAGTGGAACCTGTTCGGTCTGGAGTGGCGGCCGATCTTCCTGATCAACCTGCCGCTGGGGATCGCCGGCCTGGTCCTGGGCTTCCGCTACATCACCGAGTCCCGGGCGCCGAAGGCACTGCGGCTCGACCTCGGCGGAGTGGCGCTGGCCAGTGCCGCACTGCTGATGCTGCTCTACCCGCTGATGCAGGGCCGGCAGTCCGGCTGGCCGCTGTGGGGCTTCCTGTCGATGGCGGCGAGTGTTCCGACGGGCTGGCTGTTCGTCCGGTACGAGCGGGCCAAGGGCCGCCGGGACGGGTCGCCGCTGGTGGAGCTGTCGCTGTTCCGGGTGAAGAGCTTCGCGGCCGGGATCGGGGTGCAGCTGGCACACGGTGTGCTCTGCGGCATCTTCTTCCTGGTCTGGACCCTGTACATGCAACTCGGCCTGGGCTGGAGCCCGTTGCACGCCGGGCTGACCGGAGTGCCGTTCGCGGTGGGGGTGTCGGGCGCGGCGGGCCTGTCGGTGCAGCTGCTGGTGCCCCGGTTCGGACGGAAGGTGCTGCAGGCCGGTGCGCTGGTGATGGCCGCGGGCGTGCTGCTCTACCTGGCCGAGGTCCAGCGCTACGGCGGCGGCATCCACTCCTGGCAGATGGTCCTGCCGCTGCTGGTGATGGGCGCGGGCATGGGCCTGATCGTGGCCCCGCTGACCGACCTGGTGCTGTCCGAGGTGCCCAGGGAGCACGCGGGCTCGGCCTCCGGCCTGATCAACACCACCATGCAGCTGGGCGCGGCGCTGGGGATGGGCCTGGTCTCGGTGTCCTTCCTCGACCCGGTGGCGCACGGGATGCGGACCGGACGGCCGACCCCCGAGGTCTTCGGCGGAGCGTTCAGCGACTCGCTGTGGTGGGTGGCGGCCGGGCTGCTGCTGGCCTTCGGCCTGATGTTCGCGCTCCCGCGGAAGCCCGCCGCGACGGAGCTGCCCGACCCGGCGGTCGAACCCGCGCAGGCCGACCGGCCCGTACCGGCACTGACGGGGTGATTCGCATACCATCCAGGACGGCGCTGCCCCAACTCGTGGGCGGCGCCGTTTTGTTGCGAAATCAATCTTCACGGAATATTGCTGATGTCCTGTCAAGTTAAGGCCAATACGGGCGTTTTCATTGGGTAGGGTGGGGCGGGCGTGGTCATACGATATTCCCGTACCTGGCACGAGGACTTGCCTGTATGTCTGTCCAGTTACCCCCGTTGACGCGGATCGTCCTGCTCCCCCTGGCCGCCGCGGCGGCTGTCGGCGGCGTCACCGCCTGGGCCGCCCTGCGGACTTCCGGCGCCGACCGGAACGCCCTGATCGGCCTCGGCGCGGCGGCTGCCGTGCTGCTGTACGCGACGCTGGCGCTCGCCGCCGCCCGTACCCGGGCGAACCGGGCCGCGAAGCTCAGGGCCGAGGCGATCCGCGCGGAGGCCGGGGAGGCGCTGGCCCGGCAGGCCGAGGCGGTCCGGCAGGCCGGCACCGAGGCCGAGGCCTCGCGCCGGGCCGCCTGGGACGCGGAGACGCTGCGCCAGGCCGCCGCCGAGTCCGAGGCCCTGCTCCGCTCCGCGCTCGACGTGGAGGCCGCCAGGAGCGCGGCACTGCAGGCGGAGATCCGGCAGCTGGAGGCCGAACTCGACCAGTACGAGTCCCAGGCCGAGCAGTTGGCGCTGCAGATCGTCCCGCAGGCGGTCAAGTCGCTGCGCCACGGCGGCTCGGCGGCCACCGTGCTGGCGCAGGCCCCGGCCGGGCTGGCCGGGGCGCACCTCACCGTGCTGCGGACCCTGGTGCAGGAGGTCGGCAGCAGCGAACGCATGCGCGCCTCCGCGATGGCCGCCTGCGCCAACGCCGCCGGACGGGTCCAGGCGCTCGCCACCGGCATGCTGGCCGACCTGCGCGAGATGGAGAACCGGCACGGCGAGGAGGTGCTCGGCGACCTGCTCCAGCTCGACCACGGCACCGCCCAGGCCGGACGGCTCGCGGACAGCATCGCGGTGCTGACCGGGGCCCGCTCCGGACGCCGCTGGACCAAGCCGATCGTGATGGAGAGCGTGCTGCGCGGCGCGATGGGCCGGATCAGCGCCTACCAGCGGATCCGGCTGCACTCGGCCAGCACCGTCTCCATCGCCGGCTACGCGGCCGAGGGCGTGATGCACGCGCTGGCCGAGCTGATGGACAACGCCACCACCTTCTCGCCGCCGACCGAGGAGGTGCACGTCTACGTCCAGGAGATGCACTCCGGCGTGGTGGTCACCATCGAGGACGGCGGCCTGGTGATGCCGGCCGCGACGCTGGCCCGGGCCGAGCAGCTGGTCTCCGCCGAGCCGCTGGACCTGATGACCCTGTCCGGCACCCGGCTGGGGCTCGCCGTGGTGGGCTGCCTGGCCCGCAAGCACGGGCTGACGGTGTCCTTCCGGCCGTCCTCCCGGGGCGGGACCGGCGTGGTGGTGCTGATCCCGCCGCAGCTGGTGACCCGTCCTCAGGAACGCGCGGCGCTCCCCGCGCCGGAGCAGGACCCGTCGGGCGGGCAGCCTGCGGCGGCGCTGCCGGCCGGCGGCGGCGCTCGGCGCGCGACGCCCGGCCCCGGCGCGGCCGATCCGGCCGGGGCCGCGGCAGCGGGGACCCCGGAGCGCGGGGCAGCCGCAGGGTCCGGGGCCGCGGGCCCCGGGGAGGCCGAGCCCGCGCTCGCCGTGCCCGGCGCGGCCGGGGCGGTCGCCCCCGGGGAACTGCCGAAGCGTCCGCGCGGGCAGACCCTGGCCGCCGCCCAGGCCGCCCGTCCGGCCCCCGCTCCCGAGCCTCCGCCCGCCCGGCCCGACGCCGGAGCCCGCTTCGCCGCCTTCCAGGCCGCCACCCGGACACCACACGGACAGGACACCGACGAACGATGAGCACTTCCGACCGCAGTCTCGACTGGCTGCTGGAGAACCTGCTGGAGAAGACCCCCGGCGCACGGCACGCCCTGGTGCTCTCGCGCGACGGTCTGAAGCTGTGCCTCAGCTCCGGCCTCTCGGTCGACCAGGCCGACCAGCTGTCCGCCATCGCCTCCGGCATCCAGAGCCTGTCGCACGGCGCGTCCATCGAGTTCGGGGACGGCACCGGCGGGGTCCGGCAGTCGATGACCGAGTTCCACGGCGGCATCCTCTTCATCGTGGAGGCCGGGGTGGGCGCGCATCTGGCGCTGATCGCCGAGGGCGACGCCGACGCCGGGGTGATCGGCCACAACATGAGCGAGCTGGTCGAGCAGATCGGCGGGTATCTGCGGGCCGAACCGAGGCTGCACGCATGATCCGCCGCCCGGTCGACACCGGCGATCCCGATCGCCTCTACACCGTCACCGGCGGCCGGACCCGGTCCTACGAGCGCTCCTTCGACCTGGTTACGCTGATCGTCCGGGAGAGCGCCCCGGCGATCGGGATGCAGTCCGAGCACGTGCGGATCCTGGAGCTGTCCGAGCGCCCGGTGGCCGTGGTGGAGCTGGCCTCGCTGCTGGACCTGCCGGTCGGCGTGGTGAAGATCCTGCTCTGCGACCTGCTCGACTCGGGCCGGATCACCGCCCGCCACCCGCAGACCCGGAACGGCCGCGGGCGCGGGAGCCACCAGCTGCCACCGCCCGACACTCTGAAGAAGGTACTCGTTGGCCTCCGGAACCTCTGAGCCCCGCCCCGCCGGCCACCGCGCGGCGGTCAGCCGCCCGCTGCGGGACACCGCCAGCGAAGGGCTCAAGATCGTCGTCGTCGGCGGCTTCGGCGTGGGCAAGACCACCCTGGTCGGCTCGGTCAGCGAGATCCGCCCGCTGAGCACCGAGGAGGTGATGACCCAGGCCGGCGTGGGCATCGACGACAGCGCGGGGGTCCGCACCAAGACCACCACCACGGTCGCCTTCGACTTCGGCCGGATCACCCTCGACGACGAGATGGTGCTCTACCTGTTCGGCGCCCCCGGCCAGGAGCGGTTCTGGTTCCTCTGGGACCGGCTGTTCGCCGGCACCCTGGGCGCGGTCGTGCTGGTCGACACCCGGCGGCTGGCCGACTCCTGGTACGCCATCGACCGGCTGGAGCAGCACGGCCTGCCCTTCGTGGTCGCCCGCAACAACTTCGACGAACCGGACCACTCGCTGGAGCAGGTCCGCGAGGCGCTGTCGCTCAGCCCCGGAGTGCCGCTGATCGACTGCGACGCCAGGAAGAAGGAGTCCAGCAGGGACGTCCTGATCGCCCTGGTCAACCATCTGCACGCGCTCTCCCTCTCCCAGGAGCCGATCCAGTGACGACCCATCAGGACGCCCCGCCCGAGTGCCCCGCGCACGATCCGAGCCAGGACGCCCGCGGGCCCGGCGGCGTCATGCGGATGCACTCGCCGGTGTTCCAGAGCGACCCCGCCGAGCTGTACCGGGCGCTGCGGCGCGAGCACGGCCCGGTCGCGCCGATCCTGCTGGACGGCGACATCCCGGCCTGGCTGGTGCTCGGCTACCGCGAGGTCCACTACGTCACCACCAACTCGGAGCTGTTCGCCCGGGACTCCCGGCGCTGGCACGCCTGGGACCGGATCCCCTCCGACTGGCCGCTGCTGCCCTATGTCTTCCACACCCCCTCGGTGCTGTTCACCGAGGGCGCGGAGCACCAGCGCCGGGCCGGGGCGATCACCGATGTGCTGTCCCAGGTGGACCAGTTCGAGCTGCGGGCGACCGCGGAGAAGGTCGCCGACGAGCTGGTCGACGGCTTCGCCGGCAGCGGGCGGGCCGAGCTGATGGCCGACTTCGCCTCCCAGGTGCCGCTACGGGTGATGGCCGGCCTCTTCGGCCTGTCCCCGGACGAGACCACGGCGCTGGAGCAGGACATGACCGACTCGCTGGACGACAGCCCGGAGGCGATCCAGGCCTATATGCGGATCCACGCCGCCATGTCCCGGCTGCTGGAGCGCGGACGCGAGAACCCCGGCCCCGACGTGGCCTCGCGGATGCTGGCGCACCCGGCGGGCCTGGAGGAGGAGGGGATCATCCAGGACATGATCTCGATCATCGCGGCGGGCCAGCAGCCCACGTCCAACTGGATCGGCAACACGCTGCGGCTGATGCTCACCGACGACCGCTTCGCGGTCACCCTGTCCGGCGGGCGGCGCAGCGTCGGCCAGGCGCTCAACGAGGTTCTGTGGGCGGACACCCCGACCCAGAACTTCATCGGCCGCTGGGCGGCCAGGGACACCCTGCTGGCCGGCCGCCGGATCAGCAAGGGCGACTGCCTGGTGCTGGGCCTGGCGGCGGCGAACACCGACCCCGAGGTGCAGCCGGACTTCAGCGCGGGCTCGGTCGGCAACCAGGCCCATCTGTCCTTCAGCCACGGCGAGCACCGCTGCCCGGTGCCGGCCCCGGAGATGGCCGAGGTGATCGCCCGGGCGGCGGTCGAGGTGCTGCTCGACCGCCTGCCCGATGTGATGCTGACCGTGCCGGCCGCCGAGGTGCACTGGCGGCCCTCGATCTGGATGCGGGGCCCGGTGGCCCTACCGGTGGACTTCACCTCGATCTGAGGTCCGCCCGGTCGGCGCGGTCTCGGTCTAGGCCGGGGTGAAGATCACGTGCAGGGCGCCGGGACCGCGGGTGAACAGCCCCTGCTCCTCCGGGACGATGTCGCCGGCCAGGGCCAGGTCGGGGAGCGCGTCCAGCAGTTGGTTGACGCCCACCTCGATCTCGGCCTTGGCCAGCAGCGCGCCGACGCAGAAGTGCCGGCCGAGTGCGAAGGCCAGGTGGTCGGCGGCGGCGGAGAAGGCGTTCGCGGTGGTGAGGTCCTCGCGCAGGACGTCGAAGCGGTCCGGGTCGGCGTAGCGCTCGGCGTCCCGGTTGGCCGCGCCGATCAGGCAGGTGACGGTCTTTCCGGCCTCGATGGTGCCGCCGCTGACGGTGACGTCCTGGTTCGGCTGACGCATGATCATGTGCACCGGCGGGGTGAACCGCAGGGTCTCCGCGAAGGCGGCCGGGATCAGGCCGCGGTCGGCCCGGACCGCGGCCAGCTGCTCCGGGTTGGCCAGCAGGTTGCGGAAGACCCCGGCTATCGCCTTGTCGGTGGTCTCGCCGCCGGCCGCGAGCAGCAGGCTGACGAAGGCCTTCACGTCCTCGTCGCTCATCGACTCACCGTCGATCTCGGCGGTCACCAGGGTGGACAGCAGGTCGTCGCCGGGGTTGGCGCGGCGCTCCTGGATCACCGGGATCATATAGGCGGCGAGTTCCTCCCTGGTACGCAGGCCGCGCTCGTTGACCTCGGGGTCCTGGGTGAGGTTGCCGAGGAAGTCGATGATCGAGGTGTACCAGCCGTGGAAGCGCTGGTGGTCCTCGCGCGGCAGCCCGAGCATGTCGACGATGACGTTGATCGGGAACCAGGTGGCGAACTGGGCGACCAGGTCGGCGCTGCCGTCCTTGCGGAAGGCGTCGATCAGCTCGGCCGCGTTGCGCTCGATGATCGGCAGGAACTTCTCCTGCAGCTCCTTGCCGCGGAAGGCGGGGGCGACCAGGGCCCGGCGCACCGAGTGCTCCCGGCCGCCCATCGAGAGGATGGTGCGGCCGTGCACCGGCTCGATCTGCCAGTCGTAGTTGTCGCTGGTGAAGACCGGATCCTTGAAGGCCCGCTCGACATCCTGGTAGCGGGACACGATGTAGCTCTGCATGCCCTCGTGCCAGATCAGCGGGAACTGCTCGCGCATGGTCCGGTACGAGGCGTAAGGGTCGGCGGCGAACTCCGGCGAGAGAATGTCCGGTGCTGCGGCGGCCTGCGGGGCAGTGGTCACGGTTGCTCCTCAGTTGGCGTCAACTGATCGAAAACAGTACAGAGTTGACGATGTCCTGGCGAAGGGCGAGTTTCGGCCGCCAGGACAGCCTGTGATTTTGGCAAGGTCCCGGCAAAGCCTGACGGGGTGTCGTCCACATCTCCCGAACACGACCAATGCCTCCCGTTCACCCGCTCCGTGTCCGGCGTTCTTACAACTGTGTCTGCGAGTCCGTGTGAGGACAGGACCGTCTCTTTCGGCCACTGGCATTCCAGCGGCGGGCAGAAAAGGGGCGGGGAATGGGGCAGGCGAGGTTCCTCATCGTCACAAGACCGGCCAGGAGCGGCACCGGCCGGGGTGAGCCGTACACGGCGTGGCGGCTGCTGAGCGCCAACAACCGGGAACTCGGCCGGGGGCTGGCCGACTTCCGGGACGAGGAGTCCTGCCGGCAGGCCGTGCTCCGGCTCAGGACGGACCTGGACCGGGCCGTGGCGGTGATGCGCAGGGACCAGCCCACCTCGATGTGGGGCTGGCGGCTGGACGTGGACGGGCGGCCGGTGGCGCTCTCCGCCCGCTCCTACCGCAGGCAGCGGGAGTGCCTCTACAACCTGGCCCAGTTCCGGGCCGGGGTGCTCGGGGTCGACCCGGCGCAGGTCGTGCCGCACCTGGTCCGGGCCGCCGTGCGGGACCGCACCGAACTGGCGGGCGCATGAGCGCCCCGGCCGACACCCGGCGCAGGATCAACGCCAACCCCGGGCTCGCGGACCGGCTGTTCCTGATCGGCGCCCGCGGCAGCGGCGCCCTGGTGCTCGCGGTGATGCTCGCGGTCGGCGGCTTCCTCGCCTTCAAGGGGCTCACCGCGCTGAAGGTCGGCGGCCTGCCCTTCTTCACCACCGCGGACTGGCAGCCGGACGGCCGCCGGGGCAACTTCGGCATCGCCGCGGTGCTGATCGGCACGGTGCTGGTCGGACTGGTCGCGGTCTCCTTCGCGCTGCCGATGGCGCTCGGCATGGCGCTCTACATCTCCGAGTACGCGCCGCAGCGGATCAAGCAGACGCTGATCAGCCTGGTCGACCTGATGGCCGCGGTGCCCAGCGTGATCTACGGGCTGTGGGGCTTCTTCTTCCTGGAGCAGTACATGACCGGCCTGGCCCGGTGGCTCTCCACCTACTTCGGCTGGATCCCCCTGTTCACCGTGACCGGGGTCGACCCGCACGACCCGCTGGCCCCGGTCGCCACCTACACCTCGTCCACCTTCATCGCCGGGACCGTGGTGGCCTTCATGATCACGCCGATCATGTGCTCGGTGATGCGGGAGGTCTTCGGGCAGGCCCCGCCGGGCGAGCGGGAGGGCTCGTACGCGCTGGGGTCCACCCGCTGGGGGATGATCCGCACCGTGGTGCTGCCGTACGGGCGCGGCGGGATCATCGGCGGGACGATGCTCGGCCTCGGCCGGGCGCTGGGCGAGACCATCACCGTCTACATGATCATCTCCATGGTCTTCCAGGTCCAGCCGCACATCCTGCAGAGCGGTGCCAGCACCGTGTCCGCGCTGATCGCGCTGCACTACGGGGACTCCTCGGACTTCGGCATCTCGGCGCTGATGGCCGCGGGCCTCGCCCTCTTCCTGATGACCCTGGCCGTCAACTTCGCGGCCTCAGCGGTGGTCGCCCGCAGCCGTTCCGGAGCGAGCACATGAGCGCACCCACCGAGATCCCGGCCCAGACGCCGACCACCACACTGCCGGTGCGCGTCCCGGCGCCGCCCGGCGGCGAGCGGCCCAGGCGCGTCCTCGGCGCGCGGCGGGCGGCCGACACCTACGCGGTGCTCGGCGCGGTGGCCGGGTCGCTCGGCCTGACCGCGGTGCTCTTCAACTACCTGACCCCGCTCAGCGGCCCGCTCGGCTTCGTCCTCACCGCCTGGGCCCTGTTCCTGCTGCTGTACGGGCTCCTGGTGGCCCAGGACGAGAACGGCCTGGCGGTGCGCGACCGGCTGGCCGCGGCGGTGATCCACAGCCTGGCCGGGCTGGTGCTGACGGCGCTGGCCATCGTGGTCGGCTACACCCTCTACAAGGGCTGGTCGGCGCTGCCGCACGGCAACTTCTACACCCAGGACATGGGCCGTGCGAGCTCGCTGACCCCGCTGAGCGTCGGCGGGGTGACCCATGCCCTGGTCGGCACGCTGGAGCAGATCGCCACCGCACTGCTGATCACGGTGCCGCTGGGGGTCAGCTGCGCGGTGTTCCTGACCGAGGTGCCCGGCGGCTACGCCCGCTTCGTCCGGACCATCGTGGAGGCGATGACCGCGCTGCCGTCGATCCTGGCCGGACTGTTCGTCTGGGCCGTCATCCTGATCCTGCACCAGCAGCAGAGCGGCTTCGCGGCCGGGTGCGCGCTCTCGGTGATGATGCTGCCGATCATCATCAGGGCCTCGGACGTGGTGCTCCGGCTGGTCCCCGCCTCGCTCAAGGAGGCGTCGTACGCGCTCGGTTCGAGCCGGCTGCGGACGGTCTGGCAGGTGGTGCTGCCGACCGCCCGCTCCGGCCTGGCCACGGCGGTGATCCTGGGCACCGCCCGCGGGGTCGGCGAGACCTCGCCGGTGCTGCTCACCGCCGGCTACAGCAAGGTGATGAACGCGGACCTGTTCCACGGGGCCCAGACCTCGCTGCCGCTGCTGGTGTTCACCCTGGTCCGGCTGCCCTCCGAGCGGCAGATCGCCCGCGGCTTCGGCGCCGCCGCCGTGCTGCTGGTCGTGGTGGCGACCCTGTTCGTCATCGCCAGAGTCCTCGGCGGACGCGGCTCGGGACAGCTGACCCAGCGTCAGCAGCGGCGCAGGGAAGCCGCTTCGGCGGCGACCGCCCGGCGCTTCCGGACCCCGCCGGCCGCCGCTCCCGCTGCCCTCTCCGTACTCCCCCAGAGCAAGGACCCCCAGGTGCGCCGCCGTCTCCGTTCCTTCCTGCACCGCGGGGCCGCGCTGCTCGCGGCCCTGCTGGTGCTGACCGCCGGCCTGCTGATCGGCGGCACGCCCCCGGCCCGGGCCGCCGGCTCCGGCTACGTCCCCATCTCCGGCGCGGGCTCCACCTGGAGCAGCAACGCGATGGACGCCTGGACCAGCGACGTGCTGGCGAACGGGATGCGGGTCAACTTCAGCGCCACCGGCTCCTCGGACGGCCGGGCCAAGTACAAGAACCGCGCGGTGGACTTCGCGGTCTCCGAGATCCCCTACGGCATCACCGACCAGGGCGTCCCCGACAACGCCCCGGACGACCCCTTCGCGTACATGCCGATCGTGGCCGGCGGCACCTCGTTCATGTACAACCTCACCATCAAGGGCCACCGGGTGACCAACCTGCGGCTCTCCGGCGACGTGATCGCCAAGATCTTCACCGGCGTCATCGCCAAGTGGAACGACCCGGCGATCAAGGCCGACAACCCGGGGCTCGCCCTGCCGCCGGTGCCGATCGTCCCGGTGGTCCGCTCCGACGGCTCCGGCACCACGGCGCAGCTGACCACCTGGATGAGCCAGCGCGAGGAGCCGGTCTGGGACGCCTTCTGCACGAAGACGAAGCACACCCAGCCGCCCTGCGGAGTGACCTCCTTCTACCCGACCACCTCCAAGTTCATCGCGCTGAACGGCTCCACCGGGGTCTCCGGCTTCGTCTCGCAGCAGCACAACGCGGGCTCGATCACCTATGTCGAGTACTCCTACGCCAAACTCACCGGCTTCCCGGTGGTGAAGATGCTCAACGCCGACCACTACTACGTGGAACCGACCCCGTACAACGTGGCGGTGGCGCTGACCAAGGCCCAGATCAACCCGAACCTCACCCAGAACCTCAGCGGGGTGTACGACAACCCGGACCCGCGGGCCTACCCGCTGTCCAGCTACAGCTACATGATCCTGCCGGTTGACCGGATCCCGGCCGACTCCCACTTCACCACCGACAAGGGCAGGACGCTGGGCGCCTTCGCCTACTACTTCCTCTGCAAGGGGCAGTCGGAGGCCCCCGACCTGGGGTACTCCCCCCTGCCCAAGAACCTGGTGGTGGCGGCGCTGGCGGTGGTCGGCCGGATCCCCGGGGTGCAGAAGCAGAACATCGCCCTGTCCGGCTGCGACAACCCGACCTTCTCGGCCAACGGCGACGGCAGCAACCGGCTGGCGCAGCTGGCGCCGTACCCGTCCCCCTGCGACAAGCAGGGCGCCACCGCGGAGTGCAGCACCGGCACCGGCGGGGCGACGAGGACCAGCACCGAGGTCAGCGGGACCAAGGCGCCCAGCGCCGCCCCGACCGGCACCGGTGACAGCTCCGCCGTCGGCGCCGATCCGGTCCAGGTCGGCGGCAGTGCCACCGGCGGTGACGGCGGCGATGTGAGCGCCGACCCGGTGTCCATCGCCGCCACCTCGGGCAGCGGACTGCAGCACTCGCTGATGGCGCTGGCCGGGCTGCTGCTCGGCTCGGTCGTGATCCTGCCGCCGGTGGTCGCCCGCCGCGCCGCCCGCCGCAAGGGGGAGAACTGATGCCGATACCCTCCCGGGCCCTGCGCACCGCGCTGGGGGCCACCCTCCTGGTCGCCGTGACCGCCGGGATCCTGTCCTCGGGGCAGCACCAGGACCCCGCCGCGGTCGCGGCCGGGTCGCCGACCGCGAGTCCCAGCGTCCAGGTCGACCCGGTCACCGGCAGCCCGGTGGGGATCGACCCCACCGGGCCGGTGGCCCCCGGCAGCAGTTCGGCCGCCCCCGGCGGGGCAGCCACGCCCAGCGCGACCGCCACCGCCACGACGGTGGCCACCCTGCCCGGACGGCCGACCCCGGCCAAGCCCACCGGCTCCGACCTCGACCCGGTCACCGTGCACGGCTACGGCGACTTCACCGGACTCGCGGTGACGGTGCACCAGACCACGGACCTGGTGGACCAGTCGGTCAACGTCACCTGGACCGGCGGGCAGCAGACGCTGCCCATGCCCGGCACCTTCGGGCAGAACTACCTGCAGCTGATGGAGTGCTGGGGGGACGCCGCCGCCGGGCCCGACCGGACCCAGTGCCAGTACGGCAGCTACAACGGCGACAACCGGGGCGGCGCCTACGTCGGCACCCGCCAGCTCAACTACGCCAGCCTGGTCGACCCCAAGGAGACCATCAAGCAGGCGAAGGGGCAGACCGGCAATGTGTATGTGCCGTTCCACAGCGTGCGCGGAACCGTCGACAGCAACGGCACCAGCACGGCGTTCGACCTGAGCTCCACCAACGAGGTGCCGTTCGCGCCGACCAGGACCGACGGCACCGGGCAGGCGTACTTCGAGACCGAGACCAACGAGGAGGCCCCGGGCCTCGGTTGCGGCGCCGTTCCCGACAATCTGAGGACCACGCCCAAGGAGGGGCGGAAGTGCTGGCTGGTGATCGTGCCGCGCGGCCTGACCGAGGTCGACGGCAGCATCCCGCTCGGCGACAAGCTGGTGTCCTCGCCGCTGTCCGCCAGTAACTGGGCCAACCGCCTGGTGGTGCCGCTGCACTACTCGCCGCTGGGCTACGCCTGCCCGATCAACGCCGCCGACCTGCACACCTACGGCACCGAGATGGCCAAGGAGGCGATGATCCGCTGGGCCCCGGTGCTGTGCCAGAACACCGGCTCCAACTTCCGCTACACCAAGGTCGACGACAACATCGCCCGGGCCAAGCTCAACGCCGGCGACGACCCGGGGCTGGTCTTCGTCTCCGACCCGACCCCGACCGGCCAGGTGGCCCCCGGACGCAACCCGGTGTACGCGCCGATCGGCCTCTCCGGGGTGACCATCGCCTTCGACATCGAGAGCCAGTCCTCCGGCCGGGCGCCCACCGACGTGCAGGAGCGCAACGGCCGGCGGATCACCCAGCTCAACCTCACCCCGCGGCTGGTGGCCAAGCTGCTGACCCAGTCCTACCGCTACGGGACCGACTACCAGGACCCCGATCCGGTGCTCGCCCACAACGCCCTCGACCTGACCACGGACCAGGACTTCCTGCAGTACAACCCGCAGTTCAAGGCGTTGTACTTCGGCTCCCGGATCTACGACATCGAGGTGCCGCTGGGCCAGTCCGACGTCGCCCGGCGGCTGTGGGCCTGGGTCGAGGCCGACCCCGACGCCCGGGCCTTCCTGAGCGGCAAGAAGGACACGTGGGGGATGCAGGTCAACCCCAACTACCGGGTCCCCAAGGCGATGAGCCTGCCCAGGGACGACTTCCCGAAGAGCGACCCGTACTGCGTGCCCTACCCCGCGGACAGCAGCGGCAAGATCCCCAAGCTGTGCACCCTGGACGCCCACCCGTACGCCAACGACATGCACGACTCGGCGCGCTCCGCCTCGCGCGGGGACAACCTGTCCCACACCGTCTGGGACAACACGGTCGTCCCGCCGGCCTTCACCAAGGGGGCCGCCCAGGCGGCCGGGCTGCGCGGCATCCTCGCCGTCACCGACACCCCCACCGCCATCCGCTACGGCCTCGACACCGCCAGCCTGCTGAACGGGGCGGGGCGGTTCGTCGCCCCCAGCACCGCTTCGATGCTGGCCGGCGCCGCCGCGATGACCACGGTCAAGGGCAGCACCGCGCAGACGCTCGCCCCGACCGCCAAGGGCAGGACCGTCTATCCGCTCACCATGCTGACCTACGCCGCCACCGCGCCGGCCTCGCTGCCCCGCTCCGAGGCCGAGCAGTACGCCTCGCTGATCGACTACGCCGTCGGCAGGGGCCAGACGCTGGGCTTCGACTCCGGAAAGCTCAGCCTGGGCTACGTCCCGCTGCCGCAGAAGCTGCGGACCCAGGCCCTGGCGGCGGCGAAGACCATGGTGGCGAACTCGATGAAGCCCCCGGTGAAGGCCGGGCCCACCCACGCGGCGCCGAGTTCCGGCGGCGGCCACGACAGCGCCCCGGCCCCGACCGCGACGCCGGCCCGCCAGGTGGTCACCGTGGCCCCGACCGCACCGTCGTCGGCGCGCATCGTGCGGACCGCGGCGACACCGGTCGGCGCGGCCCACTACCTGCTGGTCGGCCTGCTCGGCGCCGGGGCCGCCGCCGCCCTGGCCGGGCCGCTGCTGCCCAGGTACCTGCGCCGGAAACGCCGTTAGGGCGGAACCGGCCCCACAGACATTCCCTTACCCCGTCCGGAACCCTCCGGCCGTGATGAGTGCCACCGTCGAAAGGGATCCACCCACCATGAACACCTCGCTCAAACTCCTGGCCGGCGCCGCCGGTATCGGCCTGCTGGCCTTCGGCGCCGGCACGGCGCAGGCCGACCCGTCCGGCACCCCGGCCGGCAACACCCGCCCGCTGATCGGTGTCGGCTCCGACACCACCCAGGGCGTCATGAACGCCCTTTCCAACGCGGTCACCGTGAACGGTGTGAAGGTCATCTCCTCCTGGGACGCGACCGGTTCGGCGACCATCGCCACCACGACCGGCGCCGGCTGCCAGTCCGTGGCCCGCCCGAACGGCTCCGGCGCCGGCCGCACCACGCTGCTCACCGAGCTCAACACCACCAACTGCGTCAACTTCTCCCGCTCGTCCAGCCTCAACCTGGCCCAGGCCGCCCCCGGCCTGACCTACGTCCCGTTCGCGATCGACGCGGTCACCTACGCGATCGCCCCGAACAGCTCGCTGCCGCGCTCGATGACCCTGGCCGACCTGCACGGCATCTACACCTGCGACCCCAACTACGTGGGCAACCCGCCCTACGACGTGCACCCGCTGCTGCCGCAGGCCGGCTCCGGCACCCGCTCCTTCTGGGAGACCACGGTCGGCATCACCGAGGCCGACGTGGTGGCCAACAAGTACCCCTGCGTCAAGGACACCTCGGCCGGCAAGCCGATCGAGGAGCACGACGGCCGGGTGCTGAACCCGACCTCGATCGTCCCCTTCTCCATCGCCCAGTTCATCGCCCAGGGCTCCGGCACCCTCGCCGACCTGCGCGGCACCGCCGTGCTCGGCAGCATCAACGGCACCCCGTCGCTGCTGCTCAACACCGGCTCCGCGGCCACCCGCGAGGTCTACAACGTGATCCCGACCAGCAAGGTCGCCACCAGCCCGTTCAGCGACGTGTTCGTCGGCGCGACCTCCGGGATCTGCAAGCAGTCGACGCTGATCAAGTCCTACGGCTTCGGCATCGACCCGAACTGCGGCTCCACCGCCTCCGCCACCACCGGCTGACCTGCTCCCACCCACCACTGCAGAAGGCGAGTCCCACCGTGTCAACGAACCACCTGCCGCGGCGCATCGCGCTCGGCACGGCCACCTTCCTGGCCTCCGGAGCGATGGTCCTGTCCGGCGTCACCGCCGCCCACGCCGACGACTTCCCGGTCGGCACCCTGTCGTTCACCCCCGCCACCGGGTTCGACAACAGCACCATGAACATCGTCTCGTCGGGCCCCTGCACCACCGGCACCAACCTGATCGCCAGCGTGACCGGCCAGGGCTTCCCGGACAGCGGCTACAACGTCCTCGGCAACTCGCCGACCACGACCTTCTCGCAGAACGACACCGGCGGCTACATCGTCCCGCTGTTCGACACCATGCAGACGTTCGCCAAGAACAACAGCATCACCGCGCTCTCCGGCAAGTACACCTTCACCCTCGCCTGCCGCAACGCGTTCGGCGCGGCGACCTTCGACAGCTTCACCGGGTCGATCTGGTTCACCACCCCGACCACCTACGTCTCCCAGGACCCGAGCGGCCCGACCGTCACCGCGACCAGCACCACCCTCTCGGTCGCCCCCGGCGGCTCGGCCGGCGCCGGCTCCGCGGTCACGCTGACCGCCGCGGTCTCCCCGGACGCCCCCGGCACGGTCCAGTTCCTGGACGGCACCACCCCGCTGGGCACGGTCCCCGTCGCGGCCGGCGCCGCGAGCCTCAGCGTCTCGAACCTGGCCGTCGGCGCGCACCAGCTCCGCGCCGTGTTCACGTCCAGCAGCACCACCTTCAGCGGCTCCAACTCGGCAGCCACCCCCTACACCATCAGCCCGGCGGGCTCCGTGGCCACCAGCACCTCGCTGATCGCCACCCCCAGCGGCTCGGCCGCCGCGGGCAGCAGCGTCACCCTCACCTCGACCACCACCCCGGCCGCCGCGGCGGGCTCGGTGACCTTCACCGACGCCAACACCGGCACCGTCCTGGGCACCCAGACGGTCTCCGGCGGCAGCGCCTCGCTCACGGTCAGCACCCTGGCCGAGGGCAGCCACAACCTGACCGCCTCGTTCACCCCGGCCGACGCCACCGCGTACCAGGCGTCCGTCTCGGTGGCCGTCCCCTTCACCGTCACCCCCGCGGGCGGCGGCAACCCGGGCACGCCGAACTCCGGCACCGAGAACATCAACACCACGGTCGCCGCCGGCGCCCTGGCCCTCAGCGTGGCCGGCTCCAATGTGAACCTGCCCCCGCTGACGCTCAACTCCACCAGCACCCTGTTCGCGGCGGCCGGTCCGATCCAGACCGTCACCGTCACCGACACCCGCGCGGGCGCCCCCGGCTGGGCCCTCAGCGGCCAGGTCGCGGACTTCACCTCCAGCGCGGGCACCATCAGCGCCCAGAACCTCGGCTGGGCGCCCAACCTGGTCAACAAGGGCGACGGCGTCAAGGTCGCCCTGGGCGGGACGGTGGCCCCGGCCAACGGTGTCGCCTCGAGCGACGGCGGCGCGCTGGGCCTCAAGTCCTCGCGCACCCTGGCCACCGCCACCGGCCTGGGCACCGCGCAGATCGGCGCCGACCTCTCCCTGGTCGCCCCGACCTCCACGGTCGCCGGCGCGTACACCGGCGTGCTGACCCTGACCGTGATGTAACACCGCGTCAGTTCTGGTTCCCCTGCGGCGTGGTGGACTGCCGCGTCGCAGGGGGGCTGCCGCCCCCTGCCACTCCGTGCTGCTGTGAAGGACGAGTCCGCGATGAGAAGCCCCGTACCGCTCCGGCCCCGCAGGGGGCCTGCCGCGCTGGTCGCGGCGCTGCTGATCGGCCTCCTCGGCGCGGCGGCCCCCACCGCGACAGCCGCGCCCCCGCCGGGCGCGGTGCAGGGCGCGGTTTCTGGCGCGGCGCATGCCGCGGTGCAGGGCGCGGTGCCCGCCGCGGTGCCGGGCGCGGTGCCGGGCGCGGTGCCCGCCGCGGGGAAGCAGCAGCAGACCTTCGGCATCCAGCCCGCCTCCGCGACCGCGCCCGACAGCCGCAGCGCCTACACCTACATCGGCACCCCGGGCGCGCAGGTCAAGGACCACGTCGCGGTCTGGAACTACGGCGACCAGCCACTGAGCCTCACCCTGTACGCGGCCGACGCCTTCAACACCGACACCGGCGGCTACGACGTGCTGCCCGCGGGCAAGCCGTCCACCGACGTCGGCGCCTGGGTGCACCTGGCCACTGCGACCGTCACCCTCCCGCCCCGCTCCCGGCAGATCGTGCCCTTCACCCTGGCCATCCCCGCCGACGCCGGCCCCGGCGACCACTCCGGCGGCATCGTGCTGGCGCTGCGGCGGCAGACCGTGGACGCCAAGGGCAACGCGGTCGCCGTCGACCAGCGGGTCGGCGCGCGGATCCACCTCCGGGTCCCCGGCGCGCTGCGCCCCGCGCTCACCATCGAGTCCGTCCGCACCACGTACCGCGGCACGCTCAACCCGATCAGCGACGGCAGCGCCACCACCAGCTACACCGTCCGCAACACCGGCAACATCCGGCTCGGCGGACGGCAGGCGGTACGGGTCAGGAACGCCCTCGGGAACGTGGTCACCGCCAAGGGCCCGGCCGCGCTCACCGAGTTGCTGCCGGGCAACAGCGCGACGTACACGGTGACCGTCGGCGGGGTCTTCCCCGCACTGTGGCAGACCGCCTCCATCACCATCGACCCGCTGGCCCTGCCCGGCGACATCGACCCGGCGCTGCCGAGCGCGACCCGGAGTGTGCAGTACCCGACGATCCCGTGGACCCTGCTGGCGATCCTGCTGGTGCTGCTGCTCGCGGGCGGGGCCCGGTTCCGCCGGGCCCGCCGCGGGCGCCGCGGCGCGGCGGGCGGCGGTGGCGGCGCGACGCCGGGCCGGCCGGTCCCGCCGACCCCGGCCCCGGCCCCGGCGGTCGCGGTCGCGCCCACGGGCAGCGGGGGGAACGGCGACGGAGCGACGGGGGTGCCGGTGCCCGTGCCGGTCGCGGCGCCGGTGCCGGGGCCCGTGCCTGTGCCTGCGCCTGCGCCTGCGCCTGGTGGCGTGACGGTGCCCGTACCTGTGCCTGTGTCAGGTGCCGTGCCGGAAACCGTATCTGTGCTGGTGGCGGACGCCGCAGCCGTGCCGGTCGCTGTGCCGGTGCCCGTGCCTGTGCCGGGTGGCGCAACGGTGCCGGGCCCGACGCCGGCCCCCGGCCCGGTGCCCGCCTCGGAGCCTGCGACGGCCGCGGCGACGCCCACCGTGGAGCTGAGGAAGGCCGGTACGGCGGCCCTCGCGCTGCTGCTGCTCGGCGGCCTCGCTCTCGGCGGCCTCGCCGCCACCGCGCCCCGCGCCTACGCGGATCCGACCACCCGGCCCGCCCCAGGTGCGAGCAACTCCGGCGCGGCCGGAACGCTCGCGTTCGACTACGCCACCGGGCACTTGAACGACGCCGTCGACGTCCTCACCTCCGGCCCGTGCCCCCATGCCGACGACTCGCTGATGGCCTCGTTCTCCGGCGAGGGCTTCCCGGCCGGCGGCGCCACCGTGGTCGGGCTCTCACCCGCGTCGATCTACCCGGTCGCCGCCAACGGCGGCTACGTCGTCCCGCTCGGCAACACCCCCGCCACCATCGCCCAGCAGAACGGCGTCACCAGGCTGCACGGCCGCTACACCGTGGACGTGTACTGCAAGGGCCGCTTCCTCGCGGCCCACTACCGGGACTTCCGCGGCACGCTGACCTTCGCCGCCGACGGCACCTGGAAGGCCGCGGGCACACCCGCGACCGTCCTGATCCACGGCAACTCGGCGACCCCGGCGCCGGTCCCGCCGGCCGCCCCCTCCCTGAACGCCCCGAACCAGACCGCGGCGGCCTCCGCGAGCAGCGGCGGCATCCCCTCGGACTCGATCGCGGCGCTGTTCGGCGGCGGCGGGCTGCTGGCCCTGCTCGGCGTGTCGTACCTGCGCCGGCAGCGGGCCCGGGTCAAGGAGATCAGGTCCTCCGCCGGCAGTGCCAACGGCACCGTCGGCCCCCTCGACAAGGAGGCCGTGAAGCGATGACCCTCACCGCCGCACCCCCGCCGCCGGTCCAGCCGGTCCCGGCCCCGACCGTCCCCCCGCCGCCGTCCCGTCCCGGGCCCAGCCCGTCCCGCGGCCTGGACGCCGCCGGGGTGTACGGGGCGGCGCTGAGCATCGTCGCCGCCCTGGTCCTCGGCCTGCTGGTGGACATCGGCCCGATCGGCGACCTGCGGCACGCCAGGGACCGGGAGACCGGCTACGCCGCCCTGCGCCTCGACCTCGCCGACGGCACCGCCCCGGTCGGCCAGACCGATACGAACGGCACACTGCTCCAACTCGGCCGCCCGGTGGCGCTGTTGCGGGTCCCCCAGCTGGGGCTGCGCGAGGTGGTGCGGGAGGGCACCACCTCCGGAGTGCTGGAGCAGGGTCCGGGCCACCGCCGGGACACCCCGATGCCGGGCCAGGCCGGCACCAGCGTGCTGATGGGACGTCAGTCCGGCTTCGGCGGCCCGTTCGGGCACATCGGCGAGCTGCGCCCGGCGGAGACCTTCTCGCTGGTGACCGGGCAGGGCACGCAGACCTACCGGGTCCTGGACGTCCGGCGGGCCGGCGACCCGGTCCCGGTCGCGCCCGCCCCCGGCAAGGGCCGGATGGTCCTGATCACCGCCTCCGGTCCGGCCTTTATGCCCACCGGCACGCTCATGGTCGACGCCGACCTGATCAGCACCGTGCGCCCGGCCCCGAACCGGCCGCTGGGCGCCGACAGCATCAGCCGGGCGGAGGGGCTGATGCGGACCGACCCGTCCGCCTGGACCGCCCTGGTGCTCTGGGGCGAGGGGCTGCTGCTGGCCGCCGTACTGCTGGCGCTGGCCCGGGTCCGCTGGGGCCGCTGGCAGGCGTGGATCGTCGGCGTCCCGGTGCTGCTCGCGCTGGGCCTGGCCGTCTCCGACCAGGTCGCCCGGCTGCTCCCGAACCTGATCTGACCACCCGTCTCCGTCCGAAGGGCCGTCCCATGTCTGTCACCGAGAACTCCGCGGCCACCGTCGCGCTGCCCGTGGTGCGCCCCGGCGGCGTCCCCGGCGGTCTTGAGGCCAGGGAGGTGTCGGCCTGGTTCGGCGAGCACAAGGTGCTGGAGCAGGTCTCGCTCGACATGCCGGCCGGCCAGGTCACCTCGCTGATCGGCCCGTCCGGCTGCGGCAAGTCCACCTTCCTGCGCATCCTCAACCGGATGCACGAGCTGATCCCCGGCGCCGCGCTGGCCGGTGAGGTGCTGCTGGACGGGGCCGACGTCTACGCCCCCGACCGGCGGCTCACCGACGCCAGGCGGCGGATCGGCATGGTGTTCCAGAAGCCCAACCCCTTCCCCGCCATGTCCGTCTACGACAACGTCACCGCCGGGCTGAAGCTCACCGGCGTGAGGGTGTCCCGCTCCGAACGGGACCGGCTGGTCGAGGAGTGCCTGACCAAGGCCGGTCTGTGGAACGAGGTGCGGGACCGGCTGCGGCAGCCCGGCGGCGCCCTGTCCGGCGGCCAGCAGCAACGGCTCTGCATCGCCCGCTCGCTGGCGGTCCGGCCGCAGGTGCTGCTGATGGACGAGCCCTGCTCGGCCCTGGACCCGACCTCGACCCGCCGGATCGAGGAGACCATCCGGGAGCTGGTGTCCGAGGTGACCATCGTCATCGTCACCCACAACATGCAGCAGGCGGCCCGGGTCTCGGACCGCTGCGCCTTCTTCCTGGCCTCCCCCGGCGTCCCGGGCGGAATCGTGGAGTACGGACCCACCCCGGCGATGTTCGGATCCCCGCAGGACCCCCGCACCGCCGACTACGTCCACGGCCGTTTCGGCTGATTTCTACGAAGTGTCTGTCAGTTCCCAGGACGTCACAGGGGGTTTCGCGGGAGACTCTTACCATTCACGGCGTCGGGGACGGCGAGCCCGGAGGGGGGTGGGCGCTGTGCGGACTCCGGTCAGCGATCCGCTGCGGGTGGGGCCCTACCGCATCGTGGGCCGGCTCGGTTCCGGCGGCATGGGGTGGGTCTACCTCGGCAGGTCGGCCAGCGGCCGGGCGCTGGCCGTCAAGGTGGTGCGCCCCGAACTGGCCTCCGACCCGCAGTTCCGGAGCCGCTTCGCCCGCGAGGTGGAGGCGGCGCGTGCGGTCAGCGGAGCCTTCACCGCGGCGGTGGTCGACGCCGACACCGAGGGCGAGCCGCCCTGGCTGGCCACCCTCTATGTGGCCGGGCCCTCGCTGGCCGAGGCGGTGCGGACGGACGGGCCGCTGGCCGAGGCCGAGGTGCGGCGGCTGGGGGCCGGCCTGGTGGAGGCACTGCAGGCGATCCACGCCGTCGGCGTGGTGCACCGGGATCTCAAGCCCGCCAATGTGCTGCTGGCCGAGGACGGCCCCCGGGTGATCGACTTCGGCATCTCGCTGTTCGGCGGATCGAGCTCGATCACCACCGTGGGAACGGTGATGGGGACCCCGCCGTTCATGTCCCCCGAGCAGTTCAAGGGCGAGCTGGTAGGACCGCCCAGCGACGTCTTCTCGCTCGGGGCGGTGCTGGCCTTCGCGGCGACCGGGAACGCGCCCTTCGGCTCCGGCACCGGCGTGCTGTACCGGGTGCTCCACGACCTGCCCTCGCTGGAGTCCGTTCCGGCCGGGCTGCGGAGGCTGGTCGAACGCTGTCTGGCCAAGAACCCGGCCGACCGGCCGACCACCGCCGCGCTGCTGGACGAACTCGCCACCGAGGCCGCCCCGGTCCCGGTCTGGCCGCCGCCGACCATCGCCGAGAACATCCAGTCGCGCAAGGACGACCTCGCCACCCGCAACCACAGCCGGGGCTCGGTGGCCTCCGTCCCGTCCTGCCTGCTGCTGCACGCCCAGGCGCTGCTGGACGCCGGGCTGACCGACCGGATGGTCGCCGAGGCGGTGGGCCGTGGCTGACAGCGAGGCCGTCTCCGCTCCGACCGCCCTCGAACTGGGCCTGCACTGGCGGAAATTGGTGACCGGCTGGGCCGAACGCAGCCACTACCTCCCGGCGGAGGACGAGGCCTCGGTCTCGCTGGACTTCGACCTGGCCGGCTCCGACCGCCGGGTGACCGTGCGCTTCATGACCACCACCAGCCTGCTGGTGGCCTTTATGACGGACGGTCACACCCTGAAGGCGGACCAACTGGCCCTGGCCGCCGCCGCGTCCAACGCCTGGAACACCGAGCAACTGGTCCCGATGCTCTCGGTCTGGGACGTACGCGGCCCCAACCCCTGCCTGGCCGGGGTCTGCGTACTACCGCTCACCTGCAGGATGACCCACCAGGAGTTCGGCGCACTGGCGGCCAAGTGGGCCGACCACGCACGCCAGATGTTCACCCGGTGCCACCGGGTGTTCCAGCTGTAACGCACACCTGTCACGCATACCTGTCACGCACACACAGGAGAAGGAACCCGGGGGAAGGGGTACCGCACAGTGGTGTCATCCAGCGCGGTCGGCACGGCGGAGGCAGTCGGCACGGCGCGGCGAAGACCTCCGGCCGGGCGAGCCCCGGCCTGGGCCCTGGCCCCGGCCTTAGGTGGGGCCATGGGTGGGGCCCTGCTCGCTCCGCTGCTCGGCCTGGCCCTGGCCGGCCCCGCGACGGCTGCCGGAGCGACTGCCAAGACGCCGCCGGCCTGCACCACGGTGCTCTGCACGGTGCAGCAGGCCAAGCAGAACACCGTCGTCACCGAGGAGCTCACGGCCTCGAAGACGGTCACCGACCTCGGCGACCTGGCCGCGCTCAAGCGCGAGCTCCTGCACCACACGCTGCGGGTGACGGTGGATCACAATGTCGTCACCGGACCGGGCGGGAGCATCCTGCTCGACCTGGCCGCGGAGGACCACCGGTTCGTCGACGGATCCAGCCGCATCTCCACCCTCGACTCCGACCAGACCAAACAGCTCACCACCCTGCACAACGGCTGCGACGCGCTCTGCGGCGCGCTGACCGGGACGGGCCCCGGGCAGAGCAAGGCCCTGCCGGCGGAACTGCAGGGGAAGAACCTGCTCAAGGACAACCAGGCCGAGCCGATTCCGTCCAAGCCCGGCGCCGACTGGCTGCTGCGCGGCGGACTCGGCGCCCTGCTGCTGGTCCTGCTGGCCGTACTCGCCCTGGTGGTCCTGCGCTCCGGCGGCATCCGCTCCCGCCGCTACGCAGGCCCGCAGCCCCCCGGCGACCGTCGGTCGGCCGCCGACCAGGAGCAGTTGGCGACGACGGCGTTCCGCCTCCCGTCTCAGGCCCAAGCCCAGGCCCCGGCCCCGGCCGCGCGCCGGATCCCCCGGCCCAGCGAACTGCGCCGCGCCACCATCGCCACGGACCTGCATCCGCAGGGCTATGTCGACATCGACCAGTGCCTCTACCGCGCGGTCTGGTCGGACCCGGACCAGCCCGCACCACCGCCCGGCGGGGCCGTCGAGGTGGGCCGGGCCGATCCCGACGACCCGGCCCAGGACCCGGAGGTCCTGCTCGCCTTCCCGCCCGACCTGACCGCCTCCCCGCAACGGAGACTCCATGCGCAATGACCCGCACGCGAAGACCCTCCCTTACGAGTACGCCGACATCGAGATCGAGAACAACGCCCAACGGCTGCCGCTCGTCCTCTGCCTGGACACCTCGCACTCGATGCTGGGCGGGCCCATCGGCTCGCTCAACGCCGCACTGCAGGAGTGGACCAGGGAACTGCACGACGACGTCAGCCTCAGCTACAGCGTCGAGGTCGCCGTGGTCACCTTCGGCGACGCCGGAGTGAACGCCTGGCAGGGCCCCAACCTGCTGTCGCGGCAGGCCAGGGTCAGCCCCTTCGTCCCGGCGTACCAGTTCCAGCCGCCGATGCTGAAGGCCGCAGGGGTGACCCTGATGGCCGAGGCGCTGGAACTGTCGATGCAGATCGTCGCGGCCCGGAAGACCGAGCTGCGGCAACTCGGCCTGCAGTACTACCGGCCGCAGATCTGCCTGGTGACGGACGGTCTGCCGACCGACGCGACCGGGCACCTCACCGACACCTGGCAGCGCATCGTCCCGGTGCTGACCGAGGAGCAGCGGGCCAAGCGGTTCCGGCTCTACGCGATCGGCGTCGGCAGCGTCACCGACCGGGCCGAGGAGGTGCTGCGGGCGTTCGCCCCGGCCTTCAACGCCCGGCTGCAGGGATTCCCGTTCCGCGAACTGCTGCAGATGATGTCGGCCAGCGCCAACGCCGAGCAGAAGGGCGCGGGGGACGAGGTCTTCGAGAAGATCTTCAGCCAGTTCAAGACCCAGCGCCCCGCCTGGGAATCCTGAGCCGGGGGGACGGGCGGACCAATGGACATGGACGAGGAAGCGGGCTGATGGACGGGAAAGCAGGCTGATGGACGAGGAAACGGTCGCGCTGCCGACCGGACGCCGGGCCGGCGACTGGCGGATCCACGGCGTCAGCGTCGAGGGCTACCGGCACCGGCGCTCCGGCATCCCGTGCCAGGACGCGCACCTGTACACGGTCTCCGGGCCGCCCCGGTCCTCCGTCACCGTGCTCGCGGTGGCCGACGGCGCCGGCAGCAGGCCCCGCTCCGACGAGGGTTCGGTCCTCGCGGTCGAACTGGCGGTGGACCGCTTCGCCGACCGGGCCGCGGGCCGGGCCGGCGGCCGTCCGAGGACCGGCGCCGAGGTGCAGGCCGCCCTGCGCGAGGCGTTCCACGACGTCCGCACCGAGTTCCTGCGCCGAACCGGCCAGGACGCGGACCAGTTCGCCACCACCCTGACCGTGGTGGTGCTCACCCCCACCTGGATCGGCCACGTCAGCGTCGGCGACGGCTTCGCCGTGCTCAGGGCCGGGACCGTGGACGGCGTCCCCCAGTTCCATCTGCTGCCGCAGCCCGCGGCGGTCAGCGAGTACAGCAACGAGACGGTGTTCCTCACCTCCGCCGACGCCGAACGCCGGCTCAGCACCGCCTGCGTCACCGATCCGGGCGTGGACGGCGTGCTGCTGTCCACGGACGGCCTGGCCCAGGTCGCCCTGTCCTGGACGGACGGCCAGCCCCGGCGGCCCAAGGAGTCCTTCGTCGCGGCGGTGCTGCGCACCCTGGACCGTCCGGGCGCGGACCCCGAGGAGGACCACCGGGCGCTGGCCGAACTGCTCCGCTCGGACCGGCTCACCGCCGTCAATGCCGATGACAAGACACTGCTGAGGGCGGTGCGCCGATGACCGGACACAGAATCCTGCTGAACACCCGTCAGGTGGAACTGGCCGAGCAGCCGCTGAAGAGCGGCGGCGAGGCAGCCGTCTACACGGTGGTCGGCGACGACGACATCGTGGTCAAGCTCTACCGCGACCAGCCCGGGCCCGAACAGGAGCGCAGGCTGCAGCGGATGGTGACGATGAATCCGCTGGGCGGCCGGCCCACCGACAGCTCCCAGCCGTCCGAGCTCGCCTGGCCCACCGCCCCGGCCCGCAGCCCCGGCGGCGAGTTCCTCGGCTACGCCATGCACCGGTTCGGCGAGCCCGAACACGTACGGCTGGTCGGGCTGTTCACCCGCTCGCAGCGGCTGCGGCTGTTCCCGGGCCGGGTGGACTGGCGGTTCCTGCTCGGAGTGAGCTGGAACCTGGCCTTCATGACCGCCCGGATGCACCACGAGGGGCTGGTCGTCGGCGACTTCTCCAGCAACAACGTGGTGGTGGACGGCAACGGCTTCGTCACCTTCCTGGACTGCGACTCCATCGCCTTCACCGACCCCGGCAGCGGCGAGTACTTCCCCTGCCTGATGCAGACCGCCGACTACTGCGCCCCCGAGCGGCAGCGCGGCGGCCCGGCCACCGAGGCCAGCGACGACTTCGCGCTGGCGGTGCTGATCTACCAGCTGCTGACGGTCGGCAACCACCCCTTCGGCGGGGTGCCGCACGACAGCGACTCGCAGTCGACGGTCAAGGACAACATCGCCGCCAGCTGCTCCTATGTGGTCCGCCCCGAACGGATCATCGTGCCGCGCGGGGTGATCGACCCCACCGTCCTCCCCCCTGACCTGCTGCTGCTCGCCCGCACCGCGTTCGGCCCCGGCGTCACCGACCCGGCCGCCCGCCCCTCGGCGGAAGCCTGGCTCCGCGCGCTGGACGCGGAACGCTCCCGGGTCCAGGTCTGCCACGTCCGACCGCACCACAGCTACGGCTCCCACCTGTCGGCCTGCCCCTGGTGCGAACGCACCGACCGCACCGGCCACGACGACTTCAACCAGACCCCCGCCGCCCAACGCGTAGACCCAGCCGCCAAGAACGGCACCGGCGTGGGCGGGGGCACCGCCGTCGACGGCACCGGGACGGGTACGGACGGGACAGTCGCCCCCAAGGAGAACCACACCCTGCGCAACGTCCTGCTGGTCCTGGCCGCACTCATCGTCCTGATCGTCATCATCAGCGCAGCCTCCGGCTGAGCCCCGACCGGCCGGCGGCCCAAGACGTCAACGCCGACGCCAAAGGCCGACCGCCCGGTACTCCGCAGCCGCGTCCGGCCTCAACAGGGCCACTTGCTCGTCGGTCAGGGGGCCGGTGCGCGTGGCGATCTCACCGAGTGATTCACCGGCGGATGCTGCGAGTATGTACTCGGATGCCGGGTCGCTCGCAATGTCGACAAGGACGCTACGGGCCCTGGGATCGTCGCTTGCACCCAGGTCCATGGCCGCGTCGTCCCGTTCATCCAAGCGCGCTGTCGAGTCAGCTACCAGCCTGATAAGCGCTTCAGTCCGTCTTGTCTCCACCTGATCCATTCTCGACCTCCGGTGCAAAGAGTTTCCAGTGCCCCTCGGAGACGACCTCGATGGCACCGTCCACCACCTTGATGGCCGTGTCGTCGTCGAGCGCGTACCCCGGCACCGGCACGCGCGTGGCCCACTTCTCGGCGTCGGCCATGGTGTTCGCCGGGCACATCACGTTGTCCAGATGCGGGAAGATCGAGAAACCGACCAAGCCCAGCGCGCTGTCACCGCCGGCGGCCGGCTTCCAGCCCACGAACTCCTCGCCGACGTGCGGGGCCATCACCATGCTGCCGGCGCTCAGTCCCACATAAACCGTCTCGCTCAGCGAGGGAAACAGCTCCGCCAGGCCCGACTCACGCATCCAGTGGTGCAGATACAGCACGTCGCCGCCGCACACCAGCAGGGCATCGGTCTCCCGGACCAAGGGGATCCAGCTCTCCGTGTCGATGCTGGGCAGCGCGGTCAGCTCCAGCATTCCCACGGACTTCCATCCCAACTCGACCAAGGGCGTGGACGTCTGCCCGGCGATCTGCTGCCACGTCGCGACCGCGGTCCCGGGCAGCATCCCGTACATCGCGGTGGGGATGCACAGGGCGGTGGACTCGGCGATGGGTTTGCCCAGCAGGTCGACGAGCGCGTCACGGATGCTCTGGTTGCTGACACCGCCGGAGGTGAGGAGAAGCTTCATCGCGCCTTCCTTGTCCATCGAGAACCGAGACCGGCCACGGCAAGTTCTTCGGCAGACGAGTCAATCACGGTGCGCTCTAGGCCACACCGTTTCTTCGGTAGGGGTAGTAGGGCCCGGAGCCGGGGAAGTACGGGTACGGGATGACATGGGAGACGCAGCCGTCGGAGCCGCTGTCCTCGATGCCGATGTACTGGGTGTGGGCCGCGTCGGCCCAGCCCGCGAAGATCAGGGTGTGCTCGCCCGCGATCATCGCGTCGCCGGGTTGGAGCTCGTCCATGGAGATCCGGTGCGAGACGTCGGGGCTCATCAGCCCGTAGGTGTCCAGCCCCGGGCCCGGCAGTCCCCAGGCGTCCGAGACCAGGCCCGAACAGTCGACCCGGTAGCCGTTGGTGACGGACGACTGGCTGTAGCCGAGCCGGCGCCGGGCCCGTTCCAGCGCCCGCCCGACGATGCCCGACCGCTCCGCGGACACGCCGTCCAGCCTCGGCTCGTCGACGACACCGCCGCCCTCCCCGTTTCGCGGATGCCGCCGCCCACCGTCCGACCAGCCGTCCCAACCACGGCCGTCGGTCTGCGTCTCCCAGTCGCCGGTGGCCCCGTCATGCAGGGGTCCGCCGCCGGTGCCGCCGCCCCCGGCGCCGTAGCCGTAACCGCCCCCGCCTCCGCCCCCGCTGCTGGCGGGTCCCGAACCGTCAACCACGGTTCTGCCGAAACCCGCTGAGGCAGATGCGGTGGCCATCGACATCGCAGGCAGCGCCATGGACGCCATCGCCACCCCCGCCCCGGGGTTGATCTTCTTCAGCCCCTCCGCGACCTTGCGGTCGGTGGCCTGATACTCGGCCGCCACCGCCTTGATCTTCTGCGCGTCCTTGGCGATGTCCGCGGTCAGTCTCACCTTGGTCGCCAGCAGGTCGGCGACCTGGGCTTCGATTCCCTTGACCTCCCTGACCAGATCCCGCACGACCCCGAAGTCGGCGCTTCCGGCCCCCGCGCCCGCCAACAGGTTGGTCGCGGCGGCTTTCGCCATCACCGACCGGATCCGACCCAGATCCTGGCCCATCTCGGCCATACGTTCGCCGACGGAGTGCCAGTCCTGCTGAACCTCCGTCAGTTCATGGAGTTGAACACCGAATTCCCTGCTTGCCACGGAAATCCCCCCTTGCTCTGCGCGCTGATCAGTAGCGGTCGGCGAGGTGCTCGACCGACCTGCCGAGGTCTCCGAGATCGTCGGCCACCCCGGCGAGTTCACGCGCCCGCGAACGCGCATGGGCGACAAAGGCGTCCGACGCCTCCCCATGCCAATGGAGTCCGCCGAGCGCGGCCGTGACCTCCTTGCCGAGCCGCTCCACCTTCGCGCCGAGCGCGGCGAGTTCCGCCGCGATCCGGCGCAGTTCCTGGGTGCCGCCGAACATCCGACCGATGGCCCAGTGGGCAGTCTCAGCCGACGTCATGCCACTCGCTGTGCTTTTCGGGCCGTCGCCGACCTGATTCAGGACACTCAAAACCGCCCCCCGTGGTTTCGTCATCGGAAAAAGAAAAAAGCCCAGCTCACACCGAGTGAGTCCTGAGCTTCCACAGAGCCGCCACCGAGAACCAGGCATCGGTGCTGCGCGGCACCTGCCCGTGCGGCTGATTGAACTATCCCCCATGATGCACGCCCCGCAGGCCCCCCTCCAACAACCGTCAACCGAAAGAGTGACCACCACTCCCGATCCGAACGCTCATTCCCATAACCTCCCCGCCGACCTGGCTCTATCGGGGGCGCACCGCCACGCCGCACCCAGACAGCGAGCCCCCACCTGGGCGGGGGCTCAGCCACACCAGCTACTCGGGCGAGTCGCCCACGACCGGCTTCAGAAGGAATGCACGCAGCGGTCGCGGCCGGGTGTCCGGGCGATCCCGGTCCTGCTCGCCTGCGCGCAACTGCTCCACGACTGCGGCGTACTTCGGATTGACGCAATCAGGCATCAGCACCTCCATTCCGCGAGCAGCTTACGACTGGCAGCCGGATTCCAAGCCAGCCGACTCGTCACCCCCGCCGGGCGGCTTCGGAATGGGGATGATCGGCCCGCAGCCACCGGGCGGGGTGTGCCAGGTCAGTGCGCCGACCGTGATCGTCTGCTGGTCAGGCCCCGTCCACAGCTCGGGATCGGGGACGTAGCCGGCCCGACCGAGAGCCTCCAACGTGCGGGTGATCACCACCGGGTCATATCCGCCATCCTCGGGGAGTTCGGGGTAGTGGTGGATGAAGCCACCCAGCCGCTCGCCCAGTTCGGCGTACACCGCTGTGTGGAGGATCAGGGCATGCCAGCCCTCGTCAACGACGGGGGACGGGGCGATGCGGGCGGTCCGGTCGTGGGCGCAGGCGGCGAGGAAGCACAAGGCGTCAGCAGTGATGCGCTCCGCCGTCCGGTGCTCCATGCCGGGGTTGTTGCTGCGGACAGTCGTGGCGACGGCCGCGAACTGAGCGTCGGTGAGCAGCTTGCGTGGGTCGTTGCCGAGGACCGTGGTTGTGGTCTGGCCGGGAGTGCTCATGGCGTCTCCTGAATCGGTGTGAACCGGACGGGAACCGCGCGCCTAGTTCCCTAAGGAACTATCCGGCGAGTTCCCTAGGGATGTCAACGGTTCGACGACCCTCCGTCAAACTCCTCTGGTCACGCTGGAAACTCCCACTCCAGCAGGTAACGGGAGGCGTCCAGAACCATCTCGTTGACTTCGACCGGCAGGCCGTCCTCGGAGTATGCGTATCGGACGATCAGCACCACTGGCGCCCCGAGGGCGAGGCCGAGTGCGGCAGCCTCGTCCGGCAGCGGCATCCGGGCCCGGACCTGCTCACGAAAACGCACCGGTCCAAGCCCGAGCTCCGCAAGTCGAGCATAGATCCCGCCCGGTCCCGGATCCGGTGCGGTAATCGCCGAGCCCGCGACCAACCGCGCCGGCAGGTACGACGTCGAAAGCATCACTGCCTGTCCTTCGACCAGATACCGACGGTCCCGCACCCACACCGGCTCGGTCGGCTCCAGGCCCAGGGCGGCGGCGACATGCTCCGGGCAGGGTTGCTCAGTCACGGTCAAGGAATCGACGGACATCGGCCGCTGATCGAGGTCCGCTTGCCAGATGGACCGGCCCTGCGCCCATTGCGCTGCTGCGAGGCGTTTCGTGGCCTGCCGCAGGATCGGCCTGAACTCCCGCACCCGGGTGCCAGATCCACGCCGGGCCTCCGTCAGGCCCTCAGCCGCCAGTACACCCAGTGCCTTTCGGGCGGTCTCTGCGGCCACCGAGTATTGGGCGACCAGGGCGTTCTCACCGGGCACCGTATCACCAGGAGCGAGTTCCCCTGACAGGATGCGCCGACGCAGTTCGTCGGCAATCAAGCGGTAGGGCGGGGTGGGCACGGCTCCTCCAGGGTGCGAGATCTCTAGGGAAGCATGGCAGGGGCAGATGGGGCGAGAGGGAGGCGGTGGGAGCTGGTCCGGGGCTGCCCCGCCGGTCGCTCGGGGAAGAATCTTGGTGCGACCGTGTAGTGGAGGGCCGTTCCCGTTCGTCATGCAGGTGACGGAGGGGTAAGGAGAGGCTCATGGACGTGGTGACGGGTGCGCAGGTGGCGGTTGCCGTGACCGTGCGGTTGGCGCGTGAGCGGATGTGGGAGCTGGTCACCGCGGTGGACCGGATCGGCGAGTGGAGCCCGGAGGCGCTGGACGGCGCCTGGGACAGCGGCGCCGACGGCCCGGGGCCGGTTTCGGGTGACCGGTTCACGGCCTGCAACCGCTTCGCCGACGGCTCGCTCGGCGCGGTGACCTGCGTGGTCACCGAAGCGGAGCGGCCGAGCGCGTTCGCCTGGACGGTTCTCGACGGTGCCGGCCTGGTCGGCTCGACCTGGCGCTATGAGCTGCGGGACGGTGACGAGCCGGGGAGCACCCGGGTTCGGCACTCGTTCACGCACGGGCCCGGCGTCACCGGCGCCCGAATCGCGGCCGAGGCGGATCCGGAGGCGCTGAACCGCCGTCTCGTCACGCTGTGCCGCAACATGACCACCACGATCACCGCGATGGCCTCACCTGTTTCGACAGCCTCGACCGCCAACGCCGATACCGCGAATGGAGCATTCTGATGAAGTACCTGATGCTGGTCTGCACGGACCCGGACCACACCCCCGGCCAGGACGACGGCGCCCCCGACGTCGAGGACTGGGTCGAGGAGATGGACGGCAAGGGGATCCGGCTGATGGGCAACCGCACCCGTCCGGCGAGCGATGCCACCACCGTCCGGGTCCGCAACCGCGAGGTCCTGCTGACCGACGGACCGTACGCGGAGACCAAGGACCTGATGGCCGGCTTCGACGTCCTGGAGTGCGCCGACCTCGACGAGGCCATCGAGGTCGCGTCCAAGCACCCGATGGCCTGGCACGGGATGATCGAGCTGCGCCCGTTCTGGCTCGAGGACGAGTAGCCGCGAGCACGCGAGTACGCAAGGGGACGCGAAGCAGGTGCAGGTGAAGGAGCAGATCGCCGGGATCTACGCCGACGGTTGGAGCCGGATCGTGGCCACCATGATCCGGTTCACCGGCGGCAACTGGGACCTGGCCGAGGAGTGCGCGCAGGACGCGTTCGCACAGGCCCTCCAGAAGTGGCCGGAATCGGGCCTGCCGAACCAGCCGCTGGCCTGGCTGACCACGGCCGCGCGCAACCGCGCCATCGACCGGATGCGCCGTGCGTCGACCGAGGCGGCCAAGCTGCGGGAGGTGGCCGCGATGGAGCCGGAGCAGCCTCCACCACCGCCCATCAGCGACAGTGAGATCCCGGACGAGCGCCTTGAGTTGGTGTTCACCTGCTGCCATCCGTCGCTGAACCTCGACGCCCAGGTGGCGTTGACCCTGCGGAGCCTGACCGGCATGAGCACCGCGGAGATCGCCCGCGCGTTCCTGGTGTCGGAACGCACCATGGGTCAGCGCCTCTTCCGCGCCAAGCAGAAGATCGCCCACGCGGCCATCCCGTTCCGGGTGCCACCGGCGCACCTGCTGCCGGAGCGCCTTCCGGCCGTACTGCATGTGCTCTATCTGCTGTTCAACGAGGGGTACGGGGACCCGGAGAAGACCCGGCTCTCCCGGGAGGCCGTCCGGCTCGCCCGGATGCTCACCGCGCTGATGCCGGACGAGCCCGAGGCCCACGGTCTGCTCGCCCTGATGCTGCTGCACGACGCCCGGCGACCGGCCCGCTTCAGCGCCGACGGCGACCTGGTCACCCTGGAGGAACAGGACCGCTCGCTGTGGGACCGGCCCCGGATCGACGAGGGCACCGCGGTCCTGGAGCGGGCGCTGCGACGGCGTCGGGCCGGGCCCTTCCAGATCCAGGCCGCCATCGCGGCCTGCCACGCCACCGCACCGACCGCGGACCGGACCGACTGGCCCCAGATCGTCGGGCTGTACGCGCAACTCGCGCTGGTCGCGCCGAGTGCGGTCGTGGACCTGAACCACGCCGTCGCGATCGGCATGGCGGACGGCCCCGAGACGGCGTTGCCGCTGGTCGACGCCATCGCCGCGACCGGGCAGCTGAACGGCTACTACCTGCTGCACGCGGCGCGTGCCGACCTGCTGCGACGCGCCGGTCGGGTGGCCGAGGCCGGCGACAGCTACCGTGCCGCGCTCGATCTCGCCCCCACCGAAGCCGAACGCCGCCTGCTCCAGGACCGACTGCGGGACTGACCCGCAGGGCCGGGCCAGGGGTCTCGGCGGGGGCCTGGGCGGGGGCCTGGGCGGGGGCCTTCGTCATGGCGGCGAGCCAGGCGTGGATACCCGCCGGATCCAGGGTGATCTCGATCGTCGCCCGTTCGAGGGAGTCGATGCGCAGGGTGTCGGCGAACGTGGCCGTGAGGGCGTCCCGGGTCAGCCGGTGCGGGCCCACCGTCCCGTGTTCCCTCGGCCGCTCCAGGTCGCTGAAGCACAGCATGAAGTAGCGGCCCCCGGGGCGCAGCGCCGCGTGCAGGCCACGGGTGAAGGCGGGACGGTCGTCCACATCGAGCATGTGGAAAAGACCGCAGTCGAGGACGGTGTCGAACTGCTCCCCCAGTTCCGCCAGCCTGCGTGCGTCGTGGTGCAGGAAGCGCGCGGTGGAACCGTGGCTGCGTGCCTTGTCCTGGGCGGTCCGCAGGGCGGTGGCAGCCAGGTCCAGGCCGGTGGCGTCGAGGCCGAGGTCGGTGCACATGAGCACGTGCTCGCCGGTCCCGCAGCCGATGTCCAGCACCCGTCCGCGGATGGCGCCCGACCGCGCGAGCCGCAGGAACTCCGGCTGCGGGTGCCCGATCTCCCACGGCGGACGGGTCGTATACAGGTCGTCCAACCGCTGCCACGGGTTGTTGTCCGAGACATTGGCGCTGTCCTGCGAGGGGTGTTCGGCCATACCGGCGCCTCCCAGCGCTGCCGTCGCCCGGACCCGCGCCCGGATTCCCGTAGCGGCAGCGCACTGCCGACCGACTGTACGCCGACCGGACACTCACCGCCGCGCGGAAGGCATGGGCGGAAGGCACGGACAGGAAGGCACGGGCGGAAGGCACGAAAGGAACCGCGGCGCCGCCTACGCCCGCCCGCGGCGGGACAGCAGCGACTGCAGCACCACGAGCGCGCCGAGGACCAGGACGGTCGCGCCGGTCACCCGCAGTCCGGCGTCCGCGCCCGAGACGAACGCGGTGACCACGTCGTGAGCGCGGCCGGGTGCGGTCGTGGCGAGTGCCTGGGCCACGGTGTGCGGATCATGGTCGGCGCGGATGTCCGCGGGCAGCGCGGCCACGAACCGCGAGGTGAGCACCGTGCCGATGACGGCGACGCCGAGGGCGCTGCCGAACTCGCGGGTGGTGGCCTGCAGTCCGGCTCCGACGCCGGCCTGGTCCGGCGGCAGCGAGCCGGCGATGGCGCCGGAGAGCGTCGGCAGCGCCAGCGTCACGCCCACACCGGTCACCACGAGCCACGCGGCATATCCGATGTACGGCGTCTGCGGGCCGCTCGTGGACAGCCCGAGCAGCCCGCCGCCGACGAACACAAAGGCGAGGGCGACGGTGGTCTCGAGGCCCAGGCGCTGGGACAGGCGTCCCACCTGCCGTGCGCCGAGGATGATCGGGACGGTCAGCGGGATGATGCCGAGGCCGGTCCGCAGCACGCCGAACCCCATCCCGTACTGCAGGAACGACGCGTTGACGTAGAACAGCGCGAACATGCCGAAGAAGACCGTGGTCATGCCGAGGCAGGCGCTGCGCAGGCCCGGGACGCGGAACAGCCGGGGGTCGAGCAGCGGGTGTTCGACCCTCAGTTCGACGATGGTCCACAGCGTGAACAGCACGGCGGAGCAGGCGAATCCGGCGACCACGACCGCGCTGCCCCAGCCCGCCTCCGGGCCCTGGACGATGCCGAGCAGCAGCGCGACCGACGCGCCGACGAGCAGGACCGCACCGAGCGGGTCGAGTCGGCGGGCATGGCGCGCCGACACCGGCGACACCCGTCCCACCAGCGCGGCGAGGAGCAGGGCGATCGGCACGGTGGCGGCGAACAACCAGCGCCACGAGCCGCCCGTCAGAATCGCCCCGCCGCCGACATTGCCGACGACTCCGCCGATGCCCGTCATCGATGCCCAGGTCGCGATGGTCGCGCCCTTGCGTTCGGTCGGCACCGCGTGCAGCAGCACAGCCAGGGTGTTGGGCAGCACGGCGGCGGCGCCGACCCCGGTGACCGCCCGGCCGACCAGCAGCAGGGCCACGTTCGGCGCCGCCGCCGAGACCACCGCGCCCACCGCGAACAGGGCCAGTCCGGCCAGCAGGACGCCCTTGCGCCCGAACCGGTCGCCGGCGGCCCCGCCGGGGATCACCAGGCAGGCGAAGAAGATCACATAGGTGTCGACGATCCAGACCAGCGCCGACGCGGACGGGTGCAGTGCGCTCCCGGCGAGCATGGGCACGGCGAGGTTGATCGCGGCGACCGTCCCGACGACGAGCACGACGCAAGCGCACATGACCGCCAGCAGGCCCCGCTGCGAGACCGGGCGGGATGGACGCGTCGGACGGGATGGACGCGTCGGCCGGTCGCGCGACGTAGAAGCATGATCACGGGCCAGGGGGTTGAGTACCATGCCCACGACGTTAGGGACGCCGACACCCCTCGTGCCACGCAACTTTGGCAAGGCTCAATTGCGTAGCATGCAACTATGCCCGAGCAGCTCGACCTGAACCTGTTGCGTGTGTTCGACGCCCTGCTCCAGGACGGCAGCGTCACGGGGGCGTCCGAGCGCCTCAATCTGTCCATCCCGGCCACCAGCCGGGCCCTGGGCCGGTTGCGCCGGGCGATGGGCGACCCGATCCTGGTGCGCGCGGGCCGGGGCATGGCGCCGACCCCGTTCGCGCTGCGTACCGCGCCACGGGTGCGGTCGCTGCTGGACGAGGCGTCGGCGCTGGTCAGCGCCGACCGCGAGGTCACGGTCGGCGACCTCAAGCGCACCTTCACCATCCGCATCAACGACGGCGTGGCCGCGACCCTGGCGGTCGCGGCGGTCGACGCCACGGCCGCGGTCGCCCCGGGTGTGATCCTGCGCTTCGTCACCGAGGGCAGCGAGAGCATCGAGGCGCTCCGCGACGGCTCGGTCGACCTGGATATCGGCGTCGGCGAGGTTGCGGCCCCCGACATCCGCACCGCCACGCTCTACCGCGAGCGGCTGGTCGGCATCGTCCGCGCGGACAGCCCGCTGGGCCGCCGGCGTCCGCCGACCCTGGCGCAGCTGTGCCGGCACCCCCACGTCTCGGCCTCCCGGCGCGGACGCAGCCGCGGACCGCTGGACGACGCGCTCGACGCGGCGGGCCTGCACCGCCAGGTCGCCGCCGTTGTGCCCACCTTCGCCGTCGCCGCGCTGCTGGTCGCCTCGAGCAACTACGTCGGACTCGTCCCGCGGCGGCTCGCCGAACAGCACGGCGGGGCCCTCGGCCTCCGCTGGTTCCCCGTCCCGGCCGCCCTCCCGGAACTCGAGGTGCGCCTGCTCTGGCACGCCCGCCTGGACGCCGACCCGGCGCAGCGCTGGCTGCGCGACACCATCCGCGCCGCGCTCGGCTGACTTCACGTCGGGACGCCCGGTCGCGCGGCACTATGGGAACGTCCGCCGAGGCGAGTGGAAGGGGGGCCGGAGGACATGAGGATGTCGTCGTTGGCGCTGCCGGTGGCCATCGTGCTGACCGGATTCAGCGGCCTGTGCTGCGCCCCCTCCGCCCGGGCCGCCGTCACCCGCGCCCTGCTGCGGATCGAACCGCTCGGCGACTCGATCACCTGGGGCCAGGGGAGCAGCACCGGCGACGGCTACCGGGGGCTGCTGGGAAGCGAGTTGACCAGCGAGGGCTACACCCTGGACTTCGTCGGCCCGGTCCGGAGCGGCAGCATGTCCGACCCGGACAACGAAGGCCACAAGGGCTGGCGCATCGACGAGATCGCCGGCCTCACGGACTCCACGCTGGCCGCCTACCGGCCCAACGTCGTCACGCTGCTGCTCGGCACCAACGACCTGGTCCAGAACTACCACGTGGCGACCGCGCCCGACCGGCTGCACGCGCTGGTCGACCGGATCCTCGCCGACGACCCGACCGCGACCGTCCTCCTCGCCGACCTGCCCCCGTCCACGTCCGCCCGGGTGGCGCAGGCGGAACCGGCCTACGACGCGGCCGTCCGCGGCATCGTGCGGAGCGAACGGGCGGCCGGCCGGCACGTCGGATATGTCGACATGGGCGCCCTCACCACCGCCGACCTCGCCGACCAGCTGCACCCCGACGACACCGGCTACCGGAAGATGGCCGACGCGTGGAACCGCGGCATCCGGGCCGCGGACGCCGCCGGATGGCTGCGGAGGCCCCAGCCCTGACCGGCCCGGTGAGCTCCGGCCCCGCCGGGAAGTGCCGTCCAGCAGCTTCTTCCTGAGACGACGGAGGGCTACCGGTCAGTGACCGTGCGGTCATGGGCGTGGCCCCGCAGGGGCGAGTGCCTGCTGGAGCCAGGCGCTCGCGGCGGCGAGGACGTGCGGGTCGAGCAGCTGGGCCCGGGGGTACCAGCGGGCCTCGTACTCCCAGACCAGCCATCCGCCGTAGGCCGACCGCCGCAGGGCCTCGCAGACCTCCCGCAGCGGCAGGGTGCCCGCGCCCAGCGGCAGCGGGGTCAGGTCCTGCGGCGGGCGGGCGTCCTTGACCTGCACGTATCCCAGGCAGCCGGCGAGTGCGCGGAGCGACGCCCCGGGCTGCTCACCGGCCAGGTGAGTGTGCATCATGTCCCAGATGCCGCAGGCGCTCCCGCCTGGGACCCGGTCGAGGACCCGCGCCACGTCGGCCGCCGCGGCGTGCGAGTCGTGGGTCTCCATTCCGACCTGGACGCCGAGCGAGGCCGCCAGGTCCGCGACGGCGGACAGGCGGCGCACCGCCCTGTCGTCGTTCCCGCCCGCAGCGGCGGCCCGGTCACCGCCGGGGAAGACCCGGAGGTAGCGCGCCCCGAGGTCGGCAGCGAGCCGGAGGTGCTGCCGAAGGTCGGCGACCACGGGTCCGTCGGCGCCGGGAGCGGCGACTTTGGCGTAGCCGGCGAGAGATAGCGGCACGACCCCGGCCCCACTGAACTCCCTTACCAGTGACCGGCGTTCGGCCCCGGTCAGAGCGGTGTGGACGGGTTCGTCGGCGGCGCAGCGCAGTTCGAGTCCGGCGTACCCGCTGTCGGCGGCCAGGCGGAGCACGTCCCGCAGCGGGGTGGACGGCAGGCCGAGGGTAGAGAGGGCGAGGTCGGTCAACTGGCGCTCCTCGGAACCAGTTCCAGGTCCGGATCCGCTTCCGGCTCCGGATCCGGGTCGGGGTTGGGGCCCGGGTCGGGGCCCGGGTCGGGGCCCGGGGCCGGGACGGGGCCGGCGCCGAAGCGGGTCGGCCGACCGGTCGCGCAGGAGCGGTAGACGGCGGTGACGACCTCGATCACCCGCAGTCCGTGGTCCGCCGTGACCGAGGGCGCGCGCTCCCCGCGCACCGCCGCGGCGAAGTCCAGGAGCTGCCGGCGGAAGGCCTCGGGTACGTCGGTGGCGGCCTCGGCCGCGAGCAGGACCGGGGTGCCGGCCCCCGGGCCGGTGTAGGGGTGGAGCGACGCACCGGTGCCGCGGGAGACCTTGATCGCGCCGCGTTCGCCGATGAGCACCAGCTCGTCGTGGTACGGGAGTCCGGCGCTGGTGACGGCGATATGGCCGACCAGGCCGCCGGTCAGCTCCAGCCGGGCGAGGACGTCGGTCTCCACCGGGTGGGTCTCCCGGTGGGCGGCGCTGGCGCTCACCGTGCGGACCTGGGCGCCGGTCAGCCAGAGCAGTCGGTCCACGCAGTGGGTGCCGATGTTCATGAACACCCCGCCGCCGGAGACCGCGGGATCGAAGAACCAGGACGGCCGGGTGCCGGGCCGGTAGTCCGTGCTGCGCCGGTCGTCGACCATCAGCAGCGGGCCGATCGCGCCGTCGTCCAGGGCGGTCCTGGCCGCGGCCATGGGGGGCAGGAAGTGCTGGATGTGACCGATGAACAGGACGACTCCCGCCTCGGCGCAGGCGCGGGCCATGGCCAGGCAGTCCTCGACCGTGGTGGCCATCGGCTTCTCGCACAGGATGTGGACGCCGGCGGCGGCGCAGTCGAGCACGATGTCGCGGTGCAGCGCGTGCGGGGTGTTCACCACGACCGCGTCGACCAGTCCGGAGGCGAGCAGGGCCCGGTGGTCGGTGAAGCAGGCGGCCTGCCAGGACGAGGCCACCGCCTGGGCGGTCGCGGGGAGGAGATCGCAGACGGCGGCCACCCGCACCCCCGGGGCGCGGTGGGCGGCCTCGGCGTGCAGGACGCCGACCGCGCCCGCGCCGATCAGGCCGAGCCGGATGTCAGTCACGAGAGGGATCTTCTCCTTGGTTCATCGGTTCATCGGTTCATCGGGGAGTTGTGCGCAGGGAGCCGCAGGAGGAGCGAACGGTGATCGCCGGACGCAGCAGGATCTGGTGCGGCGAAAGGCCCGGCTGGTCGATCCGGCGCAGCAGCAGGTCGGCCGCGGTGCGGCCGAGCAGTTGCTTGGGCGGGGCGACCGCGGTCAGCGGCACCGCGGCCAGGTCGGCGATCTCGTCGTCGTAGGCCACCAGGGCGAGGTCGTCGGGGACGGAGAGCCCGGCCCGCTGCGCGGCGGTCACCAGCAGGGTCGCCTGCCGGTCGCCGAAGCAGACGGCGGCGGTGGCCCCGGCCGCGCGCAGCTGCTCCAGGCAGCGTTCGGCGGTGGCGGGGCTCCACTCCTCCCGCTTGGCCCGGAACTCGTCCGAGGTGCAGCCCAGTTCGCCGATCGCCTGGTGGAAGCCGTGGCTGACGGGTTCGGTGGTGGGGCTGTCCTCGCGCAGGACCAGGCCGATCGAACGGTGGCCCAGGGCGGCGAGGTGGCGCACCGCGTCATAGGCACCGGCCTCGTGGTTGGTGCAGACGTACTCATTGGTGTCGGCCAGGCTCAGCCCGCGTCGTTCCACCAGCACGGCGGGGACCGGAAGCGCGGCCAGCCGTCGCAGCTGCCGCTCCGCGGCCTCGCCGCTGCCCAGGGTGGGCACCAGCAGCAGTCCGTCGACGCCCGCGTCGAGCATGTCCTGCAGGTCCCTGGCCTCCCGGGCCGGGTCGTAGCCGGAGCAGGAGAGCAGCAGCCGGGCACCGGCCGCGGAGAGCGCCTGTTCGATGCCCTGGAGCACCGTGGGGAAGTAGAAGGCGGTGTCCGGGACGATCACCCCCACCAGCGCCCGGCTCCCGGCCCGCGCGGCGTCGTCCGCGGCGAGCACAAAGGTCCCGGAGCCCTGACGGCGGATCACCAGGCCCTCGGTGACCAGGTCGTCGACCGCGCGGCGGACGGTGCTGACCGAGGTGCCGCTGCTGTCGGCGAGTTCGTGCTCGGTGGGCAGTCTGGTTCCGGCCGGCCAGCTGCCGTCGCGGACCTGTTCGCGCAGTCGGGCCGCGAGTTCGCGGAACTTCAGGTCGCGTGCCTGGCGTGGCAGCGGACCGGATCCGGTCCTGGATGGGTCTGTCATGGTTCTCCCCCGACTGATTACTTGACCGCGCCGATGGTCATGCCCTCGATGATCCTGCGGCCGAGCCACACGTAGCACGCGAGCAGGGGCAGCACCACCAGCGCGACGCCGGCGAACAGGCCGCCCCAGTCGGCACCGTTGTACTGCATCTGCTGGAGGAACCCGAGCAGGGCCAGCGACAGTGTCCGGTTGTCGCCGCTCTGGATGAAGATCAGCCCGAAGACCGTCTCGCCCCAGTGCTGGATCACGTTCAGGATCAGCGCGGTGACCAGGCCGCCGCGGGCCAGCGGCAGCATCACCTGCCAGAAGGTGCGCAGCGGCGAGGCGCCGTCCAGGGCTGCCGCCTCCTCCAGTTCGACCGGGAGCGTGCCGAAGAAGCCGGTGAGGAAGAAGGTCGTGAACGGCAGCGAGGTGGCGACGTAGACCACGACGAGTCCGAACAGGCTGTCGACCAGGTGCAGGCTGTCCATGACCACGTACAGCGGGAGCATCACCACCTGGGCGGGCACTCCCAGGCCGAGGGCGAAGAAGAGGGTGAGGCCGTTGTTCCACCGGGTGGTGATCCGGCTGAGCGCGTAGGCGGCCGGAGCCGCGAGCGCCAGCGTCCCCAGGGCCGTGCCGAAGACCACCACCAGGGTGTTGCCGAAGGCCCGTCCGAACTGCCCGGCCGACCAGGCGCGGGCGAAGTTGTCCAGGTGCAGGTGGTGCGGGAGGGTCCAGGGGCTGGTGAAGATGTCGGCGGCCGACTTCACCGAGGACAGCAGGATCCACAGGCCGACGAGGATGTTGAAGCCCACGACGAGCCAGACCAGCGGAACGCCGAGGAGGGTGGTGGGAGTGAGCCGGCAGCGCAGGCGTGCGAACGGCCCGGGTGCGGTGACTGCCATGGCGGGCTGACCTCCGGAGCGAGGGGCGGAACAGGGAGCTGGGGGCGTGGGGGTCTGGAGGCACGGGGGTCTGGAGGCGCGGGGTCCCGTGGGGCTCAGAACTGGACCGCGTCGCGGCGCATCACCCGGCGGATCAGCACCACGAGCACACCCACCAGGGCGACCATGACCACCGCGCTCGCGGCGGCCGAGCCGTAGCGGGGTACGCCGCCCGAGGCGAAGGCCTCGCCGTAGGTGTAGAGGGCGGTGTTCCAGACCCCGGTGTCCGGCATCTGGCCGGTGGCCCCGGCGAAGGCGTAGATGAACTCGAAGACCTTCACCGCGCTGATGGTCCACAGCACCGCGCAGATCCCGACCACGTCCCACATCAGCGGCAGCGTCACATGACGGAACTTCTGGAAGGCGTTGGCGCCCGCCAGTTCGCAGTCCTCGTACAGCTCCGCCGGGATCTGGTCGACGGCGGCCATCAGGATCGTGGTGTAGAAACCGGTGGAGGTCCACACCAGGCCGATCATGATGACCCGGAACAGGTCGCCCTGCCCGAGCCAGTGCGGCGGGTGGTGCCAGCCGGCCGCGCCGAGCAGCGAGTCCACCAGCCCGCCCTGCTGGAACAGGAAGCCCCAGAGGATCGCCAGCACCACGCTGGAGACGATGTTGGGGAAGAACAGGACGGCCCGCGCGGCCTTCCGGCCGCGCATGTCGCGCAGCACCATCGTGAGCCCGAAGGACAGCAGGAAGGTCAGGCCGCCGACGCCGAAGACGATCCACAGGGTGTTGCCGAAGGCCTGGTGGAAGGTCGGGTCGAGCCACAGCCGCTGGTAGTTGTGCAGACCGACGAAGGTCATCGGTCCGGCCCCGGCCCACTTGTTGAAGCTCAGCCAGACCGTGAACAGCGAGGGGCCGGCGAAGAACACCCCGTAGACCAGCAGCGCCGGGGCGAGGAACGGCCAGAACAGGCGGCGGCGCCGGGCGGCCAGCGGTCCGGCCTGCCGCGCGGTCGCCGGACGGGCGGGACGGCGCGTCCGGACCCGCCCGCCGGCGACGGCCGTCACGAGGCCATCTTCCAGTAGTCGGCGGTGCCGGACTTGAGCTTGGCGGCGAAGGCCGAGGGGCTGAGGCTGCCGTCGATGAAGGAGGTGTTCAGCGGCAGGAACACCTTGGTGTACCACTCGGCGGCGGTCTCCTTGACCCCGTCGAGGGCCTCCGCGACCTTGCCGGAGTTCATCGCCTTCTGCGCGTCGGCGAGGGCGGCGGGGGCGGGTATGTCGGCCCGCGGGGTGATGTTCTGGGCGGTCGTGGAGATGCCCGACAGCTGGCTCTTGGCCATGAAGTAGGCGATGAACTTCTCCGCGGCAGCCGCGTGCTCGGCCTTCTTCGGGATGGAGAACCCGATGGTGGAGACGTCCTGGGTGGTGTCCCCGCCCGCGGTCATGGCCGGGAAGGGGAAGGAGCGGTACTGGAAGCCGGCCTTGGCGAACGGCCCGGTCTCGCTGGGGGTGAAGGTGCCCAGCAGCAGGAAGTCCGACTTGCCCGCGGCCCACTTCTGCTGCACCGCAGGCCACTTGGAGCCGTTGTAGCCGGCCGTGAAGTCGCCTGCCTTGATCAGTTGCTCGACCTTGTTCAGCGCGTCCAGGAACTCCGGGTCCTCGAACTTGGCACCGCTCCTGTCGGTGGCCGCCGCGCCGAACGCGCCCGGGCCCATGGTGCGCAGCACCGAGTAGTAGGTCCAGAAGGCGGCGTAGTCGGGGATGTCGGCGTCCAGCGCCAGCGGTCCCGCGCCGCCCCTGGCGGCCTTCCGCTGGGCGAGCAGCTGGGTGAACGCGGCCCAGGTGGCGGGCGGGTTCGCGGCGACGGCCGGCAGGTCGGCGGCGTTGTACCAGACCTGGTCGGCGACCACCTCGTAGGGCACCTCCCACAGGCTGCCGTCGGTGGTCGTCAGATCGAGGTACGTCTTGGGCAGGACGCTGCCGACCGTGCTGCCGCTCTCGCCCGGGACCGCCTGCTTCAGCACCGGGGTCAGATCCAGCGCCTGCCCGGTCGCCTGCAGCTGCGCATAGGCGAAACGGTCCTGCGAGTCGATCAGGTCGGCCGGCACATGGGAGGTGTTCAGGGTCGGGGCCAGCTGGGTGGCGACCTGACGGCCCTTCCACTGCACGGTGACCTTGATGCCGGTGTCCTTGGTGAACTGGTCGATCGCCGCCTGCAGCACCTTGGCCTGCGGCTCGTCCTTGTTCCACATCGACCAGTAGCTGAAGGAGGTGTCGCCGGCCGCGGTGCCGGAACCGGCGGCCCCGCCGGCGGAGCCGGAGCCGGAGGCACAGGCGCCGGCGGTCAGGGCCAGGGACGCGCCGACGGCGGTGGCCGCGAGCAGACGGCGCAGGCGCGAGGAGGAGCCGCGGACGGTGGATCTGGACTGGTCGGGGAGGTTCATGGGGTCTCCTCAGGGATTCTGCTGCGGGGTTGCCCAATGATTTCCCTCCATTCATTCCTCAGTCAACGGCCCATAGAGGCAATGAATTGCGAATGAATTGAGGCTGCCATCTCAAATGCACCATTTGATAATTTTTGTCCGCTGATGATTCATCAGCAATTGACTCTTGACTCATTGGGCGACGGTTTCCTACGGTGCGCCGACCCCACCAGCCGGACCCCCTGGAGTGCCGATGGACGCCGTTCCCCGCCGCCGATTCCTTCAGCTCGCCGCCGTCGCGGTCGCCGCAGGCGCGGCGACCCTCACCGCGAACCCCGTCCGCGCCTATGCGACCGACGCCTTCGACGCCCTGCGCGCCACCTGGACCACCCTGCTCACCGGCGGCGCGATCAACCCGGCCGACCCGGCCCTGGCGACCGCCCTGGCCACCCTGAACACCACCGTCACCGGCTACTGGAACACCATCGCCCCCAACGCCGGCGCCGGCACCCTGTGGCCGGGCCTGCCGCTGAGCAACTCCGGCAATATGACCACCAGTTACAAACAGCTCGCGGCCATGGCCACCGCCTACGCCACACCCGGCAGCACGGCCACCGACGGAAGCGGGCGCGCCCTGTACCGCAGCGCCGCCCTGGGCGCCGCCGTGGTCGGCGGGCTCGACTTCGTCGCCGCCCAGGCCTACACCGCGACCGCGAGCGAGATCGGCAACTGGTGGGACTGGGAGATCGGTTCGCCCAAGGCCATGCTCAACGCCGCGCTGCTGGTGCAGCCCCTGCTCTCGACCGCCCAGATCGCCTCCTACACCGCGGCCGTCGACCACTTCGTCCCCGACCCCACCCTCAATATGCAGGGCACCTCACGCGCCGCCTCCACCGGAGCGAACCGGGTCGACCTGTGCCAGGCCGTCGCCCTGCGCGGCATCCTGGGCAAGGACAGCGAGCGGATCTCCACCGCCGCCGGCGCCCTGTCCGGCGTCTTCCCCTACGTCACCGGCGGGGACGGCCTGTACGCCGACGGCTCCTACGTCCAGCACACCCACGTGCCCTACACCGGCACCTACGGCATGGTCCTGCTGCTCGACCTCGCCGGACTGTTCCAGCTGCTGGACGGCAGCGCCTGGGCCGTCACCGACCCCGCAGCCGCGAACATCTACAGCTCGGTCACCTCCGCCTTCGCCCCCTGGGTCTGGAACGGCCTGTGCCTGGACGCGGTCCGCGGTCGCGCCGTCTCCCGGATCCAGGAGAGCGACCTCTACGACGGCGGCGTGATCACCCAGGCCGTCCTGCAACTGGCCCTCTCCGCACCGGCCGGCCAGGCCGCCGACTTCAACGGCATCGCCAAGGGCTGGATCACCGCCGACAACGGCTACGCGCCCTACTACGGCACCGCCTCCGTCCCGGCGATCGCGGGCGCCGAACCGGTCATGGCCGACAGCTCCGTCCCTGCCACCCCCGAACCCGACGGCCTCGGACTCTTCCCCGGCATGGACCGCGTGGTCCACCGCCGCCCCGGCTGGGCCTACGCGATCGCCCTGTCCTCCGCCAGGACCTCCACCTACGAGTCGATGAACGGCGAGAACCTCCACGGCTGGCACACCGGCGACGGCATGGGCTACCTCTACCTCGCCACCGACCTGCCGCAGTTCACCGACAGCTTCTGGCCCACCGCCGACCCCTACCGCCTGCCGGGCACCACCGTCGACACCCTCACCCTGGCCAACGCGGCCGGCACCGGCCACCTCTCCCCCGCCACCTGGGCCGGCGGAGCGGCCGTCCCCGGCGGCTTCGGCTGCGCGGGCATGGACTTCCGCCAGTACAACTCCACCCTGGTGGCCAAGAAGTCCTGGTTCCTGCTCGACGACACCGTCTTCGCCCTCGGCGCCGGCATCACCGGAGGCAGCGGCGCCGACGTGGTCACCACCGTGGAGAACCGCAACCTGCACACCGACGGCGGCAACCGCCTCACCGTGAACGGCACGGTCCAAACGGTCCAGCCGGGGGCGACGGCCGACTGGTCCGCCACCCTTCCCGCGACCGGCTGGGCGCAGCTCGACGGCGTCGGCGGCTACCTGTTCCCCGGCGGCGCCACCGTGCAGGCGACCCGGACCGACCGCACCGGGGCCTGGAGCGATGTCAACACCGGGGGGCCGACCACCGCGATCACCCGGCCCTACCTCTTCCTCGGCCTGGACCACGGCACCGCCCCCTCGAACGCCTCCTACGCCTACGCCCTGCTGCCCGGCTTCACCGCCGCGCAGACCGCCGCGCGCTCGGGGCAGCCCACCGTGACCGTGCTCGCCAACACCGGCAGCGTCCAAGCCGTGCGCTGCGACCGGCTCGGCCTGATGGCGGCCAACTTCTTCGCGGCCGGCACCGTCGCCGGAATCACCGTCAGCGCGCCCTGCTCGGTCGTGCTGCAGCAGTCCGGCCACCGGCTGGACGTCGCCGTCGCCGACCCCACCCACCTCGGCACCGGCGTGACCGTCCAGATCGCCCGCGGCGGCACCGTCCTCAGCGCCGACCCCACCGTCACCGCGACCGCCGGCTCCGCGCAGCTCACCCTCGCGGTCAACCTCAACGGAACGGCGGGCGTCACCCAGCACAGCGCCTTCACGGTGACCAGCACCGCACTGCCGGCGGTCGCCGACAGCTACGTACGCGACGGCAGCTACGCGGGGACCAACTACGGCAGCGCCACCACGCTCGTGGTCAAGAACGCCGGAACCACGGCGAGCGGCTACAGCCGCGCCGCCTACCTCGCGTTCGACACCAGCGCCCTGCGCGGAGCCACCGTCACCTCGGCCGTGCTGCAGGCCTACGGCTTCGTCTCGGACTCCGGCGGAACCCAGGCCGCTGTCACCGCCTACTCCGTCGCCGACACTGCCTGGACCGAGTCCGGCCTGACCTGGAACACCATGCCCGCGCTCGGCACCGCGCTGGCGACCACCACCGCCACCGCCACCCCGGGCTGGCTCTCCTTCGACGTCACCGCCCACCTCCCCGCCCCCGGCCGCACCACCCTCGCCCTCGCCGAGGCCACGGCCGGGCTCGCCGTCGTCCTCAACTCCAACAACGCCACCAGCAACCCGCCCCGACTGGTGATCACCACCACCTGAACCGCCGCCCACGCAACGGCCCCGAACGCATCGTCAGGGGCCCCGCCACCTGGGTCGGCCCCCGCCGATCCAGGTGGCGCACCAACCGTGCAGCGCAAACCCGGGCGGGGCATGCGAGCTCTCCGGCCATCCTCCGGGTGCCCGCAACGCGCTTGCCCCTGTACTTGTTTGAGGTAACCCGTGTCCATACGCGCCAGAGGTGCCGTCGCTGTCACAGCGCTGCTGCTCACCGCCACCTTCGGGACGTCCGAGCAGGCATTCGCAGACACTTCCCCTACACCTTCCCCCACGGCGACCGTGAGCGCGACAGCGACTGAGACGGCGAGGGCGAGGGCGAGGGAGAGCGCGAGCGCCACTGCGACTGAGACCGCAACAGCCGACCCGCCCAGCACACCGACTGCGGACGCGACCAGCACCCCCACCGCCGCCCCGCAGCCCGCGGACACCTCCACGACCGAGCCCCTGGTCACCTCGGTGGACAGCGTCGACGTCGACGGCACCGGCACCGGCACCGAGGTTCGCGTGGCCGCGACCTCGCCCTCGCCGATCACCTCGCTCACCGCGACCCTCACCCTGGGCGACGCGACCAGCACCACCTCGGCGTTCACCCTGATCTCCGGCACCGACACCGACGGCGTGTGGGAGACCACCGGCGAGCTCGGCCTCGCCTACGGCACCTGGACCCCCTCCGTCACCGCGACCGACGCCGCCGGCGACCCGGCCTCCGCCCCGGTGACCGGCACCATCAACTACAACCACCGCGCCCCTGTCGTCACTGGCAGCTTCGACAGCGACGACCTCGACTTCGAGAACCAGGTCGACACCCTCAGCGGCAAGGTCTGGGCGTACGACCCGGCCACCGGCGGCAACGACCCGGCCTGGGCCGACTCCGAGGTAGAGCTCTGGGGCTTCCCGGGCAGCATGACCAGCGTGCGGCCCGCTGCCGACGGGAGCTTCACCCTCAGCACCCGCCTGGGCTTCGGCGAGCTGGACTACCCGGTGCCGACCTCGTTCCACTTCTTCAGCATCGTGATCCCGACCTCCGGCTCGGGCCTGGCCATCGCCAACGGCCCGACCACGGACGTGGCGTTCGCGCAGACCCCGGTCCGCTTCGTCCAGGACGCACCAGTCACCTTCAACTACGGGCAGAAACTCACCCTGTCCGGCACCGCCCAGTACTACAGCCAGACCAGCAAAACCTGGCTGCCGCTGGCGAATACCGGGATCTCGGTCGAGAACAACACGAACTCCGACGCCACCACGGACGCGAGGGGCCACTTCAGCTGGTCCACCACCAACACGCCCTTCCTCAGCGGCTCCTGGCCGATCCACCTGGCGTACACCCACAGCGCGTACCTGCTGGACTCGGACAGCCCGTTCAAGTTCACCGTCATTGCGAAGACGTTCCTGTGCGAATGCGACGCGTGGTTCAACAACTCCACGCTGCACCTCCAGGGGTCCCTCGGCTCCTCCACCGAGAAGGCCATCGGCAAGCGCCGCGTCTACCTGCAGCAGTCACAGAACGGCAGGACCGGCTGGACCAGCCTGGGCTACCTGGTCACCGCCTCGGACGGCAGCTTCGACCTGGACGCCTACGTCGCCGTGCCGCACGGCTAACGGCGGCTGTACTTCCCCGCCGCCACCGGCTACCAGGCGTCCTACAGCAACATGGTGCACTACTCGTACTACCAGACCCGGGTGACGGGCGGTAAGCCCAGCTCTACCAGCGTCTACTCCGGGCGCACCGTCACCTTCTCCGGCAGCGTCCAGCAGAACGCCGGCAGCGGCTGGTCCGCGGTCAAGAACCAGCACGTGTACCTGGTCTTCCGCCCCTACAAGTCGAAGACCTGGACGGCGAAGACCAGCGTCAAAACCAACAGCCGCGGCACCTACCGCATCAGCGCCCGCGCCACCCGGAGCGGCACCTGGTGCGTCGTCTACCTCCCCGACACCCACCACGTGGACGCCGAGGGTCCGATGACCTACGTCTACCTCCACTGACCCCACCACAGCAGCCGGCAACGACCGATCACGGAGGCAGGCCCCCCTCAGCCAAGAGGGGCCTGCCTCGAAGCACAAAACCCCAGGTCCCGGCGAGGGGTTCCTGGGGTTTCGCAGGGCCTCCTCCGGGATTCGAACCCGAGACCTACGCATTACAAGGACGGAGCACGCAAGCCGCCGACCTGCGCAAACGTAGCTGACATGCCGTCTGACCTGCGAAAGTCCCTCTCGCTGACTCTCGCTGATCCTCGTCGTTTCTCGTCCTCATGTGTACTGAATCCGTACCCATAAACAGACCATCACTATGACCGAGAGAGCGGGCTGCAGTGGTTCGAGCGGACCGTGTGACAACCCCAGCACCTCAGTCTCCTTGGACCCATCCGTTCCACAGCCCCCACCTGGCTCGGGTCAGTTCCGCAAGGCGTCCACATCAGCAGTCCTCGGAGCGGTCACCTGCCCGTGGGAGGAGTTGCCCGGGGCGGGCGAATCGGACGCTTCAGTGCAAGCACCACCCAAGCCGCTTCGCCGAGTGTCGCGGCACCACCCACAAGAACGGCAGCCCAGCGCAGGACCGAGACGTGCTCCCAGTCTGGCGGCACAGCTAGGACAGTCAGCCCGGCCGCCAAGCACAGCACCCCGCCGCTATAGGCGGCGCGCGCTACGTTCGCCCAGCTTGTGAACTGCCCCCTCTCCCTGCGGAGAATGCCGGCGAGCTGCTCCTGCCGGTAGTCCTGGTGCCAGTCCGGATACCACTCAGCCAGGTCCTTCGGAGCGGCCAAGTACTGGCGTGCCAGGAACATGAACTGGACGGTGGCAATGAGCTGGAAGGCCGCGAGCATGAACAGCAGGAGCGCCAGGTCAGGCCAGCGCGCCGTGCCGGGCGCCAGTGAAGTGAGGGTAATGACGGAGACCGTCAGCGAGAAGCCGGCCAGGAAAGGTGCCGCAACGTTCCCCATACTCGTGACGGCATCGGCGCTTCCGAAGTGCTCCGGACGCACTTCGTTCCCCCACCAAACGCCTCGGCTCCCAAGCGGATGGGGGCCTTGGGCTGTACTCCCGAGGGCAGGAGGCTGACAAGCCGCGCCCATCCGTTGCACACCACCGTTCCCCAGCGCGGGCTGGACTCCCTCGTCGGACGCGCTCAGCCAGTCGACAACGCTCTGCTTGATCCTCGCCTTGGCCCTCGACTGCCATCCCATTGCTGATGTCCTATTTGAGAAGAATAATGGTATACATACCCATTGAAACACCTCTCTTCAAGGACAGCCAGGGCTCCCCAATGGCCGGAAAACGCAGTAGGCGCAAGCCACGCGCGAAGCAGAATGGGCAGCCGTCGCCAGCCATGGGCCCCCCGGGTTCCACCCGCCCGGCCAGCACGTGCGAGGAGTGCGGGGGAAAGCTTCCCAATGAGCATGCAACGTGGTGCCTACCCGCTGAAGACCTCCCGACGACGCCCATCCGGGGCCGTAGGGTGAGCGCGTTCACGGTCGTGGACCTCATCGCCAGAGAACGACACCCCCTGCGCGGGACGGACAGCTACACCCTCCGAGCGACACAGGTGGCGATCAAAGTGATCAAGGTCGGCAGCAGTGACCTGGGCTCCCCCGGTCGGGCCGGCTCACCTTCTCCCTTTCCATCGCTCAGGACCCCGGCCCGGGATCTCAATGTGCGCGACCTCGATACCCCCATCACCCGGATCCGACCGGTTCGCAGCTTGGGGGGACTGCCCCGGGGGAAAGTAACCTAGCGGATCGGCCTGGGTCCAGCCTGAGCAGAAGGCCGCCAGGGGACCTCTCCATCACCCGGAGCACCATCGACCCCCACAAGCCGGTCCTGTGGCCCGACTTCGACCTCCAGTGGCGCGACGACACGCGCCCCGAACTGCACTGACACCTTCACAAAGCGGGCATCACACAACTTTGCCAGCGCCTCGCCCACCCGCCCGAGGCCCTACGCCTGCGGTTTTGCACCTGGCTCCCGTGTCGGAGGTGCTGTAGGCACTAGGGTTTCGTATCGTGCGCTGCTATCTAGTTGCCGAACAGGCCGCTGACACGAGCACCTTGCAGGAAGTGCTGCGTGCCGCGGGGATCGAGGTAGTTACGCCCGAGCGTGGCTACGCGGTGTTCGCGCGCGGTGGGCGGCTGCCCTGGTTGCCTGAAGTCGATTTTCTTTGCGTTGTCTTTGCCGGTCGCCTTGAGACACCCACCCCGCCCGCCCTCTATATGGACATCGGCGTGGCGATTGGCTTGGGGCTTCCCACCCTCGTGATCGTGGAGCCGCCTCGGACCGCCGACTCCGTGCTCGCACCCCTGCAGGTCGTGCAGATGCCTTTGGGTAGTGCGTCGGCGCTGTCCTTCCGACTCAACGCCTTCCTCAAGTCGATCGGGCAGTCTCGGATCGATCCGATTGAACAGACACGACCGGATATCCAGACGCTGCATACTTTTCGCCAGGAACTGGATACTCTATCCGAATCAGAAAATTCATCCTCCTCATCTAAGTATCAGCATTTCGAAGACATCGTGGTTAAATTGCTTGAGGCTTGCGGGGCCTCTACCGAAGGCGGGCCTCGTTCTGGTGACCAAGGTTTCGATATTGCAGCCTGGGTGCCCGGTACTGAGACAGTGCTGCCGGGGCCGCTCCTGATTGAGTCGAAACTTGTCAGCAGGTCGGTTCTCAGCCGTAGCGACTTCGATAAGCTGCAACACACCGCCGCTAGTCGAAATGCCGCGATGGGGCTCCTGCTCTACTACTCACTGTCTCGTCAGCCGCTACGGCCACCGTTGGGGTTTTGGCCAATGGTTATTTCCTTTGAGGTGGGTAATCTGCTGACGCTCCTAGAGCAGCAGAGCCTGGCGCAACTTATCGTGCGGGCTAGGAATGCTGTGGTTCACGGCAGGGCGCCGCAGTGACTAGCTTCTTCCAAGCCCGCGTCGGGGCGTATCTGCTCCGGGCTGAGAATCACACGGACCCCAGAATTCGTGGCCGCTACTACGAGAACCTGTTGGCCTACCTACTGGAGAGCGTTCCGGGTTGCCAGATCGAGCGAAACTCGCTTAACAACTACGGAACCGAAGAGGTGGACCTCACTGTTGCTAACTATCGGTTTCCAGATGGCTTACCCATGCTGCCCGAGCTATTCATTATTGAATGCAAGAACTGGTCAGTGCCAGTCGACAGCACGGTCCTGGGTTACTTTGTGAACGTGGTCGTCGATCGGGGGTGCACTTTGGGCGTGCTAGCGGCGGCTAACGGAATTACCGGACGGCAGGAACATCGTGACCGAGCCTATGCCATCGGTACGAGCGCTCTAGTCCGTGGCATTCGCATCCTGGTCATCACGTCAGACGATATGGCAGGACTCACCTGCCCCCAAGATTTCATTAGTCTCTTGCAAAGCCGAAACCTAAAGCTGACAGCTAACGGGACAATCTTTCTCGGCTAGCCGCCCCGCTGCAGATCGGCGTAAGGCCTCCACCAATGCAGGTTTACCTGTGCTGTTCTAGCTGATCTACGATCCGTTCCCAGAGGGCGTTGAAGAGTCCCTCTTTCGTAAATTCACGCTCACTTCCACCAATGCTGCCCAGTAGCGAGAAGTCCAGCATCTTAAGCTTGGGAATCTCAGCCGCCCTGTCGAAGAATGGTTCCGCCCATCCGTTGATTCCGTTACTAAAGCTCCGATGGTGACCAAGCCCGAAGGTCAGCTTGTCGTCACCCATGTTGCCGCCCTTGTAGATGTCGAGCGAGTAGACGGTCTGGCCGTTGTGCTCGATACGAACTGAAATTCGCTCCGGGATACGATTCACGGTACAGATGAAGCCCCGTGGGCGAAGCAGGGGTGCCGCAGTCTGAAACTGGCTACCAAAATAGTCGAACACTACCTGAAGCTCTTCGTACTTGCTGAAGCCCGCGGGGACCACCTTCGGTAGGCGCAGGTTAAGGGCTTCCTGTACGACCTCGCCGACTTCGCGTGCTTGTTGGCCGGCATTCTCGGCTTGCCTCACCCGAGCGTGCAGTTGTTCTGCCAACTGCTCCGGCGAGTAGTCCTTTGCCCGTAGGTAATGGATGTGAGGATGGAGCAAGTCGGATGGCACTTGCACCTCATCCATTAGAACGGGAAGGATATAGCCGTCGCCCTGCTTGACAGCAGTCATCATGGCTGCGGAGAACTCATCCATCGGGATCGGCTTGGCGAGATACTCCGTCGAAATAAAAGGCACGAAATAGCGAGTCCGGGACGAGTAGACTTCGCGCTGCTCCCGGATAAAACTCCTGCCCCACCACTCGTTATTCATGTCTCGGTCGTAGAACACGCGCAAGCCGCGTTGCTGGCAGCTTCGGACAGCCCGCTCAACGTAGTCGCGATGTTCTCCAGCGAAGGAGACAGCCAAGTCATAAATCTGTTCGCCGTCAGGGCTCATCTTGGTATTCTACGCCTATCTTCCAGGGAGGCTTGGCACATCGTGGACAAGAACAGCTCGTCGGCTGAGCCGGTCGCCAGTTTCCCGCAGCTCGAACGAGCGTTGCATGCATGGGTGTGCGATGCCGTTGGAGTGCTCATCGCTGGGTCTGACCCGATTGTCGTGACCGATTCGCGACATTGGCAGCGTGACGAGGATGGCCACTTCCGCAACCGGGAGCGAGCTGTGCCCATCTGGCACTCTACTGATGTTGAGGCCACGCGACAGGGCGCAAGCTGGGAAGCCGTTGAGCAGGCCCTGCAAGAAGATGAGTCACTGCGGAGGCAACTGGATCAGTTCAACGGAACGGCCCAAGGTGGTTGCGACTTCAACATGGAAATGTTGGCTCGCCATGTCTTGCCGCTTCCGAATGAGGTCGGTGACATTGAAGCTGCATTTGCTCGACGATACGGAGAGCTGGAGCGGTATCTTACGGCTCGGGAGATTGAATATCTCGTAGTCTGGCCGCTTCCAGGTCTAGCAAGCGACTCCTTTCCCATTGTGATTGAGGCGAATCTAGAACTTGACATCATGTCAGACGGGGAGCTTGTTGCTGCTCTAAATGCCGAGGTCGTCCGCTCGCCATTTCCTCACTTCCCTCTGCTTCCGGCTGAGACCCAGCAGGCTTGCCTTCGCTACCGTTACAGGCTGTCCAAGGCCATTGGTGAATCGCATCTTGGGGCTGGATCCGAGATTCAGACTTTGGGGGAGCGGCTCAATGAAATGCGTGAGACCCTTGAGCAAGCGCTCTCGCTCTCATTTACGAAGCCGGTCGCCATTTCTGGCCAAGTAACGCTTTTGGCAGAGTGGGCTCCGTACGCCGGAGGCGTGCACTATCAGGAGATGCGCCTGACGCGCGCTCAGCGCTTCCGTCAGTTGAGCATTGACCCCCAGGCGGCAGCTGATTTCGTTGCGACTTGGCAACGTTTGCGGCGCCCTGGACTATTCGACCAGTACAAGTCCATTGCACTCGCTCCGCGCCGGCTGAGCTATCAAGCCCAACGAGAGCGTGTCGAGGATGAGCTTGTTGACGTTCTTATTGCCGCTGAGGCACTGTACCTATCAGATGTTGGATATGAGGAGCTAGGATTCCGTCTATCTTTGCGGGCCGCAGCGCTGTCCGAACCCGAGAAGCTTGGCATGACACGCCGTGACGTGTTCAACCTAATGAAGTCTGCGTATGGTGTGCGTAGCGCAGTCGTGCACGGGGATAAGCCGAAAGCAAAGGACTTGAAGCTTAAGGGCACTTCAGTAGGCTTGCCGGAGTTCATGCAAAGCATCGAAGGCGTTATCCGACACGGCTTGCAGGAGGCTCTTCGCCGGGCCGCTGAACCGGCCGCAAGCTGGCCGCCAGACTGGGACGGCATGACGCTGCCCAAGTGAGACCTCTCGCGGCAGGGCCTCGGCAAAGGCTTGGGACGTCCGTTTCGTGATCATGTGATCCCGAGGATGGCGAGGTTGCGCCAGGTGGCCAGGGCGCGGGGTGCGCGCCCCGGCCGGCGCTGACCCTGACGCCCCCGACCCCACCCGCCTCGTCGGCGAGTTGGTCCTGAAGAGCCGCGACCTCGCCGGGCCGTGGGAACAGCTACGGGGTCACCGGACATCACGAAAACCTTCCACCACCGCCAGGTCGATACCCTCACCCTCGCCTTCCAGGGCATCGCCCTGGAAGGCACTCCCGGACACCGCCTCGGCGTTTACACCGCCGAACCCGGCACCCCCAACCACGACGCGGTACTCCTACTCGACATGACCACCCCCGAAACAGCCGCCCAGCCCCAGGCCCACACCGGGAACCAGACCAGCTGAACAGCGTCCAGAACCCTCAGAAGCGATTGTCGTTCCTACCGGGACCGTCGCCAACGGGTGGTAGGCGGCTCCTGTACGACCCTGTCCACTGAATCCGTCGGATTCTGGCTCGTGATGGCCTCGGCTGTTCCGTCGTCGGCCTGAGCTTGAGGCGAGTGGATGACGACGGGAGAGTAGTCGCCAGCGGTGACATGGATCTCCATCGCCTGAACAGCCTGGGCCACCAGGGCACCGCTCGGATCCTGGTCGCCAGGCGGCAAGGTTGCCCGTAGTTCCGCAACGAACACTGTGAGCCGGGTACGGATGATGTCCAGCAGCCCGTAGAGGGTCGAGGGTGGAACGGCCCAGTACACCCCGTGAACGTCAACGAATCGGTTCCCCATGGTGCTGCGCAGGTGGGAGGAGATTCTCTGAGCGATGTCAGCCCCCTGCTGGGTGCCCAGGTGCAGTGTTCCGTTCGGACCATGGCGTTCGGCCTCAGCCGAGGCTTGGATCTCGGCAACTCCCCACGTCAGAGGCACATCCATGGTGAGCAGTTCCTGCATGTTCTCGGGCAGCATCCCGGAACTGATCCCCCTACCTGTGTGGTACTCAGGGCCGATGCTGATGTTCATCTGGAGCGGGGCCTTGATCCTGCGGTAGTCGGGCAGGTCTTCGGCTCCAACGGGATAGCCTTCCAGTTCCTTGAGAGCCCACCGGCGCAGCTCGTTGGAGTCCGCGTGCGCACCGATCAGCATCACGGTACGGAGCAGCGATGCCAGGCTGACGGAGTCGTCGCAGACCCCCGCCTCCAGTCGCTCCAGGTGGGTCATATTCGTCACGGCAGCAGTAGTCCAGTCAGCTGTGGAAGACGGTGAAGTAGAGCGTGATCACTCCCACGATCAACGCCAGCACACCCAAGATCGCCAGGAGTTTCGGATCGCGCCATCGGGACTTGGGGTAGTCGGTCTCCGGGCTCGTCGGCACAGCTGGGGACTCGTTGACGCGGACGTCGGCGCTGGCATTGCCCTTGCCGGTGGAATGCGCCTGGGGCGAGTAGATGTTGACCGGGGAATTGTCGCCGGTGCGCACGTCGTGACCAGCCTGCTGTGCCCCAGAGCGATCTGGGGTCTCGTCGGGCAGGACACCCTTCTTGTTCATCGTGTTCACCAGCTCCTTGTAGGTGCGCAGGACGCTCATGTGAGCTGCGTGCAGATCCTGCAGGGCTCTGTCATAGCGCTCGGGCTGGCTCTGGCGCCAATCCGGGGGCACCTGGGTGTAGTCGGTGTCCCGGGGGTCCATCGTGGTCTCGTCCAGGGCATCGAGCAGGCTTGCCAAGGCCTGGACGAATTGCTCCTCCGCCACCTTGAGGTCAGGGTCGTGAAAATCGATCGCAAAGGGACCAGTCATTTCTCTGAGGGCATGGTCCAAGTCTTCGCTGAGATCGATCGGAACCCGCCGCAGCGTTGCGATGTCGTTCAGGAGGCGCAGCCAACGCGCATCCCTGGGAATGACTCTGGTCATGTACGCGGCAGCATTGTGGTCAGGCGTCGTCGGCACGTGCACATTCTTCACCCTGCCCTCAGCCGTCACTGAGTTTCACCCATCACAGCATGGGTGGCGGCTGAAGCTGAGGGGTGCTTGGCTGCACTGCGGCGGCCGCCGCAGTGCAGCGTGACCCAGACGGCTAACGCCGTGACGGCCAAAGGGCCTTCAAAACTCTCGTCCATCGCGAGCCCTGCCGGTTAGGTGTGGCCACCCCGGCATGGGCATGCCCGCCGCCCTGCGCGACAGCAATGGGTGCCGTCACCGTCACCGGGGAGTTGTCGCCGGTGACAATGCTGATGTTCTGGAGTGCCTGTGCAACCTGGCTTTGGGTCGGCTCCTGCTGACCTTGTGGCATGGCAGCTCGCAGTTCCCCGACCAGTTGGACAAGCCGGGTCCGGATCTGGTCCAGGACGCCCTCCAAGGCCGAGCGGTGCACAGTCCAGTACAGCCTGAGAACCCTCCGGGAGGAGTTCTGGTTCATGAATTGGGCCAGCTCCGCAGCCATGGGCGGGCTCATCCGTACAGTCTCGTCCGGAGGACCTGCGAGAAGGGACTCGATCTGGCCGGCGCCCTGTCCGAGGCGAAGCTCGTTCCCCAGTTCCTCACGGGCGAAGTCCGGCAGATCGAACATGCTGACCGGCTGCTCTGTGAATTGGAACCTACCGTCGAAACCGTCCATCACCAGCGGCACCGTGATCTTGCGGTAGTCAGGGATTGGCCCCTCGGTGCCCTCATAGCCCTGGAGCTCTCTCAGCGCCCAGGCTCGCAGTGGTGCGGAATTGGCATGGCCGCCCAGGGCGATCACCTGGCGCAGGATCGGAGCCAGCGGGCGGCTTTCGTCAAGAACATCGTCCTCCAGTCGGTCGAGGCGGCTACGGCGGCGGATCACCTTGCCACGACCAGGAGGACCACGGCCGCCACAACCGCTGCGAAGGCGATCCAGATCCAGGCGCGGTGCCATAGAGAGCGAACAGCCATGGGCACCGGATCGTTGACGCTGGCCCGCGCGGTAGCGCCGCGATCCGCTTTCGCGTTCGGCGCGAAGACGTGAATAGTGGACCCGTTGCCGCCGGTGACGTGGAGAACCTGCTGAGCTGCGGCTTCGATCTGACTGACATTCGGATTTTGCTGGCCGGGAGGCATGGCGGCCCGCACCTCCGCGACGAACTGGGCCAGGCGTGTCCGGATCTGGTCGAGGACGCCCTCCAAACTGGACGTGGCCATGTCCCAGTACAAGGACGTGATCTCAACGGAGTCGTTCCCCAGCCGCTGCTGCTCGCGCGTCATGTACAACACGTACTCAGCAGCTCCGGCCGGGCTCAAGTGAATCACCCGGTCAGCGCGTGCAACGGCTCCTTCCAACTCGCGGACCCCCATCCGGACCGGCGCACTTTCGCCCAGACCGCGGTCACGTGCCTGCTGGGGCAGCTGGACCACGCTGATCCTCTGGGTGAGCCCCCGGACGATCTGCCCTGGAAGATGGAGCTCCTTCCCTACCTCCAGCGCCGCCAGCACCTTCCGGTACGGGGGAAGCTCATCAGCCGCCGCGTACCCCTCCAGCTCCTTCGCAGCCCACGCGCGCAGTTCACCGTGGTGGGCGTAGCCAGCGATCATGAGGCACCGCCGGAGAGCCGAGGCCAGCGAGGCGTTGTCGTCCAGGACCGCTCGCTCAAGCTGTTCCAGTCCCAGAACGTCGGATGTCGTCACGGCGTTCAGTCTGCACCCTCCCACCGACATGCCCTGGCACCGCTGGCGACTCAGATCACATTCTGTGGACAGGAGCAGATGCGGGAGCTGTGAGCAGTAGGCCGATAGCGCCTAGCAAGTCTTTCCCACAGTCGTTGATCTCCGTCTCAGCACTCGTCTCAGCGAACATTTGCGCCATCCGTCCGGTGGTCTGCGCCTCAAGGGCTGGGCGAATCGCGAAATAGTGCTCCTTTGATTCCCGATAAACCCTCCTGGCTCGCCGCAGCATGTCTTCGGTGACCTTGTCCTGCCGCACGGCCTCCATGGCGGCACTCAAGCCGGTCATGCGGGCCATGAACATCTCCACGGTGAAGGGAGCCTGCGCCGGCCCCTCGGCGCGGATCAGTCCGGAGGCCCCGAAGACAGTCTTCGGCTCGAACACCGCTTGGGCAGCCTCTTCAAGTTCCACCCGCTGAAGCGGCGTCATCCTGCCCGAGTAGCTGACCTCGGCGAAGAGCCTGACCACGCGGTTCCGGGCAGTATCCGAAGCCATGGGGTGATCCAACTGACCCAGGACACCCTTCCCTGCTTCCTGGCAGACTTCCAGTCGCCGTCGGCCGTCGCCGAGCCAGGTCCGCATCGCTCTGCGGATCTGCCGCACGGGCACGTACTCCTCGCCCCAGCCGAGCCAGATCCCCAGGGGAACCAAGGCGAGCGCCGGCAGCCGGGGCATCTCCTCGCGCTTACTCAGGAGCAGCAGGAACAGCTTTCGCTGCTCGATGGCGTAGACGCCCGGCCGTGACCCACGGCCCTTCCCATGGCGCTTGGGACTGTCGAGCAGACCTCGGGCGACCCAGTCGTGAACGGTTCTTTCCTTGATCTCATATCCGGCGTCCAGGGCATCTGAGACCAGGTCCTCAAGGGTGCCCGGCTCGGTCACGCGGCTCCACGGCTCGTCCACGCTCAGAGATTACATCGACTTGGCCGGAGCCCGGGGACGGCAGGACGAGACACAAGCGGGCGGCTGTTTCTAAGGTCGGAAATGTAAACGAACCCCGCAGGCCATTGCTTGGACGCGCGGCCTGCGGGGCTCCCCTGCGTGGAACATCACCAACCCGAAAGGTGGGTCAATCCCATGTCTCCCGACTCTAAACGAGTTTCATCCGGATCGCCCCGACGCAGACTTCGCCGACTCCGGCGACTGGTCACCAGGAACACAGTGGCAGGTTTCTCCCAAGGAGCAGGGCTGCTGCTGTTCAGCCTGCTAACGGCCTACGTCCAACACCGGTAGCAGTACGCCGGCCGCGCCCACGAACCTGCGGGCGCGGCCGGGCGGCGACGGAGTCGTCGCTCGGGGCCAGCACCTCGCCAAGCCGCGAGCGGGCGATGACCCATTTCTTCCAGTCCTGCTCGGCTACTGCGAGCTCTTTCGCCCAGGTCACTTCGAGCCCAGATGGCCTGACTCTGCGATGTCCGCACCGGCCAGCCGTGCCCTTGCTACAGTCGGCGACGCTTCAAGTCCGCTGCTGGACAACGCAGCTATGGCCAGATGGGGTCTCGTGTCGAAGGAGCGTCGGTACTACTCCAACGCGACGGTTGCCGCGTTGATGACCTTGGCACGGGGCGGGTGCTACTGGCCTGACTGCGGGGAACCGACGGTCCGGTTCGTCAACGGCGTTCCCATGAACAACTTCCAGATCGCTCACATCCGTGCCTTCAGCCGGTCCGCGCTACGACCCGATACTCGCAGCGAGGGAGAGGGAAGGCTTCTCCAATCTCCTTCTGCTGTGCACCCCGCATCACACCCTCGTAGATGGGCGCGGGGCCGCAGAGCGGTATCCGGTGAAGCTGTTGCAGAGGTGGAAAGCGCAACGGGAAGCAGACGGGGTCGATGCTCTGGCCGGCCTGCGTGATCTCACCGAAGCCCGGCTTGCCGAGATGATTGCGACAGCGCAGGCGCAATTGCTGGACCGAGTGGGTCCCGCGCTGGACGAGTTCGGGAAGTCCGCTCCGGAACTGGCCACGCTGTTGAGGGTGGTGCCGGAGGAGCTTGCCGATCCGCGGGTACACGGTTTTGGGATATCGCCGGATTCAATCGGGCAGCTGTCCCAGGCCGCGCACGCGCTGCGGGGCTTGGAGGACCACGCCGGGACACTGATGAACGCCGCGAGCAAGATGGGAAACCTGGCGGACGGAGCCTCCGCGCTACAGGCGGCCACTGAGATCCGAGCCGCTGCGCTCGCGTTGCAACGGGCCAAAGAGCACTGAAAGCAACCGGTTCGCGCGCTGGCCCGGCGTAACGCCAGGATCCGCCATCGCAACGTGGCCACTGAGCGCCACGAGCGCCCAAGCCCCCGCAGCGAGAAGGAGGGTACCCACCGGACCGGATACCCCGAACGGACCGGCAACCATGCACGCGGCCCTTGATCGATCTTCATGTGTACCGAATGTGTACTGCAGTCGCCCCGGAAGGGGTCACCATGGTCAAGCCACAGGCGCGACATACGAGTTGGCCTGGCCCATACGGGTGACCTCCGCTCCGAGGGGAGCGGTACTCGCCTTCAGGGCCATTGGACGCCAAGAAGCCGTCCTGACCTGGGCATTTGTGTCGACTCTGCCCACGAGTACTGCGCACAGTGGGCGTATCTCATACCCACCCGAGATGTCCGATACGCCCTGAAAAAATGTCCTACTTTGGGCCGCCTTCGGGATTCGAACCCGAGACCTACGCATTACGAGTGCGTTGCTCTGGCCAACTGAGCTAAGGCGGCACCGTTGGCGATCTGGTGATCGGCAACGGGAGACAGTCTACACAGTCCGCCGGGGTGGTCCTGACCGGTTTATCCGGCGGAGGCGGTGGCCAGTTTCGCGGCGAAGCCGATGAAGAGGGCGGCAACGCCGGTGGTCAGAGTGGCCGAGAGGCGGCGACGGCGGCGGAAGGCGTTGGCGAGGGTGGTGCCGGCCATGATCAAGGTGGTCAGGTAGAGGAAGCTGAAGAGCTGGATGGTTCCGCCGAGTATGGCGAAGGACACTTCGGGCTGGCCGTAGTGCGGTGCCACGAACTGCACGAAGAAGGACAGCAGGAAGAGGATCGCCTTGGGGTTGAGCAGGCTGATCACCAGCGCTCGGCGGAACGGGCGCTCCTGGGCGTACGGGTCCGCGGGCGCGCCCTCGGCGGTCCCGGCAGCAGCAGCGGCGGTCCCGACGGCGGCGGTGGTCCCGGCGGCAGCAGCGCCCGTCCCGGCAACGGCAGCGGCGCTCCCGGCGGTGGCCTCCGGGTTCGCGGACGCCTCGGGTGCCTCAGTGGCCTCGGCCGGGCCCGTGGCCGGGCCCGTGGCGGCGCGGCGGTCGAGCCAGGTGCGGCGGGCCGACTTCAGCATTCCGTAGCCGATGAAGAGCAGGTAGCCGGCCCCCACCAGCTTCACCACGTCGAACACCACCGGGGTGGCCTTCAGCAGCGAGGCCGCGCCGAGCGAGGTCAGCACGATCAGCGTGGTGTCGCCGAGGAAGACCCCGCACGCGGCGCGGAAGCCGGTGCGCATGCCCCGGCGGGCAGCGACCGAGAGCACGTACATGGAGTTGGGGCCGGGGAGCAGGATGATCAGCAGTGCGCCCAGCACATAGGTGCCGTAGTTGATGACTCCGAACATGCCTGCTGCCACCTCGCCCTCTCATCGCACCACCCGTGAGTGCGATGAAAGGATTGTGACACTTTCAAGCTCCTTACATACACACCCGCTACTACTTGCACACCGTTCCCTTGGCCGGCGTCCGGCCGGTCAGCAGATAGACGTTGATCGCGCCGTCGATGCACTGGCTGCCCCGGGCGTAGGCGGTGTGGCCGTCGCCGTTGTAGGTCAGCAGCGTCCCCGAGTCCAGCTGCGCGGCCAGCGCCTGGGCCCAGGCGTAGGGGGTGGCCGGGTCGCGGGTAGTGCCGACCACCACGATCGGGGCCGAACCCTTCGCCGGGATGGTGCGGGCCTCGCCGCTCGGCTTCACCGGCCAGTACGCGCAGGTCAGGCCGCCCCAGGCGAGCGTCGTACCGAAGTGCGGCGACGCCTTGCGGTACGCCGCGAGCTGCTGCTCCACCTGCTCGGGGCCGGTGGCCGCGGTCGGCAGGTCGAGGCAGTTCACCGCCGCGTTGGCGTACATCAGATTGCTGTAGTGGCCCGAGCTGTCGCGCTCGTAGTACTGGTCCGAGAGCGACAGCAGCCCGGAGCCGTCGCCGCGCTCCGCCTGGGTCAGCGCCCCGCGCAGCTGCGGCCACTGCTGCTGGTCGTACATCGCCGCGATCACCCCGGTGGTGCCCAGCGCCTCGTCCAGCTTCCGGGAGGTGCCGGTGCTCAGCGGGTGGGCGTCCCAGGAGGCCAGCAGCTGGTCGAGCTTCCGGTCGGCCTGCTCGGTGCTGCTGCCGAGCGGGCAGCTGCTGCTCTTGACGCAGTCGGCCGCGAAGGCGTTGAAGGCCGTCTCAAAGCCGCCGGCCTGCTGCTGGTTCAGGTCCAGGGCGTCCAGCGAGGGGTTCATCGCGCCGTCGAGCACCATCCGGCCCACCCGGCTGGGGAACAGGCCCGCGTAGGTCGCGCCGAGGAAGGTGCCGTACGACTTGCCGAGGTAGTTGAGCTTGGCGTCGCCGAGCAGCGCCCGGACCACGTCCATGTCCCGCGCCGAGTCGACCGTGCTGACGTGCGACAGCAGCTTGCCGGAGAGCTTCTCGCAGCCCTGCGCCAGCGCCTTGTCGGCCGCGACCAGGGTGTTGATCTCGGCCGGGGTGTCGGGGGTGCTGTCGGTCGCGGTGTAGGCGTCCATCTGCTTGTCGCTCAGGCAGCTGACCGGGGTGCTCCCGGCGACGCCGCGCGGGTCCACCCCGACGATGTCGTAGGAGGAGCGGACGATGGCCGGGTAGGTCATCGCCGCGTACTCGGCGTACTCCACCGCGGAACCGCCGGGGCCGCCCGGGTTGATCAGCAGCGAGCCGAGCCGGGTGGAGCCCTTCCCGGACGCCTGGTGCCGGACCACGGCCAGCGAGATGTCCCCGGCCGCGGGCTGCGCGTAGTCCAGCGGGACCTTCAGCGTCGAGCACTGGAACCCGCTGTTGCAGGAGTGCCAGCTCAGCTTCTGCGTGTAGTAGTGCTGCAGCGCGTCCGGGATCGCCGCAGGCAGCGGCTCCAGCACTGGCGCGGCGGCCGACGACGCACCGGCGCCGGTGCCGCCACCGGGGGAAGCCGTGGCGGCGGAGTCCGTGGACGAGGACGCGCTCGAGGACGACCCCGCTCCGGAGGGGGACGGCGACGAGGAGCACCCGCTCAGGGCGAGCCCGGCGAGCAGCAGCGACGCCGTCGCGATGCGCGGAACAAGCTTCATCTTCTTCTGTCCTCAACTTTCTCTGCAGCACGCAGAGCGTATCCGTCGGCGCTGACAGTCACCGCCGCGAGGTCGCCAACTGTTCGGTGAGATAGCCGGCCGCGACCCGGACCAGGCGGAACCGCTCACGGTCGGCGGAGAAATCCCGGACGGCCGAGGACAGCCGGACGGCGGTGTGCGGCCGTGCGGACAGCGCGGCGCCCAGCTTGGACGCCGAGGCCAGGCCCGCGGTGTCCCGGCCGGCGTCGGCGAGCAGCAGCCGCACCGAGCCCGAGGCGGGTGCGCCGGGTACGCGCAGCGCGTCGTAGCGGCCACCGAGGCCGGCCGCGGCCCCGAACGACCCCGGGGCGGCCAACTCCGTCGCCACCGCGCAGGGCGCTCCGGCGTCCAGGCCGAGGACGGCCCAACCGCCGGGGTCCGGAGCCACATGGAACCGGGACGCGACCGCCTTGCGCAGCCCGGCCCCGGTGAGCGCGGGGTCGACCGTCCCGGTCGGGGAGCAGGAGGCTGCCGGGATGACGGCGACCATGGGGTTGGCCCGGCCGGAATCGACCGCGCCGGCCAGCCCCTCGAACACACCGTCGAGTTCGGCGTCGTCCGCCAGCACCAGGACGGCCTGCAGCGGGATCGACCGTCCCTGGTACTGGCCGGGCAGCCACACCCGGAACCGGCCGGGCAGGCCGGGGAGGGTGCCCTGCAGCAGTTGGCCGCCGTGCGGGTGGGAGACCACCGTCAGCGCGGCGGCAGGAGTGGCAGCGACAGCGGCAGGCTTCGGGGTGGTGCTGGGCGACAGGCTCGGGCCGGACGACGGGGTCGCGCCGGGCGTCGGAGCTGACGTGACGGTGTGTCGGGCCAGGGGGCCGGCCGCCACCCGGGCGTCGGCGGAGAGTGTGGCGGGAGTCCCGCCACGGGGCGCGAGGAGCAGCGCCAGGCTGCCGGTCAGCACCGCGCCGAGGGCCACCAGCGCGGCGGCACCGCGCAGCGCCGCACCCAGATAACGGGGCGTCAGTTCATACACCAGACCGGCTCGCTGCTCCCGCCAGGAGGCCAGCGCACCCCCGCCCAACCACGCTGCCGCCACCAGGCCCAGTACCGCGAGAACCGCCCACCACAAGATCACTGGGGTGGCATCCCCCGGCAATCGGACCCGCTCCCCCGGCAGCCCCGACTGTCACCCGAAAGAGCGAACGAGCAAACCCCGGGACCATCGATCACCGGCCATCGATCACCGGCAACCGCTCACCGGCAGCCGCTCACCCGGCGCGCAGGGCCACCGTCATCGCCTCCACCGCGAGCAGCGGCGCGACATTGCGCTCCAGGGCGCGGCGGCAGTCGAGCACCGCCTCGATCCGGCGCAGCGTCCGCTCCGGGCCGGACTCCCCGGCGACCCGCTCCACCGCGGCCCGCATCTCCTCGTTGGAGAGGTCACCGGGCGCACGGAACTGCACCGCCAGGACGTCCCGGTAGAAGGAGGACAGGTCGATCAACGCCCGGTCCAGGGTGTCCCGCTGGGTCCGGGTGGCCCGGCGCTTCTGCCGGTCCTCCAGGTCCTTCATGGCTCCAGCCGTACCGCGCGGCATCCGGCCGCCGACCCCGGCCGCGGCGCCGAGCGCGGCCCGCAGCTCGTCGGTCTCCCGGGTGTCGACCTCCTCGGCGACCTGCTTGGCGTCCGCCGTGGCCGCGTCCACCAGGGCCTGTGCGCCGGCCAGGCAGGCGCCCAGGTCGGCGACCCGCAGCGGCAGTTTCAGCACCTCGGCCCGGCGCTCGCGGGCGGCCGGGTCCAGCGCCAGCCGGCGGGCCCGGTCGATGTGGCCCTGCGCGGCACGGGCCGCGAAGAGCGCCATCTCCGGCTCGACGCCGTCCCTGCGCACCAGGACGTCGGCGACCGCCGAGACCGGCGGCGTCCGCAGCACCAGCAGTCGGCAGCGGGAGCGGATGGTCGGCAGCGCGTCCTCGACCGAGGGTGCGCAGAGCAGCCACACGGTGCGCTGCGCGGGCTCCTCGATCGCCTTGAGCAGGACGTTGGCCGCGCCCTCGGTCAGCCGGTCGGAGTCCTCCAGGATGATCACCTGCCAGCGACCGCCGGCCGGGGACATCGACGCGCTCCTGACCAGCTCGCGGGTCTCCTTCACACCGATGCTCAGCACATCGGTGCGCACCGACTCCACGTCTGCGTGGCTGCCGATCAGCGCGGCGTGGCAGCCCTCGCAGAAGCCGCAGCCGGGGATCCCGCCGAGATCCAGGTCCGGCGAGGTGCACTGGAGCGCGGCGGCGAAGGCCCGGGCGGCGGTCGACATGCCCGAGCCCGGCGGGCCGGTGAACAGCCAGGCGTGGGTCATCCCGGTGGTCCCGGCCTCGGCCGGGGCCGCCTGCTCCTCCTCGCCGCTGGTACGGCCGCCGGCCAGGACGATCCGCGCCGAGCGGGCGGCGGCGACGAGTTGCTCCACCACCTGCTCCTGGCCGACCAGGTCGTCCCAGACACTCACGGTTGCTCTCCGGTCTCTCGGTACGGGGTCGGTCGTTCCTGGACGAGGCTCCCCGGGAGCAGTCGCTCCTGGGGGACGAGCCTAGGGTCTCAGCGCTTGCCCTTGCGGCCCTTGCCGCCCGTCTCGTCGTCGCCGGCGTCCCACTGGGACCACTCGTCCCGGGAGCCGAGCAGTTCGTCGGTGAGGCTGGGGAGGTCGTCCAGCGGGGTCTCCTCGGCCCAGTCGTAGCGACCACCGGCGGCGCGCGGGGGCGCCGGGGGGTTCTGCTCGACGATCGGCATCTCGGTGGTGCGCTCCACCGGGGGGTGCTGCGGCACCTGCTGCGGGGCCTGCGGCGGCCGGGCCGCCGTCGTGCCCTCCTCCGGGCGGAACAGCCAGTCGGGGGACCCTTCCTGGACGCTCTCGCCGCTCTTGGGCTTGGCCACCCGCCAGGACCTCGGCAGTCGACGGCCCTGGTCGGACGGAGCCGTCTGCTGCGCGGCGGACGGCGCGGTGCTGGACGGCGGCGTCGCCGGCGGAACGGACGGGACCTGGGGCAGGACCGCCGTCCGCTCCTCGGCCGGGGTGGGGGCCGGGGTCGGAGTCGAGCCCGGGGTCGGCGAAGTGACGGCCCGTCCGCGCTTCGGGGCGGGCGGCCGCACGGGCTCGGCGGGCACCTTGGGCATGACCGTCGTCTTCTCGGCCGCGCTCTCGGGCCGGGCCTGCGCAGCACGAGCCTGCGCCGCACGGTCCTCGGCGGCACGCTCCTCGGCTGCCCGGGCCGCGTCCGCGCGGCGGACCGCCTCGGCCCGGTCCTCCTCGCTTATCACCTCGGTCGGCTGGTCCGGCGCGACCTTCGGAGCGTCCTCGGGCGTGGCCTCGGGTGCGGCCTTCGCCGCGGCCTTGGGTGCGCTCTTCGGCGGGGCTGCGGGCGGGGTCACGGGCGCGGGCGGCGTCGCAGGCCGGTCCTGCGGCTCCGGCTCGCCGTCGGCGGCCGTCGGTGCGACCGCCGGTACCTCCTGCGTCGGCGCCTCGGCGCCGGGCGGGGTCTCCGGCCGGCCCTCCGCGGCGCTCGCCGCAGTCGCGCTCGCGGCACTCGCCGCAGTCGCTGCCGCAGTGGCCGCCGCGGCCTCCGCCGCCACCCGGGCTGCCTCCGTGCGCCGCAGCGCGTCCTCGGCCCGGCGCCGCTCCTCGGCCCGGCGCTCGTCGCGCTGCCGCTCCAGCTCCGCCAGCCGGGCCGCCTCCGACTCGATCCGGCGGCGCTCCGCGGCCTCCGCCTCGCGCCGCTCCTCCTCGGCCGCCCTGCGGCGGGCCGCCTCGGCCTCGGCGGCCAGCCGGGCCTGCTCGGCGGCGAGGCGCAGCTGCTCGGCGGCCTTGCGGTCCTCCTCGGCCTGCAGGGCCTTGGCCTTCTCCTCCTCGGCCAGCCGCAGCCGCTCCAACTGCGCCTGCTTCTCCCGTTCAGCCTGCTCGGCCTCGGCCTTGAGCCGGGCCTCCTCGGCGATCCGGTGGGCCTCGGCCTCGCGGGCCAGCCGCTCCTGCTCGATCCTGGCGGCCCGTTCCTGCTCGGAGAGCGGCAGTTCGCGGTCCAGCCGGTGCCTGATCGCGGTGGTGACGGCGCCAGGGGCCTGGGCGGCGTTGACGACCAGGTAGCGGACCGGGTCGGCGGCGGCGAGGGCCAGGAACCCGGCCCTGACCCGGGCGTGGAAGTCCTCGGGCTCGGACTCGAGCCGGTCCAGCGCCTCGGTGAAGCGCTCGCGCGCCGTCGCCGGGTCGACGTCCAGCAGCACGGTCAGGTCGGGGACCAGGCCGTCGACGGCCCAGCGGTTGATCCTGGCCACCTCGCTGGCGGCCAGGTCGCGGCCCGCGCCCTGGTAGGCGACCGAGGAGTCCATGTAGCGGTCGGTGATGACCACGGCGCCCCGGTCCAGGGCCGGACGGATCACGTTCTCCACGTGCTCGGCCCGGTCGGCCGCGTACAGCAGAGCCTCGGCGCGGTGCGAGATGCCGGTGTTGCCGACGTCCAGCAGCATGGCGCGCAGCCGCTGGCCGATGGCGCTGCCGCCGGGCTCGCGGGTGATCACGACCTCGTGGCCCTTGCTGCGGATCCACTCGGCCAGGGCCTGCGCCTGGGTGGACTTCCCGGCACCGTCACCGCCCTCGACCGCGATGAAGAAGCCGGTGCCGGCCCGGTGCGGGACCGGACGGGAGCCGCCGCGCAGCGCGTCCCAGACGTCCCGGCCGAACGGGGCGGTGCCGCGCCGGTCGTCGGCGCGGAAGAACACCACGACGGCGAAGGCCAGCAGCAGCAGGCCGAGGACGGAGAGCGCGAGGCCGGCCCCGCCGTGGTCGAACTGCAGTGACTGGGAGTCGACCGTCTGCGGGCCGATGGCCGCGCCCAGCAGCGGGGCGACCACCAGGGCCGTCCCTGCGGCGACCCGCAGCATCGACCGCAGGTGCTCGCGGACCAGCGGCCGGCGCGACTCCTCGGTCTCCAGGTCGAGCAGCACAGCGGCGGTGCGGACGGCCACCCCGGCGGCCAGTCCGGCCAGGGTGACCAGCACCAGCGCCAGCACGAAGTCCCGGACCAGGCCGGTCAGCAGCAGGGCGAGGCCGGCGCTGCCGAGGGCGAGCGGCAGCAGCCTGCGGCGGCCGAGCACCGGCAGCACCGAGCCGGCGATCCGCAGCCCCAGCAGCGGAGCGCCGGTGGCGGCGAGGACCAGCAGGCCGAAGCCGACCGGACCGGCGTAGAGGTCGACGGCGTGCGGCAGCGCCACGGCCACCGCGGCGGCGATCGCGGCGGCGGCCCCGGCGGCCGAGAAGCTGAACAGCACGGACGTGCCGGTACGGCCGCGCGGCGTCCCCGCGCCGGGGGCGGCGTCGGTGGGGGCGCGCAGCCCGGTCAGCGGTGAGTACGGGGCGACCGAGCCCGGCGCGGACGGCAGCTCCTGCAGGTACAGCAGCACCGCCGAGGCCACCAGCAGCCCGGCCGCGCCGAACGCGGCCACCGTGCCGGTGTGGTCGTCCAGCCAGCCGATGCCCGAGGACAGGCCGTTCTCGATCAGGGTCAGCGCGGCCAGCACGGCGGCGGCCAGCGGCACGGCCGCGTAACCGGTCCACTGGTCGATGTGGCGCAGCACCGGCCGCTGGTCCACGGCGGGGACGCCGGGCGCGGTCGCGGGCAGCAGGCGCTCGCCGACGGCCTGGCGGGCGATCGCGGCGACCCGCTCGGCGGCGGCGGCGACAAAGAGGGTTATCAGCAGCCAGACGGCGGCCGTGGAGTGGCTCCAGACGATCCAGAACGGGGCGACCCCGAACAGCACCGCCCGCAGCACGTCCGCGCCGAACAGGGTCCAGCGCCGGTCCACCCGGTCGAGCAGCCGGGCCAGCGGCTGCAGTAGCAGCACGCCGAGCAGCAGCGTGGTCAGCACCCGCAGGCCGAAGACCGCGGCCACGGCCAGCAGCACGGCCCGGTAGCCGGTGCCGAACTCCCCGGTCGCCGCCGCCTCGACCACCAGGATCAGCAGCACCAGCAGGCCGAGCCGGTCGCCCACGGACCCGAGCAGCTGGGCCCGCCACAACCGCCCGAAGGAGCGGACGCGCAGCAGCGCCCCGGCCCGCTCGGCGGGGCTGCCGCCGGGCACCACCGTGGGGACGGCGGGCGTGGTGGTCGGGCGGTCGGGGGCGGGGTCGGGGCCGGGTTGAGCCGCACTGGTCATAACGGCCAGCCTAACCGGAGGCTCCGACACCAAACCGCAGTCCTCCAGAAGTCCACAAGGCCCTGACACATCTGTGACCCCGTAGCGACGCGGAGAGGCGGTTACGCCCGTCCGCGCCGCCCTACGGGGCCCAGAGCGCCTCGCTGCGTCGCCGAGCGGTTACTCGGCGGCAGCGGGCTTCTTCGCGGTGACCTTCTTGGCCGGGGCCTTCTTGGCCGCGGTCGTGGTCTTCTTGGCCGCCGTCTTCTTGGCGGCGGTGGTCTTGGTCGCCGCCGCCTTGGTGGCCTTCTTCGCCGGGGCCTTCTTCGCGGGCGCCTTCTTGGCGACCTTCTTGGCCGGTCCCTTGGCCCGCTTCTCCGCCAGCAGCTCGTAGCCGCGCTCCGGCGTGATCTCCTCGACCACGTCGTCCCGGCGCAGTGTGGCGTTTGTCTCACCGTCGGTGACGTAGGCGCCGAAGCGGCCGTCCTTGACCACCACCGGGCGCTCGCTGACCGGGTCGGTGCCCAGCTCGCGCAGCGGCGGCTTGGCCGCGGCGCGTCCGCGCTGCTTGGGCACCGCGTAGATGGCCAGCGCCTCCTCCAGGGTCACCGTGAACATCTGCTCCTCGTTCTCCAGGGAGCGCGAGTCGGTGCCCTTCTTGAGGTACGGGCCGTAGCGGCCGTTCTGCGCGGTGATCTCCACGCCCTCGGCGTCCACCCCGACCACCCGCGGCAGGCCGAAGACCTTGAGCGCGTCGTCCAGGGTGACCTCGTCCAGGGACATGGTGGAGAGCAGCGACTGGGTCCGCGGCTTCACCGCGTTCTTCCCGGTCTTCGGCGTGCCCTCGGGCAGCACCTCGGTGAAGTACGGGCCGTAGCGGCCGTCCTTGGCGACGATCTCATGACCGCTGACCGGGTCCTTGCCCAGCTCGCGCACACCGCTGGGCTTGGCCAGCAGTTCCTCGGCGAGCTCGGGGGTCAGCTCGTCCGGGGCCATCTCGTCCGGGACGTCGGCGCGCTGCTCGCCGCGCTCCACGTACGGGCCGTAGCGGCCGACCCGGAGCACGATGCCGCTGTCGCCGAGCGGGAAGGAGCTGATCTCCCGGGCGTCGATCGCGCCGAGGTCGGTGACCAGTTCCTTGAGTCCGCCGAGGTGGTCGCCGTCGCCGTTGCCGGCGTCCGCGGCCGAGGCGGCGGAGGTGGCCGGCTCGCCCTCGGTGGTCTGGCCGTAGTAGAACCGGCGCAGCCAGGGCACGGAGGCGCCCTCGCCGCGGGCGATCCCGTCCAGGTCGTTCTCCATCTTGGCGGTGAAGTCGTAGTCGACAAGTCGACCGAAGTGCTCCTCGAGCAGCCGGACCACGGCCAGCGCCAGGAACGAGGGGACCAGCGCCGTCCCCTTCTTGAAGACGTAGCGGCGGGCCACGATGGTGTCGATGATCGCGGCGTAGGTGGACGGGCGGCCGATCTCCCGGTCCTCCAGCTCCTTGATCAGCGACGCCTCGGTGAAGCGGGACGGGGGCTTGGTCGCGTGGCCGTCCGGGGAGATCTGCTCGGCGCCCAGGGCGTCGCCCTCGGCGACCGGGGGCAGCCGGCTCTCGCGGTCGTCCAGCTCGGCGTCGGGGTCGTCGCGGCCCTCGACATAGGCCTTGAGGAAGCCGTGGAAGGTGATGATCTTGCCGCTGGCGCTGAACTCGGCGTCCCGGCCGTCGGCGGAGGTCCCGGCGACCTTGACGGTGACGGACTGGCCGACGGCGTCCTTCATCTGGGAGGCGACGGTCCGCATCCAGATCAGCTCGTAGAGCCGGAACTCGTCGCCACGCAGCCCGGTCTCGGCCGGGGTGCGGAAGCGGTCGCCGGAGGGGCGGATCGCCTCGTGCGCCTCCTGGGCGTTCTTGACCTTGCCGGTGTACACCCGGGGCACGTCCGGCAGGTACTCACGCCCGTACAGCTGCTCGACCTGGGCCCGGGCGGCGGTGATCGCCGTGTCCGAGAGCGTGGTCGAGTCGGTACGCATATAGGTGATGAAGCCGTTCTCGTACAGCTTCTGCGCCACGTCCATGGCCCGCTTGGCGCCGAAGCCCAGCTTGCGCCCGGCCTCCTGCTGCATGGTCGTGGTCCGGAACGGGGCGTACGGGGAGCGCCGGTACGGCTTGGCCTCGACGCTGCGGACCCGGAAGTCGGTGTCGGCGAGGGCGGCGGCCAGGGTGCGGGCGGCCTCCTCGTCCAGGTGCAGGACCTGCGCGGATCCGGCCTTGAGCTGGCCGACCGAGTCGAAGTCGCGGCCCGAGGCGACCCGGCGGCCGTCCACCGAGGAGAGCCGCGCGCCGAAGGTGCCGGGGTCGGCCGGGTCGGCCCGGCCGGTGCTCTTCCCGCTGGCGAAGACGGCGGTGAGGTCCCAGTACGAGGCCGAGCGGAAGGCCATCCGCTCCCGTTCGCGCTCGACCACAAGACGGGTCGCCACCGACTGCACCCGGCCCGCCGAGAGCTTCGGCATGACCTTCTTCCACAGCACCGGCGAGACCTCGTAGCCGTACAGGCGGTCGAGGATGCGGCGGGTCTCCTGGGCGTCGACCAGGCGCTTGTTCAGCTCGCGCGGGTTGTTGACCGCGGCCTGGATGGCGTCCTTGGTGATCTCGTGGAAGACCATGCGGTGGACCGGGACCTTGGGCCGCAGCACCTCCTGGAGGTGCCAGGCGATGGCCTCCCCCTCGCGGTCCTCATCGGTGGCGAGGAAGAGTTCGTCGGCGTCCTTCAGCAGCGACTTGAGCTTCGCGACCTGGGCCTTCTTGTCGGCGTTGACGACGTAGATCGGCTCGAAGTTGTTCTCGACGTCGATGCCGAGCCGGCGCACCTCGCCGGTGTAGCCGTCCGGCACCTCGGCGGCGGTCCCGGGGAGGTCGCGGATATGCCCGACACTCGCCTCGACCACATATCCGGGGCCGAGGTAGCCCTTGATCGTCTTCGCCTTGGCCGGCGACTCAACGATGACGAGTCGCTGGACTTGGCGTGCGGTCTCGCTGGTCGGGGACACCTTCGCTCTTCTCTCCCGGTCGATTGGGGTACTGGGGCCGCTCGGCGCCGCTGCTGGTCCGAGTCAATGAAGCCCTGAGAGCGGAGTGTGACCGCACCAAGGTCCCCCTTGTCAAACGGACGAATCCCGATTTGTGAACTTCAGGACGTCGGCGACGACTCTCGAACGGTAACCCGAAGGCGGGTGTTCCCGCCGTACAGATCGACACCTAATGCCGAACCGGATATGCCGGATGATAGGACTACGATCCGTTCGACCCGTGCACAGGTCGGCCGCTCCGGCGTGTTCTGCGGCCATCCGGCCGCATACGACCGAGCCCCGCGCTACCGGAAGAACCCCAGCAGGAGCAGCACACCACAGGCCGCGAAGGCCAGTCCGAGCAGGGTCCAGAAGGCGTCGCCGCGCAACTGCCCGGCCCCGTCCACGGCGACCACGGTCGGCCGGGCCGGGTCGTACCTGACCGGCACCAGGGTGTCCACGGCGAACGGCGGCGTCCGGCGGACCGAGGTCCAGCCGCGCGGCCGGGTCACCACCTCGCCATGGCCCTCGACCAGGTATCCGAGGACCGGTGAGGTGTCCGACACCTCCGGAGCGTCACCGCGGGCCGCGTCCTGGGCGCCGTCGGCGGCGGGCCGGGCGGCGGGGTCGGGGAGGACCCGGGCCAGACAGGAGACCCCAGTGCGACGCAGCTCACGCCGGGTCCGGATCTCCAGGGCGCACCAGCCGAGCACTCCGGCGCCGAACAGCGTGAACCACGCGCCGGTGAACACGCTCAGTGGTGCATCCACGATTCCTACCCCCGGGAATGAGCAGTACGACTGTCACACTGACAGCGCACGCACAACGCCGGGCACACGCCGGGCGTACGCCCGGCGTCACTCCGGGAAAGCGGGGATGAACAGAGCCCGGGGGCAGCCCGGGCGGCTCAGGCCGCGCGGGTCACGGCCGCTCAGGCCGCTGCGGCGGCTCAGTCACTGCGGCGGCTCAGGCCGCTCAGGCCGGAACCACCGGTTCCAGGAAGCCCTGCTCCACCAGCATCCTGATCTGCTCCGGGGTACGGTCCCGCAGCAGCACCGGGTCCTCCTCGATCAGGGCCGCGATGGCGTCCAGGATCTCCCCGGCGCTGAGCTCGCCGTCGCAGACGCCGACGAAGCCGGCGCCGACCGTGTCCACTTTGGTGGCCCGCCGCATGCCCCGGTTCTGACGCAGGATCACATGCTCCGGGTGCTCCTGGCCCGGCGCGCCGACCTGCTCCTGGACCACCTCGTCGGCGAGCCGGTAGCGGGCGGCGAGCAGCGCGGCGTCGTCATGGCCGCGCAGGAAGTCCTGCCGGGCGAACCAGTGCTCGATCTCCGGGCCGAGCGGCTGCTCGACGGTGTGCGGCCACTCCTCGATGTGCACCGAGGGGCGTACGCCCGGCGCGGGCCTGCGCAGCGTGATCCAGCCGAAGCCGATGCCCTCCACCTTCGCCGCCTCGAACGTGTCCAACCAGGCGTTGTAGCGGGCGTCGTAGTCCGCCCGCGGCTCGCGGTGGTCCCCGCCGTCCCGCAGCCAGAGCTCGGCGTACTGGGTCACGTCCTGCACCTCGCGCTGCACCACCCAGGCGTCGCAGCCGGTGCCGGCGATCCAGCCGGAGACCCGTTCGCGCCAGTCCTCGCCGCGCACATGCTGCCAGTTGGCCAGCAACTGGCAGTAGCCGCCGGGCTCCAGGTGCGCCCCGGCCCCGGTGACCAGGGCCCGGCAGAGGTCGTCCCCGGCCATCCCGCCGTCGCGGTAGGTGAAGCGGCCGGAGGGGGAGATCACAAAGGGCGGGTTGGAGACGATCAGGTCGAAGGACTCCGCACCCACCGGCTCGAAGAGGCTGCCGGCCCGGGTCTCCACATGGCTGAAACCCGACAGTGCCACCGTCAGTGCGGTGAAGTGCAGGGCGCGCGGGTTCACATCGGTGGCGACCACCTCCGCGCCGTGCCTCGCGGCGTGCAGGGCCTGCACGCCGGAGCCCGTACCGAGGTCGAGCACCCGGCGCACGGAACGGCGCACGGTGATGTTCGCAAGCGTGGTGGATGCGCCCCCGACCCCGAGCACCAGCCCCGAGCGCGGCACCGCCCCGGCGTCGCCGGTGTCCCCGGTGGCGTCGGCCGCGCCGGCCGCGCCGCTGGCACCGATGCCGCCCGCTCCGCCGACCGCGCAGCCCAGGTCCGACACGATCCAGGCGTCGGCGGCGTCGGAGTCTCCGGCGATGTCATTGGCGTACGGCCGTACGTCCACCGTCGCCCGGACGTGGCCCGCCCGGCCCCCGTCCCCGCTCTCTGTACCGTCCCCGCTCGCCCCACCGTCCGGGACCAGCCAGCCGGCCGCCAGGCAGTCCGCCACCGGCAGCGCGGCCTCGGCCGCCGGGTACGGCACCGGCTGCTGCAGCAGGAACAGCCGCAGCAGCGTCTCCCGTACGCTGCCGCCCCCGGTCACCCGCAGCGCGGGCACGGTCTCGCTGCGCGCGAGCGCGGCGTACGCGGTCGCCCCGAGCAGTTCCAGGCAGCCGTCGGCGGTGAAGTCGGCGGCGAGGAACGCCGCTCGGAGCCGGGCGGCGAGATCGCCGTCCAGAACGGGACGGAAGGGCACGGGCGCGGGATCGGGTGCGGTGCTGGTGGTCACCCAGCCATTGTCCCCCGAAGGGTCAGTGCGCGGACGCTGTGGCGGAGGGCGTCGCGCTCGGCTTCTTGGTCGCGGTGGCGGTCGCGGCAGCACCGCCGGTGGCGGTAGCCGTGGCGCCGGCGGTCGTGGTGGCACCGGTCGATCCGGCGGTGGCGGCCGTGGTCGCGGTGCCCGTCTCGGTCTCGGCAGGCGCCGTGGCGGACGTGGTCGCCGACACGCTCTTGCAGCCCGGCTGCTTGGCCAGCGCCGCGCCCAGATCACCCGTCTGCAGCTTCTGCAGTGCGCTGGTGGACAGTTCGGCGAGCTGCTGCACCTGGTCGCCGACCCCCTTCAGGCTGGCCGCGAACTTGGCCTGGTCGGTGACCGAGAGGGCCTGCACCGACTGCTGCACCTTGGTGTAGCCCCCGGCTGCCTGGTCCAGCTCGGAGAGCGCGTCCGCCTGGGTCTCCGCCCCGTTCGCCACCTTGGGCGCCCCGGCCTTCTGCACGGCCTGGGCGATCTGGGTGTTCGCGGTGGCGAGCGCCCCGAAGTCCGCGGCGAGGCGGGTCTGCAGGGCCTTGGGCGTCTCCCCCGGCTTCACCGCCCCGGTGTCGGCGAGGGCGGCGTTCGCCTGCTGGACCGGGCTCTGCATCCCCTGGCACACCGACTTCGCCCAGGCCTCGACAGCAGGGCCGTTGCCACTGCCGCAGCCGGTGACCCCCAGCGCCACCAGTGCGGCCGGAGCCGCAAGCCTCAGCCAGATCTTCGTCACCACGGGTCCGGATCCTCTCCTCGCACGGCCCCGGCATCCGCCGGCCCCGGCCTGGGAACCTACACGCCAGGACCGGACGAGCGTCGGGAAGCCGGGTATTTGAGCACGGTTTGCGAGGCTTAGGCAGTCGCCGCGCCAGGGTCGCCGCGGAGCCGCGCGGGCTGGGCGCGGAGTGGCCGGGGGTCGGCGCGGCTGGGCGCAGCGCGGCCCAGGCTCGGCGCGGAGCGGCCCCCCCGGGGGGGTGGCGCGGCCGAGCGCGAAGTTCGCGCAGAGCGGCGCGCGGGGTTTCGCGCGGAGCGGCACGGGCTGGCGCGGAGCGGCACGGGGGTGGCGCGACCCGGGGGGTGGCGCGGCTGGGCGCGGAGTTCATGTGAGGCGGCGCGGGCTCGGCGCGAAGTGCACGCGGAGCGGCACGGCTGGACGAGGAGCAGCCGAGGAGGTGGGCGCAGCTGAGCGCGAGGCGACGCGGGCTGGCGCGGAGCGACCCGGCAAGTGGCACGGCCGGACGCGGAACTCACGCGGAGCGCCACAGGCCCGGCGCGCAGTGCACGCGGAGCGGCACGGGCTCGGCGAGGAGTTCACGCGAAACGGCACGGGCAGGTAACGGGGCAACCGGGTGGGTTGGCGCGACCGGGCACGGGGCGACGCGGGGTTACCGCAGGGCGCCACATGCTCGGCGCGGAGCGCCCCCGGGGGGCGCGGCCGGGCGCGGCCGGGCGCGGGCTGGGGCGGAGCCACCGGCGCGCGCCACAGGCTGGGCGTGGAGTGCACGCGGTGCGACGTGGGCCAGGTAGTTGCTCGTCGCGCACTGTTGTTGGCGGGCTTTGGCTACTAACGTACCGACTAGTCGGTACGACACAGCCAGCCCGTCTCCCACCACCCCCTCCGGAGCCCGCCATGCCCCGTACGCCCGCGAACGCGCAGCAGGTCGAGATCGAGTACGACACCTTCGGCGACCCCGCCCGTCCCACCGTGCTGCTGATCATGGGCCTGGGGCAGCAGTTGACCTCCTGGCGCGAGGAGTCGTGCGAGGCGCTCGCCGGCCGCGGCTTCCACGTGGTCCGGTACGACAACCGGGACACCGGGCTGTCGACCTTCCTGGACGCGGGCCCGCGCCCGGACCTCCGGGCCATCATGGAGGGCGACCCGTCCAGCGCTCCGTACCTGCTCGGCGACATGGCGCTGGACGCCCTCTCCGTGCTGGACGCCCTCGGCGTCGAACGCGCGCACGTGGTCGGGGTGTCGATGGGCGGGATGATCGGGCAGCAACTGGCCATCGACCACCCGGAACGGGTGCTCAGCCTGAGTTCGATCATGTCCCGCCCCGGGGACCGGGTCAGCGGGAACGCGACGCCGGAGGCCGGAGCCCTGCTGCTGCGTCCGCGCCCGGAGGAGCGGGAGGCCGCGATCGAGGCCGGGGTGGCCACCCTGATCGCGCTCGGCTCACCCGGCTACCCGGAGGACCCCGCCGAGCTGCGCATACGTGTCGCCGCCGGGTACGACCGGAGCAACCGTCCGGACGGCTTCCTGCGGCAGTTCGCCGCGATACTCGCCTCGCCGGACCGGACCGCCGCGCTGCACGGGGTGACCGCGCCGACGCTGGTACTGCACGGCGCGGCCGACCCGCTGATCGACCGCAGCGGCGGCGAGGCCACCGCGAAGGCCGTGCCGGGGGCCGAGCTGATGATTGTCCCCGGCATGGGGCACAACCTGCCGGCGGCGCTGTGGCCCCTGATCGCCGACGCCGTGACCGCGAACGCGGCCAGGGCGTCGGCTGACTGATCCGACCTCAGGAAACGCTGGTCGGACTGGGCGTCTCGCTCTCGTCCCCGCTTTCGTCCCCGCTTTCGTCTCCGCCTTCGTCCCGGGCAGCGGCGGTCTCCGCACCGGCTTCGGCGCCAGCTTCGGCTTCGGCGCCGACCGCCGGACCAACCGCCCCGGCCCCGGCCCCGGCCGCGACCGCGACCGGCTCCGCCCCCACCGCGATGCCGCGCTGCTTGGAGCTCCACACCGCACCGATGATCACCAGGATGCAGAGCACCGCCACACCCACCCGCAGGCCGGTGTTCTCGTCCGCGCCGAAGCTGAACTTCACGATGGCGGGGGCGATCAGCAGCGACACCAGGTTCATCACCTTCAGCAGCGGGTTGATGGCCGGTCCCGCCGTGTCCTTGAACGGGTCGCCGACCGTGTCGCCGATGATCGTGGCCTCGTGGGCCGCACTGCCCTTGCCGCCGTGGTTGCCCTCCTCCACCAGCTTCTTGGCGTTGTCCCAGGCCCCGCCCGAGTTGGCGAGGAAGATGGCCATCAGCGTGCCGGTGCCGATCGCCCCGGCCAGGTAGGAGCCGAGCGAGCCGACGCCGAGCAGGAAGCCGACCGCGATCGGGGCAAGCACGGCCAGCAGCCCCGGCGTGGCGAGTTCGCGCAGGGCATCCCTGGTGCAGATGTCCACGACCCGCCCGTAGTCCGGGAGTTCCGAGCCCTCCATGATCCCGGGTTTGGTCCGGAACTGCTCCCTGACCTCGAACACCACCGAACCGGCCGAGCGCGAGACCGCGTTGATGGCGAGCCCGGAGAACAGGAACACCACCGCCGCGCCCAGCAGCAGCCCGACCAGGTTGTTGGGCTGGGAGATGTCCAGACTGAGGCTCAGGCCGTGGGCCGCGGAACCGACCTGGCCCTCCGCGGTCGCGATGGCATCCGTGTAGGAGCCGAACAGCGCCGTCGCCGCCAGCACCGCCGTGGCGATGGCGATGCCCTTGGTGATCGCCTTGGTGGTGTTGCCGACCGCGTCCAGCTCGGTCAGCACCTGGGCGCCCGCGCCGGTCACGTCGCCCGACATCTCGGCGATGCCCTGGGCGTTGTCGGAGACCGGGCCGAAGGTGTCCATGGCGACGATCACGCCGACCGTGGTCAGCAGACCGGTTCCGGCCAGTGCGACCGCGAACAGCGCCAGCATCAGCGAGCCGCCGCCGAGCAGGTACGCCCCGTACACGGCCGCGCCGATCACCACCGCCGAGTAGACGGCGGACTCCAGGCCCAGCGAGATGCCGGACAGCACGACCGTGGCCGGACCGGTCAGCGAGCTCTTGCCGACATCCCGCACCGGGCGCCGGCTGGTCTCGGTGAAGTAGCCGGTGAGCTGCTGGATCACAGCGGCCAGGACGATGCCGATGGCCACGGCGGCCAGCGCGAACACCCGTGGACTGCCGCTGTGCCGGGCGATCTCGTCCGGTACGCCGTGCAGGTCGGAGAAGTGCGCCGGGAGGAAGGCGAAGACCGACGCCACCACCAGGACCAGCGAGAACGCGGCCGAGATGAAGAAGCCGCGGTTGATGGCGCTCATGCCGCTGCGGTCCCTGGTCCGCGGCGACACCGCGAAGATGCCGAGCACGGCGGTGATCACGCCGATGGCCGGGACCACCAGCGGGAAGGTGAGGCCGTCGTCGCCGAAGGCCGCCTTGCCCAGGATCAGGGCGGCGACCAGCGTCACCGCATAGGACTCGAACAGGTCCGCGGCCATGCCGGCGCAGTCGCCGACGTTGTCGCCGACGTTGTCGGCGATGGTCGCGGCGTTGCGCGGGTCGTCCTCGGGGATGCCCTGCTCGACCTTGCCGACCAGGTCGGCGCCGACGTCCGCGGCCTTGGTGAAGATGCCGCCGCCGACCCTCATGAACATGGCCAGCAGCGCGGCGCCGAAGCCGAAGCCCTCCAGCACCTTCGCGGCGTTCTCCTTGTAGATCAGGACCACCAGGGAGGCGCCGAACAGGCCGAGGCCGACCGTGATCATCCCGACCACGCCGCCGGTACGGAAGGCGATCCGCATCGCCCGGTGGGAGACCCCGCGGATGTCCGGCTCGGCCGCCGGGCCCTCGGCGCCGGTGGAGGCGTCGGGGTCGGGGGTGGCCGCGCGGGCGGCTGCGGCCACCCGGACGTTGCTGCGCACCGCCAGCCGCATGCCGATGTAGCCGGTGAGGGCCGAGAAGCCCGCGCCGACCACGAAGAAGACCGAGCGGCCGATCCGCTGGTTCCAGTTGTCGGCGGGCAGGAGCAGCAGCAGGAAGACCACCGCTGTGGCGAACACCCCGAGGGTGCGGAACTGCCGGGCCAGGTAGGCGTTGGCGCCCTCCTGGATCGCGGCGGCGATGCGCTTCATGGAGTCGGTGCCCTCGTCGGCGGCGAGGACCTGTCGCACCAGCAGCCAGGCCACCCCGAGGGCGGCGAGGCCGATCACGGCGACGATGATCACGATGGTGCGACCGTCACCGGTCAGCACGGCGGACACTGCGGGGGGTGGTGCGCTCACACGTACGCTCGTTGGAGCTCCGGAGAAGATGAGCCCGGCCATTCGTCCTCCTTGACGTCTGGCTCGTGCGCCGGGCGGTGCAATTGGTTCGGTCCACTCGGCTGCGCGGGCGAGGGGGGCCGTCAACTGACACGGCAGGCCGCGATTCTAGGAATCACGGCCTGATCAAAACAGGGTCTGCGCAGGGATTGGCGCAGTTGTCGTCAAGGTGTTTGCGGGAGCACGACAATGGACAGGTATGACCGGATCCGGGCATACCTGTCCAACCGTCAGACTGTCGCTGTTCTGCCGTACCGTCAGAAAGCCGCCTCCAGGGGGCTGCCTTCAGGGGGCTGCGGTCAGCGAGCCGCCGTCAGGGCAGTACCGGGTGGACCGCGACGGGCCAGCTCATCCGGACGACCCCGCCGTCCTCGTCCGTGCTGATGTCCAGGTCGTCGACCAGCCCGCTGATCACGGCGAGGCCCATCGCGGCCTCGGCCGCGTCGTCGCCCTCGCCCTCGGTGCTGTGGCTGCTCGTCCCGGTGCCGCCGACGCCGTCGCCGACCTCGATGAAAAAGCGCTTCTCCTGCTCGACGAGGGTGACCCGCACCGCGTCGTCGATACCGCTGCGGCGGTGCAACCCGACCGCGCGCGAACATGCTTCACCCACGGCGAGGCGCACCTCGTCGAGGACGGATTCGTCTACTCCAGCCCGGCGGGCGACGGCCGCGGCGACGAGCCGCGCGGTCCGTACGTGCTCCGGGAGCGCGCTGAATCGGAGTTCGACGGTGGCCATGGCTCCCCCTCGAAGGTTCGTCTCTCCGACCCGTTCCGGGCCGGCCCGAGGTCCCTGACAGGGACCTCGGGAAGTCGCGTCAGCCTGATTGGCAGGGCAGCGCCCTGGAAATCAGTCGGTCGCGGCCACGGCCTCGTCCACAGAACTGTGGATGGGGAACACCTTGGTGAGCCCGGTAATGCGGAAAATCTTGAGGATGCGCTCCTGGTTGCAGACCAGACGGAGCGAACCCTCATGGGCGCGTACCCGCTTGAGCCCGCCGACGAGCACTCCCAGTCCGGTCGAGTCCAGGAAGTCCACGCCTTCCATGTCCACGATCAGGTGGTAGTGACCCTCGTTGACGAGCTCGACGAGCTGCTCACGCAGCTTCGGCGCGGTGTACACATCGATCTCGCCCCCCACCTCGACGACCGTGCGGTCGCCAACGGTACGGGTCGACAGGGACAGGTCCACGGAACCTCCAGCACCTTGCTCTCACAGCCTCACGGCCCACCCGGACGGGGGGACGCACTGCCGTGACGGCATCGTTGCGATTCTTGGCCGTTGGCGGGGCAGGTGCCCCGATGCAGGCCGCGATGGCATTCAACCACTTACGACCAGGGCAGCACGACGCCTTGCGGCGAATCTCCACCGGTCTGGTGACAGACTGACTGCCGATGAAGCCGCGCCCGGACCCGCCCGCGACCGTTCTCGACAGGCTCACGGGAGCCCGAGGACGGCAAGATCGGCTCACTCATACGGAGCACCTGCCCGCCCGTGCCGCCAGGTATGCAATCTGGCCACCGGGAGTTCGGCCGGAAATCGTCGCTGCCGTGGAGAAGAGCGGAATCGCCCAGCCCTGGACACATCAGGCAGAAGCCTCTTCTCTGGCGATTCATGGCCAAAATGTGGTGATTGCCACAGGTACTGCCTCGGGCAAGTCGCTCGCCTACCTCGCCCCCGTGCTCAGCGCGCTGCTGGACGGCACCGAGGCGCCGAACGGGCGCGGCGCGACCTGCCTGTACCTCTCACCGACCAAGGCCCTCGCCGCCGACCAACTACGCCGAATGGGTGAACTGCGCGCCGCCGGGGACGGCTCGCTGGACCGGATCCGCCCCGCCGCCTACGACGGGGACACGCCCTTCCAGGAGCGCGAGTGGGTCCGCCAGTACGCCTCCCTGGTGCTGACCAACCCGGACATGCTGCACCGGGGCATCCTGCCCGCCCACGCCCGCTGGGCCTCCTTCCTCCGGGCGCTGCGCTATGTGGTGATCGACGAGTGCCACACCTACCGCGGTGTCTTCGGCTCCCATGTGGCCCAGGTGCTCCGCAGGCTGCGCCGGCTGTGCGCCCGCTACGGCAGTGAGCCGGTGTTCCTGCTCGCCTCGGCCACCTCCGCCGAACCGGGGCTGTCGGCGAGGCGGCTGACCGGGCTGCCGGTCACCGAGGTCACCGACGACGGCTCGCCGCGCGGCGAGACCGTCTTCGCGCTCTGGGAGCCGCCGCTCACCGAGCTGCACGGCGAGCTGGGCGCCCCGGTCCGCCGCTCCGCCACCGCGGAGGCCGCCGACCTGCTCGCCGACCTGGTGCTCGACCGCACCCGGACGGTCGCCTTCGTCCGCTCCCGGCGCGGCGCGGAACTGATCTCGGTGATCGCCCAGGAGCACCTGGCCGAGGCCGCCGGGCACGCCGTCGCCCGCCGGGTCGCCGCCTACCGCGGCGGCTACCTGCCCGAGGAGCGGCGGGCGCTGGAACGCGCGCTGCACTCCGGGCAGTTGCTCGGACTGGCCGCCACCAGCGCCCTGGAGCTGGGCGTGGACGTGGCCGGACTGGACGCCGTGCTGATCGTCGGCTACCCCGGCACCCGCGCCTCGCTGTGGCAGCAGGCCGGTCGGGCCGGCCGCTCCGGGCAGGGCGCGCTGGCCGTCCTGATCGCCCGGGACGACCCGCTGGACACCTATCTGGTGCACCACCCCGAATCCCTGTTCCGGCAGCCGGTCGAATCCACCGTGCTCGACCCCGACAACCCCCATGTGCTGGCCCCGCACCTGTGCGCAGCCGCCACCGAACTCCCGCTCGGCGAGACCGACCTGGAGCTGTTCGGCCCGTCCACCCCGCTGCTGCTGCCGCAGTTGGAACGGCGCGGGATGCTGCGCAAGCGGGGCAGCAGCTACTTCTGGACCCGGCGCGAGCGCGCCGCCGACGCCATCGACATCCGGGGCGGCAGCGGCACCCCGGTACGGGTGGTGGAGGCCGACACCGGACGGCTGCTCGGCACCGTGGACGCGGGCTCCGCCCACACCTCGGTCCACACCGGGGCCGTCCACCTGCACCAGGGGCGGACCTACCTGGTCCAGGAACTCGACCTGGAGGAGGCCGTGGCCCTGGTCGTGGAGGCCGACCCCTCGTACAGCACCGTCGCCAGGGACACCACCGCGATCAGCGTGCTGAGCACGGACCACGAGGTGGCCTGGGGCCGGGGACGGCTCTGCTTCGGCTCGGTCGAGGTCACCAACCAGGTCGTCTCCTTCCTCCGCCGCAGGCTGATCACCGGCGAGGTGCTGGGCGAGACCAAGCTCGACCTCCCGCCGCGGACGCTGCGCACCAGAGCCGTGTGGTGGTGCGTGACGGACGAGCAGCTCGACGACGCGGCCGTCCTGCCCGAGGAGCTCCCCGGCGCCGCGCACGCCGCGGAGCACGCCTCCATCGGCCTGCTCCCGCTGTTCGCCACCTGCGACCGCTGGGACATCGGCGGGGTGTCCGTCCCGCTGCACCCGGACACCGGGCTGCCCACCGTCTTCGTCTACGACGGCCACCCCGGCGGGGCGGGCTTCGCCGAACGCGGCTTCCAGCGGGCGAGGGAGTGGCTCGGCGCGACGCTGGCCGCGATCCGCGCCTGCGAGTGCGAACGCGGCTGCCCGTCCTGTATCCAGTCCCCCAAGTGCGGCAACGGCAACGACCCGCTGGACAAGCCGGGCGCAGTCCGGCTGCTGCGCCAACTGCTCACCGACGGCGGGGAGCCGGGGGTGCCCGGGACGGACATCGAGGCGGAGCCGGGCGGCCAGGGCCGGGAGGCGGGCAGCACGGGTGCCGGGCCCTCGGCGTAGAGGGGGGCGGCTCTGGCTCGTCCCTGTGCGGGTGGGAGACCGGCGAACAGCCCGCCGGGCAGCCCGCCGGAGAGCGGGACCCGCACGGTCACCTCGACCGCGTCCTCCGCCGCGTCCCGCTCCAGCACGCAGGAGACCAGCACCGCCCGCTGCGCTCCGGCGATCCTGCCTGCCTCGGCGCAGGCCGTCCCGGGCTCCCAGAGCAGCCGACCCGCCGCCGCGAGCGCGGCCAGGTCCGCCGCCGCGGCTGCCCGGTGCCGGGCCGCGGCGGCTGCCGCGAGGCCGAGCGCCCCGGTGAAGGCACAGCAGCCCAGCATCAACAACGCCACCAGCCAGACCGTCGCCGACCCGGCGTCGCGGTCACCGCCGCGCGTTCCCGCGCCGCCCCTCATCCCGACACCCCTGGTCCGCCCGGTTCCCTGGCCGCCACCGCGGTGGCGGCGACCGGTAGGGACAGCAGGCCGCCGAGGCCGCCGGGCGCCCGCGACACCGCCGAGACCCGCACCATGACCGTGCCGTCCGACTCGCTCAGCTCCACCGCCGCGCCCGGTGGCGCGCTGCGCCGGGCGAGGTCCAGGACCTGGCCCTCGGGGTCGCCCCGCGCCGCCGCCCGGGCCCCCTCCCGGGCCGCGTCCACGCAGCGGACCTGGGCCGCCCCGACCAGCACCCCCCAGACCAGCATGCCGATCAGCATCACCAGCACCGGCAGCACCACCGCCGTCTCCGCCGTCACATAGCCGCGGTCCGCGGCCCCCGACGCCGGACGTGAACGCGACCTCCGCTCACACCGCCTCCGCTCACACCGCATGGAGAGCCCGGGTGACCAGCGCGTTCAGCGCGGAGGACACCGCGCCACTGGTGACCACCTTGTACAGCAGCGCCGCGAATCCGCAGGCTGCCACCGTCCCCACTGCGTATTCCGCCGTAATCCTTGCTTAGTTCTTGTGTCTCTTTACAGCCCGCAGCCGTCTCAGCTGTTGAACATATCCGTTGCACTTATGCGTGTCTCAATCGTAGTCTCCAGGCATGCATCTGACCTACTTCAGTTCCAAGGACTGGAAGAGCTGGGACCTGGAGCGACCCCCCTTGATCCCCGAGGGCATGCCAGTTCTGGCCGACGAGGACCTGATCTTCGAGGACAACGGCGTGCCGAGACCGGCCGCGGTGGCGAACCTTTGGTTGCGTGAGCTGCCGATCAGCGGAGCCCCGGCGCGGAGGACCTGGAAGTCGTACGCCCAGGCTCTGAGGAACTGGTTCGAGTTCCTGGCCACGATCGACGTGCATCCGTTCGACGAGCGGACAGTCCTGAGGGCTGCGCTTGCGGCGTTCTCGGAGTACCGATTCGCTGGCCCGCTGGAGGAGCGGTGGGACGAGGGGACCTGGGATCAGAACATCAGTACGGTGGCCAGGTTCTACGCCTGGGCCGTTGACGAGGGGCATTGCGCGGCGGTGCCGTTCACGTACGCCGTGGTGCGCCGGTACACGGAGGCCGGGCTGCAGTTGGTGCGGAAGAACACGGCCACGGTGCGGCGGGCCAAGCCGCACGTGACGGTGAAGTACCTGGAGGCCGACTTCCTCCAGCTGTTCCTGCGAGGGCTCGCGGGGCTGCGGCCAGATGGCGAGCCGGACGCCTTCCGGGGCCGGCACCTGGGGCGGAATGAGGCGATGGGGTCGCTGGTGGCCTCCGCTGGTCCGCGCGCGCAGGAGTTCACGCACCTGCTGATCTACGAACTGCCGCGGGCGCCGGCTAGGCGGACCGAGGTGCCGATCCGATTCCGGCTGGCCGCCGCGATCACCAAGGGCAAGAAGGCCCGGGAGACATGGGCCAGTTGGGACAGTCTGGCCAAGATGGGCCAGTACATCGAGCTGGACCGTGCGGGCATCCTTGCCGGTCGCCAGTACCGTCCTGCCCCACGGCTGGGTGAACCGCTGCTGGTGAGCGACCCGGACTGGGAGGGCGGCAAGGTCAACGGGCGACGGGTGTCGTGGCGCAAGCTGACCTTGAACGAGAGGCTGCGGCTGGTCACCCCCGAGGGAGAACCGGCGATCATCGGGGTGAAGTCGGACGGGACGCCGTTCGTGGACTGGGCGACGGCGTTCCGGCGGACCTCGGAGCGCATCAGGCAGGACTTCGAGCCTCGCTTTCCGATCGTGGGTCCGCACATGCTGCGGCACACGATGGCGATGCTGACCTTGGAACGCCTGGTCAAGGGCCACTACCAGCGGGCAGCGGCACTGGTGGCGGACACGAACGAGGACGCCGCGCTCGCGCTGTACCTGACCAAGCAGGACCCGATGCTGGTGCTGCGCGACCTGTTGGGCCATTCCAGCGTCGTCACGACGGAGATCTACATCCAGCGCCTGGATGTGCACCGGATCTACCGGGAACTGTACGAGTCCGCCGGCCGAGAGTCGGGCCTGGCCCAGGCGGAAGCGCTGGCGGAGTTCGAGAATGAGGAGGACGGCTCATGGTGACCCGAGTCGAGCATGATCCGCTGCGCATCGAGTTCACGTTCCCCGACGGGAGTTCCTGGACAGGTCGCCTGGCGGGCTCTGTGAACCCGCGACTGACGGAGGACCTGGCACTGGGGGTGGTCCAGCTCATCCATCCGCTCGGGCCGTGGACGACCAAGGGCACAGCAGTGGTCTACCTGTCCCAACTGCGCAGGATGGTGGCCTTGTTGGCCGAAGCCGGCTTCCACGGCGGTGTGGGGGATCTTCGCCCGGCCCACATGCTTCCCTTCTGGCTGGCCGCCTCCGGAGAGCGAGTGGCATCCACTCGGCGCTTGCTGGAGGGCTGCGGCGAGCACGTCCACTCCTCCCTGCGCGCCCACCTGGCGGGCAACGCCGTCAAGAAGCGCCCGAGGTCCGAGCCGCTGGAGCCCTACACCGAGGACCAGTGGCAGGTGATCGAGTCGGGCCTGCGCACGGTGGTGAGGCAGCACCTGTCCGTTCAGCGTGAGCTCCTGGCCCTGGCGGAACTGGGGCCCGATCCCTCGGACCGGGGACTGAACCGACAGAACTATGCATGGCTGTTCTCCCAGCGCGGGCCGCTGAAGGTGGCGGACACCGCTGCGGCGCTGGGCGTGTCGACGGCGCCGTTCACCTACGGCGGCAGCCGGTTGCTGTTCGAGGTGCGCGAGGGCCTGTTCCCTCCGGTTCGGCTCGCGGCCGCCGCCAAGGCGCTGTTCGGCGTCTACAGCGGGGTGGTCCCGGACGGGATCAGCGACCTGGGTCTGGGCGACGTCACCTGGGCCGGGGACAAGTCTGTGCTGTTGGACTACGTCAAGCGCCGGCGCGGCCCGGAGTCGGTGAACCTGCCTGCCCGCGCGGTGCGACTGCTGGAGGCGTGGCTGGAGCTGTCGACACCGCTGCGGCGGATGGCCCCGGCGCAGGTCGCCGAGGATCTGTGGCTGTTCTCCACCTCGCACCGCGGGATGCCGCCCCACAGGGACGGGCCGGAAGTGATCGCCATCTCCTCGTTCGCCGCCGGCAACAAGGCCGGCGGGCGAAAGGCCCGTCGGAGCCTGGCGGTGGAGATCGGGCTGACGGACCATGAGGGACAGCCAGTCCCGCTGCACTCCGCCCGGATCAGGACGACCTATCACAACCGGTTGGCCCGCCGGGGCTGGACGGGCCGGACCCGCATCGACCCCAACCACACCCGTGAGGTCGAGGGCAGCCACTACGTCTCGACGACGACACCCGCGCAGGCCGATGCGGTGGACTCAGTCATCGAGGACGCCCAGGCTGAGATCGTGCGTCGGTCGCGTCCGCCGCTCGTGCTCACCGACGCCCAGGCCGCGGACTTCGCCGCCCAGTACCCAGGCGAGGTCGCCCGCCTCGGACTGGACGACGAGTCCTTGGCCGCGCTGCTGGGCAGCGAGATGGACGTCTTCACGGCCGCCTGCGCGAATCAGTACGCGGGCGAGCACGGCCCGGCCGGAAAGCCGTGCCCGGCACGGCCCTGGGTCTGCCTGCTGTGTCCGCTGGCTGTCTTCCTGCCCCGGCACGCGCCGAACCTTCTGCGGCTGAAGGCGTACTTCGCCCGGCAGTCCCGGCAGATGACCGTCAGCCAGTTCATCGCGGTGTTCGGCCCCTTCGCCGACAGGCTCACCCACGACGTCCTGCCCCGCTTCGATGCCGCCGTGCTCACGCAGGCAGCCGCCGACGTCCAGGACGTCGACGCCGAGCTGCCGCTCCGCCCCGAGGAGGTCACCGTATGAACGCCCGCCGTCCCCGCCGCAGCAAGATGATCATCACGGTTGCGACCGGTCCCATTCCGCACGAGTGGGCGGCTGCCTCGCCATTCGCGGGCCTGGAGGTGTGCGCGACAGCGGGGTGGCAGGTCACGGCAGGCTCCCCGGTCCCGCGGTTCGACGAGGACTTCTGGGACTGCTCAGGCGTGGTGGGGCTTCCCAAGGGGCTGGCCTACAGCGCCCGCTGCGTGAACTTCGCCAAGATCGTGGACCCGGCGCTCCGGTTGACGGCCAAGGAGTACGTCTTCGCGCTGCTGGCGCCCGAGCACGAGAGCGTCCTGGCTCTGCCGCACGCGAACCGGGACCACGTCAAGCCTCCCACCGCCTCGCACCTGGCGAAGGCCACGACGGCCTGGATGAACTACGTCACCGGCCAGGGGCTCAGCTGCCTGGCGGAGGTCCTGCAGGAGCACTGCGACGCCTACCGGCTGATGCGCTCGCAGGGCCTGCGCAAGAACAGCCGGCCGGTGTCCGCCGCGACCCTGGCCAGTGCTCTGCAGCCGGTGAAGGAGATGGCCGACTACGGCGCGGTGTTCAGCGTCGACGGCTACCGGCCCGGGTTCAAGCCCTGGCCGAAGCAGACGATGGTGCAGCTGGTGGGCCGCAAGGTCAACCCGGCAGGGGACACGCTCCCAGTCGCGGAGGAGGTCTTCGCGCCCACGGTCGCTGCCGCGCTGTTCCTGGTGGAGACCGTGGGCCCGCTGGTCGCGGCGGAGTACGGGACGCTGGAGAGCCGTCGGGACTCGCAGTGCAAGGAGAGGATCGGCGACGAGGAGCTCGCCGCGCTGCAAGGGGTCCTGGACCGCTATGTCCGTGAGGGGTCACCCCTGCCCGAGTGCAACGAGCGCCAGGTGCCGCGGCGGATCACCCGGGGCTGGGCACCGCAGGACCCGATGCTGCGGCTGGACTTCAATGCGCTGTGGCGCCAGGCCACCGGTTACGGGTCCGTCTTCGACGCCCACATCCCCCTGATCCGGCCCCTGCTGGTGCAGGCCCTTGGCCGGGTGGGTCTGGCCGGTGCTTTCGGACGCGACGCGGCCTTGATCCCACGGGCGGACGACCCGAAGACGCTGGTGCCGTGGACGGCGCCGCTGACCGCTGACGGTCTGCGGGACCTGGTCCAGGTCCTGGTCGGGACCTGCCGGATCCTGGTGGCTGCCCTGAGCGGCATGCGCGCCAGCGAACTGGACGAGCTGACGGGGGACTCAGCGCAGGAACCGGTCCAGGTCTCCGGCGGCACGTCACGGTTCCGTCTGGCCAGCAAGCTGGTCAAGGGCAAGCCGCTGGGCGGTATCGACGAGCAGTGGGTGGTGCTGGAGCCCGCCTGGCGGGCGGTCAAGCTCGCCGCCCAATTGAGGAACGCCGAGGGCGAGGACCCCGTCTTCAGCGCCCAGCAGCTCTCCTACCTCCACGAGCGGCTCCGTGAGTGGGTCAACGGCGAGGCCGGGCAGGGCCTGGGCTTGGCCGCGATCCCGCCGGGGCCGGTCAACGGGCGCATGCTCCGCAAGACGCTGGCCCTGGAGCTGGCCCATCGACCCGGTGGCCTGCTGGCATCGAAGATCCATCTCAAGCACATCACCGTGGTCACCACCGAGGGCTACGCGATGCGCCCCGGCGGATCGCAGGGCTCGCTGCTGGCGGAGATGGAGCGGGAGGCGGCCGGCCACCAGCTGGAGCTGACCCGGCAGGCGTTCGAGGACTTCCGTGCCGGGCGCATGCCCGCCGGTCCCGGCGCGCGGGAGCTGATCGCTGCGTTCGAGCACATCGACACCCAGCTGAAGGATCACGACGCGGGCACCGCGACGGTGCTGGACAGCGACCGCAGGCTGGAGAACCTGCTGCGGCAGCAGTCCAAGCACCTGCACCTGCAGGCAGCGAACTACTGCTGGTTCCGCGACCCCAGCCGGGCCCTGTGTCTGAAGCTGGCCGGCACCCCGACAGCGGACAAACCACTCGCGGGGATGTGCGACTCCGCGCGCTGCCCGCAAGCCACCCACCACCCCTGCCACCTGCCCGTCTGGCAGTCGCAGGTGACATCCGGGAAAGTCTTCCTGGACAACCCGCGCTTCCCCAAGGGAGAGAAGACGCGGCTGTCCGTTGAGGTCGAGCGGGCCCAGCGCGTGACCAATGAGATCATCGTCGCAAGCACCTCGGGAGGGTGAGATGGCCCGGATCAGCGACGATGCCCGCAGCCGCAACGAGGACGCCGTCCGAGCCGCGATGGACCGCCTGCTGCGGGGCGAACTACCGCCCGGCGGGAAGCTGGACCTGAAGACGCTGGCAGCTGAGGCCGGGGTGACCCGGACCGGCTTCTACCCCAAGGCGAACCGGGACGGCAGCACCCGGCCAGGGCCCTACCAGCATCTGGCCGAGGAGTTCGAGCGGCGGCTCAAGGCCCTCCAGGCGGCCGGAGAGGTCCTCGATCCCAGGGACGCGCAGATCGCACGCCTCAAGGCCGAGAACGAGGCCCTACGGACACGCGTGGCCGCCAGGGACGCGACGATCGAGACGCTGACCGCGTTCAGAACCACTGCGGTGTCCCGGCTGGCCGCCCAGCACGCGGAGATCGAGCGCCTGCGCAACGCCCTGGAAGGCGCCGCGAACATCCGCACGCTGCCGGTCCGGGCCCGCGTGGACCCGAACCGGTCCTAGGGAGCCGCGCTGCTGTCCCGCCCCGGGCCCCGAGGCAGTCGTCCCCGGCCGCTTCCCCCGGTGTCAGCGAGGAAGCAGCCGGGTCGGCTCGGCGAGGGTCAGATCAGGCGCTGGGTGAGGGCGCCGGTGAAGGCGGCCCATTCGGTGGCGGTGAACCGAAGGTCGGGTCGGTCGGGGTTCTTGGAGTCGCGGACCGCGACGCCGCCGCCGGGCAGGTCGGTGATCTCCACGCAGTCCTGGTTGGAGGCGCTTATAGGCGACTTGCGCCAGACAGCACCGGTCAGATCGTGGCTGTAGAGGTCGGCCTTGGGGTCGGTGGTGCTCATGAACTGTGCCCTTCCATGTGTTTCCTGATGGCCTCCCGCGACTGGTCCGCGGGCAGTGCGGCGGCGACGATCCGGTCGAATGCCTCCATGAAGGCTTTCTCTTCTGCCGGGTCGCCCTCTTGGTGGCGCATGTCGGCCCGGCTCTCGATGGAGATCAGGGTGGGCCAGGGGTGCTGGAAGCGGGTGATGGTGAAGTTGCCGGAGGCGCCGGGGTGGGCTCCCGCGGTCAGGGGCATGACCTGCAGGGTGATGTTCGGCAGGTCGGCCATGTCCAGCAGGTGGCGGAGCTGTTCGCGCATCAGGGAGGGGTGGGAGGCGAACCGCTGCAGCAGCAGGCTCTCGTGGAGGACGACCCAGTACTTCACCGGGTTGCCGGGCCGGGTCAGGATGGCCTGGCGGGCGATCCGCAGCTCGGCGATGGCGGCGTGCTGGTCGGGGGGCAGGTCGAACGCGGAGGCGGCGGTGATCTCGCGGGCGTAGGAGCCGATCTGCAGCAGGCCCGGGATCACCGTGGGCTGGTACTGGCGGATGCTCTCGGCGTCGGACTGCGAGCTGATCAGGTCCTGCAGGCGCTGCGGGGCGACCTCGCTGTAGTTGCTCCACCAGCCGGTCTTGCCGGCGTCGCGGGCCAGTCCCTCCAGGGCGGCGACGGTCTCGGGCTCGGCGACGCCGTAGTGCCCCAGGAGGGCCTCGACCTCCTTGGCGTTGATGCGGGCCTTGGCGTTCTCGATCCGCGAGAGCTTCGGGCCGTCCCAGCTGCCGCCCATCTGCTCGGCCGCCTGGTCCAGGCTCAGCCCCGCCTGCGCTCGGTAGGTCCGCAGTGCCTCGCCGAGTCGACGGCGGCGGAGCGTGGGCAGTGCGCGTACGTTCGGCATAGGTGCGATCCCTCTCCTGCTGGGTGCGGTACCCGGTGCTCTGGGTGGAGTCTGACACTCCAGGGGTGCACAAGACACCGGATTAGGTAATCAACCTTTTGCTAATTCCGGTTACAAGGTTGTGAGTTGAGGATAGGCGCGGGAAGCTGAAGGCGGCAGCAATGTGACCAATCGTCACTTTCTGATCTTTCCTGACGCGTGGTCACTGTTCATCAGTCCACCGCCGCCGGCCTCCCCTCCCCGGGCCCGGCGGCGGCTTCCAGCGACCGGAGCCCTCCATGACCGGACACCACATCAGCCACGCCAGCCCCCAGCAGGGCCGGGACCTGGTCTACGACCCCCGCGCCGGGCAGTCCGCCCTGCCGATCCAGATCCACTACGCCGACGGCACTAAGGCCGAGAGCCTTCTGATCCTCACGCCCGACCAGGTCGAGCTGTTCCACCTCCAGGCTGACCGGGCCATCGCCCAGCGCACCGCCACCGGCGGCGGGTCATGAGCGCCGACCCCGGGGACGGCCCGGAGATCGGCGACCTGGTCGAGGACGGCGAGGGCCACCGCCGGGTGGTCACCGACATCCTGCAGGGCGAACGGGTGATCCTGCGGCCGGCCACCGGCCCCTACCGGGAACTGCACGTGGACGAGCCCGCCGTCATCAGCGTGATCGCCCGGCGCGGGTGCTGGAGGTGACCCGGACCTCCGCCCCGCCACCGGTGACGCACCGAGCCAGGACCGACATCGCCGCCGCGATCCTCCTGGTCCTGGGCAACTTCCTCGGCCTGGGCGCCGTGACCGCAGTCGTGCACGCCGACTTCAGCGACCACTCCAACGCCATGGCGGACGCGGACCCCGCGGAACCGCCGGCGCTCTCCTAGACCGGCTGCGGGCCCGGCTGGACCCCGAGGTCGCCGGACCCGCAGCCCCTCAAGCCCCGCCCCCGGCCCGGGGACGGACTCTCCGCCCGCACTCGCGCGGGCGGACCACCGCACGGATGGGAAAGGTGGAGACCATGATGGACCTGACCGACAGGCTCGTCCGGTACCGCGTGCTGACCGGGGAGAACGACGACCCGGCCCGCCGCGGCACCAAGAACCTCGTCGCCCGCTCGGAGTGCGCGCTGACCTGCTCGGACCAGGACGGCATCGACCGCGTCATCGCCGCCCTGGAGTCCTCCGACATCCAGCTCAAGGCCCGCCCGGCCGACGAGAAGTTCTACGACTGGCAGAGCACCTACGTCGAGGTCGACCCCCAGCGGGCGACCGGCGGACGGATTCTGTTCGGCGTCGCCTGGTACGACGAGGCGTACTTCGCCGAGAAGTCCCAGGCGTTCGGCAACGACATGCACACCCACATGTTCAAGGCCCTGGGCGTGGAGCCCGGCGCCGTCGAGGTCACGCACTGGCGGCAGACAGCCATCGCCGCCTGATCCACCCACCGCAAGGGGGCAGGGCACCCGGCCAGTCCGGGTGCCCTGCCCCCTTTGACCTGCCCGTTCCCACACACAACGGATGGAGACGCATGGACGAGTTCGAACAGCAGGCCGACCGCTGGGACCAGTGGGCACCGCACTACGACACGCTCGGCACCGGACGGCACCACGAACGCGTCGCGGCCCGCCTGCGGGACCTGGCCCCGGCCGGCCCGGCGCTGGAACTGGGCTGCGGCACCGGCCAGGTCGCCATCGAGCTGGCCCGCCTCGGCACCCAGGTCACCGGCCTGGACGCCTCGCCGAAGATGGTCGCCGCGTTCAACGCCAAGGCCGCCAACCTACCCGCCCGCGCCCAGGTCGGCGACATGACCACCATCGGCCTGGACCAGCGCTTCACCCTCGTCTTCACCGTGGCCTCCACCCTGTTCGCCCTCACCTCCCAGGACGACCAGGTGGCCTGCTTCCGGGCCGCCGCCGACCACCTGGAGCCCGGCGGTGTCTTCGTGGTCGAGGCCGGAGTCTCGGACTGGGCCCCGGGCACCCGGCAGGCGATGAGCGTGCGCGAGATCGGCCAGGGGCACGCGTCCTGGTCGGCGATGCTGCACGACCCGGTCACCCAGACCGTCCGGTCCCAGGAGATCCGCGCCGACGCCGACGGCATGCGGCTGCTGCCGCTGGTCACCCGCTATGCCTGGCCCGCCGAACTGGACCTGATGGCCCGGGTCGCCGGCCTGCGCAGGAGCGCCCGCTTCGGCGACTGGGAGGGAGGTTCCTTCAACGCGGACAGTAGGCGGCACGTCACGCTCTACACTCGAAGCACTCCGGGTGACAGCTGACGCACTAGCCGAACGGAACACCAGTGCCCCACTCCCTCCACACCACCGCAGCGCAGTTGATCGCCTCCGTGTGGGGGGAGGAAGCGGGCCCGGACCCCGTCCTGGTCGTCGACCGGCGCGGCACATGCCTGTGGCGAGTCGAGACCCGAACCGGCCCCTTCGCCCTGAAGATCACCACCCCGTGCCCGGACCCGCAGGGCCACGTCGACTCCGAGCGCCTGGCCCTGGTGGAGGCCGAACTGCTGCTGGCGCTGGCCGCCGACAACACGCTGACCGGCCTCTACGAGGCCCACGGCACTCTCGCCGACCAAGAGGGCAGCTGGCTGGCCCTGCGGTGGGTCGGCGGCGACGATGCCGAGGCCGCGTTCGCCAAGCTCCGCCACCAGCCCGACCCGCGCACCGCCGCCACTCTGGCCGCGACCATGTGCGAGGCGGTGGCCGACCTGCACGCCGGCGGCTGGCGGCACGGCGACCTCCAGGACGCCCACTTCATCCTGGACGGCACCCGCGCCCAGCTCCTGGACTTCGCGATGGCCCACGCCCCCGACCGCACCCCCGGCAGCGGCCCGGTCACCTACCGCGGCGCCTACGACTGGTTCATGTCCCCCGAACTCGCCCAGGCCCGCCTGACCACCACGCCCGCCGAGGACCTGCCGCTGACCACCGCCTCCGAGGTCTGGTCGCTGTGCGCGGTGATCTACGCCTGCTGGACCGGCACCTACCCGATCAGCACGAAGACCACCACGCAGAGCACCCCGGAACTCCGCACGGAGCTCGCCTCCGGGCACTGGAAGCCGTGGGAGACGACGCGACCCTGGCAGTACCCGGCGTTCGAGGAGATCATTACCAGCGGCCTGCGGCTCGACCCGGCTCAGCGGCCCACCGCCCGCGACCTACAGCACGCGTTCGAGCACGCTGCCGCGACGACCGAGCCGCAGTAGCCGTCCTGTAGACGACACCGATAGCGACGTCACCCCAACTCCGAGGGCGGCGTGTGCTTCTTCTGGGCCGCCCGGAGTTTGGCCAGCCCGTCGAGGGTCTTCTGCCGCAGGGTCAGCTCTCTCAGGCAGACCTCGACTGCGTCCTCGGCGAGTCCCTTATCGGTGACCTGCCAGCGGTAGACCTCGTACCGTTCGCGGCCCTCGCGGGCGAAGAGGTCCACCATGCCGGCGAAGGGCCCCGTCGGTTCGCTGTCGAGAGGCTCATCGCGGGCGTGGCGGATAAGCCCGAAGTCGCGCAACCGCTGGCAACCGTCCTCCCAGGCGTCTCGGCGCAGCCCGAAATCCTCTTCCCGAGCCTTCCCGTACAGGTAGACCCCGGACTTGGCGTGCTGGTCAGCAGCCCACTGGCTGAGCGCCCGCAGGATGAGCCACGTGGCGATCTCCGACGGGCGGAGCACCTGGACCCAGCCCTTGAGGAAGAAGTCGACCGGGACTGAGACGGTCCTAACGCTCCAGTGGCGCTGTGGCACGGTGTAGATCGCGGGCGTCTGTGTCTCGCCCCGGCCGGTCTCCTGCATGAGCGAGAACTCCGCGTACTTCCGCCGGTTGCCGCTCTTCGCCTTGGGCACGGTGACCAGCGCCCGCTCCGGATGCTCGTCACCGAGTTTCTCCAGGGTCAGCAAGGCCGACTTGACCTGCCGCAGCCGCAGGTCACCTCCGTTCCGGCGCTGCTTGGTGTCGGGCATGTACATCTCCGACGCCGTGTCGTACGCGCCGTCAATGGCGATGAAGTCCGACCAGGAACCAACGCCAGTGAGCGGGCGGTCGTTCACCCATGGCTCCCCCGTGGAAAGGCGGCACTGGGCCTCGAAGAGCGCCAGGAGGTAGAAGCGCTGCGCGACGCCCTGCGGCAGAACCAGTCGGACCAGAGGAGCCGAGCCCCCGGGCGACTGGATGAAGCCGAGGCGCAGGATCACGTCGGCGGGACTCTTGCCAGTGGTCCACACGGTCCGCAACGCCGCGCCCGCCTCGGCGATGGCGCGGCTCCTGTTCATCTCCACCAGGCGCCGGAGCCGACGCGCATGCACTTCACGAGTGTCAGTCATGCCCACCTGTTTCTTCGACGCCTTGCTCTCAACGCCTTGATCCGCAATAGAGATGATAACTATATAACTATGTGTCTCAGTGCGGATCAAGGCGTTGTCAGGCTCCCGCAGAAGTGCCCTTGCGAGGGGGGATTCTTTAGGTGTGAGCCCCGACAGGGGTTCGGCGGCACCGCCGTTCGCGCAGATGCGCGAACGGCCCCGGCTGGTACCCGGGGCCGCTTCAACTCGAAGAACTCAACTACACAAGGAGCCCTATATGGCCAACGGTACAACCCCAACCCCGCCCCCGACTCCACCTCAGCAGCAAGATCCCGAACGGCTTCCCCAGCGATGGGCACTCATCCTCATCGCGTCGATCATGTTCGGGGTCATCTTCTTCGCCCTCGCTGGACCGCTGGCCGGCCTCGGTGCTGCAGGTGCCGCCGCACTGGGCCTCCACCAGCTGGTGGCGTAGCCGGACCCGGGGACGTCCGTACGGACGTCCCCGCCCGCACTCCGCTCGCCACCACCCAACTGCGGGCCGTCCCGGACTGCCAGTCGTCGGCCATGCGAGGGCACTGCCAAGTGACCTTCGTCACCTGATACGGTCTTACGACCCCACTGAAAGGGACACCAGTCAAACGATGAGAGCGACAACTCCGCCCATCGCAGCCGCAAGCTAAAGCGACACCACCTGCGTGGGACACGGTGAGTGCCGCGATAAACAATCTGGTCATCCCGGCGTCGGGACGGAAGCGTGCCAGCCTGCGGCGGATCGCGGAGATCCCGTGCAGGGTCCAGACCTGGGCCACCGAGAGGGCGAGCATCAGCATGCCCTTGACGCGCTGCAGGCAGAGGCTGCCCAGCGGCAGGTGGGACTCCGGGGCGTCGATCAGCGCGTCGAACCGGTCGAGCTGCGTGTTCAGCACTGCGGTCCCGCTCATGGGTTTCTCCTCTTGTGGTAACGGTTATGACGCCTGATCAGATCCGTACGAGAAAGCCTCCGGCCAGGCCGGTGACCACCGGCACTACGCCGATCAGCACAAACGCGGGCAGGAAGCACAGCCCCAGCGGGGCCGCCGCGAGCACGCCGGCCCGGCGGACGCGTCCCTGCGCGGTGGTGGCCGCGGCCGTCCTGGCTCCTTCGGCGAGCCGGGCCAGCCCCGCCGCGGGCGGCGCGCCGCTGGCACTGGCCCGGACCAGGCAGCGTGCGAGCGGGCCCAGCACCGGATCCGTGCCGAAGCGGCCCCAGCTCTCCTCGGCGTCCGCGCCGGTCCTGATCTCCGCCGCGACCCTGGCCAACCGGCTGGCCATCGGCCCGCCCAGGGCCCCGGCGACTGCCTCGGCGGCATCGGCCGGGGCGCACCAGGAGGACAGGCACCCGGCCAACAGGTCGGCGGTGAGCGGTAGTTGATCGCGCAGCTCGCTGCTCTCCCGCCGTCTTCGGCGCTGTTCCGCCGTCGGCGGATCCGGCAGCCAGCGGTATCCGGCCGCGCCCGCCGACACCCCCAGCACCAGGCCCGCGACCCCGCCCACGGACAGCGCCAGACCGGCCCCCAGCAGCAACGAGGCACCGACCCTGACCAGCCGCGGCGACAACTGCCGCGCCGACCCCGCCTCCGGACCGCTCCGGACGACCGCCCGCCACCGCCCTCGCCACCGTTCCTGCCCGCGCCCCTGCCACCACCCCGGGGGCCGCTCCAGCGGCAGCCCTGCCGCTCTCGCCCGTGCCCGCAGCCTCTTGTCCGCGGCCACTCCGACCGCTCCGAGCAGCAGCGCCACCACCCCGCCCAGCAGGGCCGCCCCGACCACAATTCGATCCATCCCGCACTCCCCGCCTCTCCCCAGCCTTGTCCATAGCGTCCATAGCGATGTCCGTCGCGTGCCGGACGCCCTACGCCGCGGCTTCCGCGCCCCGGGCGATCCGTCCTGTCCAGGCCAGCCCGGCCCACTCCAGCGCCGTCCCGAAGAGCAGGCAGAGCAGCCCGCTCGGGGTGTGCAGCAGCATCCGCAGCGGATCGGCGCCGAGCGCCGCTCCCAGCAGCAGGCCGAACACCGGCAGCAGCGCCAGCAGCCCCGCCGTGGACCTCGGTCCGGCCAACTCCGCCCGGACGCTCTCCTGCAGCGCGCGTTGGGCACGCAGCCCCTCGGCGACGCGGTCGAGCCCCGCCGCGAGGCCGGCCCCGCTGGACGACGCCACCTGCCAGCAGGCCGCGATCCCCGCCGCGCCCTCCGCCCCGGGCAGTTCCGCCAGCGCCCTGAACGCCTCCGGCACGCCCCCGCCGTAACGCACGGCAGCGAGCAGGACGGTGCAGTCCAGCACCGGCGGCCCGGACGCCGCAGGGCCCGCCGCAGGGCCGGTGAACTCCACCGCGGCCATCTCCACCGCCTGGTGCGGTGTCGCCCCGGTCCTCAGTTCCCCCGCCAGGGCCGCGCACAGGGCCACCACGGCCGTCCGACGCCGCTCCCGCACCCGGGTGGCCCGGCGGCGTCGGCGCAGCCGTATCGCAGGGACGACGGCCCCCGCGGCCAGCGCGGCCACCAGCGGTGAATGGGTGGGCCAGGCCGCCAGCAGCCCCAGCGGGAGCAGCAGCAGTTCCGGCGGCGGCCTCGTCCCGCTCCAGGGGCCGAGCCGCCAGGGCCCCCCGTGGCGCAGCCGGGCCCAGCCGCCGTCCCGCTTCTCCCGCTGGGGTGCCCGCCGCGGAAACAGCCGGTCGCGGCGCCGCTGGGCGGCCTCCCAGCCGGACAGCCACCAGGCCGCCCAGCTCAGCAGGCAGAGCAGCGCCCCGGCCGCGGTGGCCCTGGCCACCGGATCCGCCACTCCCGCCAGCGCCAGCACCGCCCCTCCCCACTCCCGCACCACTCCGCCGCCCGCGCCACCGCTTGCCGCCCCACCGCTGACCGCCATCACCGCTCCGCCTCGTTCCGGTCGTTCCGTTCACCGGGCCCGCGCCACTCACCCGGCACACCGCTGAACCCGCCGCCCAACCCGTCACCCCGCCCGCCGCAGAGCCGTTCCAGCCGGGCCCAGCCGGCACCGCGCAGCATCCGCCCGTCCCGGTCGAACCGCACCGCGGGCTCGGTGCCGACCAGCCCGTCCGGCTGCCGGGTCAGCACCCGGACCTCGGCCACCCGGCGCTGTCCGTCCGGCTCGCGGACCAGGTGCACCACCGCGTCCAGCGCCGCGCCCAACTGGCTGTGCAGCGCGGTCCGGTCGAGCCCGGCCACCGCCGCCAGCGCCTCGAGCCGGGCCGGGACGTCGGCCCCGGCGTTGGCGTGCACGGTGCCGCAGCCGCCCTCGTGGCCGGTGTTCAGCGCGGCCAGCAGATCCAGCACCTCGGCCCCGCGGACCTCGCCGACCACCAGCCGGTCCGGACGCATCCGCAGCGCCTGCCGCACCAGGTCGCGGAGGTCGACGCGGCCGGCCCCCTCCTGGTTCGGCGGACGGGCCTCGAGCCGCACCACATGCGGGTGGTCCGGGCGGAGTTCAGCCGAGTCCTCGACCACCACCAGCCGTTCGGCCGGCCCGGCCAGCCCCAGCAGGGCGGCCAGCAGCGTGGTCTTGCCGCTCCCGGTCCCGCCGCTGATCAGATAGGACATCCGGGCCTCGACCATCGCGCCCAGCAGTTCCGCGCCCTGCGCCGTCACCGATCCGGCCCGGACCAGCTCGGACAGGGTGAACGCCCGGCTCCGGCTGGTCCGCAGCGAGATGTGGGTGCAGCCGACCGCGATCGGGGGCAGCACCGCGTGCAGCCGGGTCCCGCTCGGCAGCCGGGCGTCGGTCCACGGCCGGGCGTCGTCCAGCCGCCGCCCGGCGGCGGTCGCCAGCCGCTGGGCCAGCCGCCGGACCGCCGAGCGGTCGGCGAAGCGAACACCGGTCACCCGCTCCAGGCCGGCGCCGCGGTCCACCCAGATCTCGTTCGGGCCGTTGACCAGGACGTCGGTGACCGCCGGATCGGCGAGCAGTGCGTCCAGCGGCCCGGCGCCGACCATGTCCGAGCGCAACTGCCGGACCAGCTCCAGCACTTCGGCATCGCCGTAGGGACGCCCCTGCGCCCGCAGCGCCTCGGCCACCCGGCTGACGGTCGCCTCCGCACCGGCCTCGGCGAGCCGCAGCCGTACCGAGTCCAGCAGCGCCGCCCGCTGCGCCCCGCCCAGGCCGCCGGTGCCGTCCACCGGCACCGCTCCCGCTCCGCCCCCGGGCACCGCTCCGGTTCCGGACCCGGCCTCGGCCCATACCCAGCCCGGGCTCACGCGGCGCTCCCCGTCCCGGCCAGCGCCTCGGCGAGGAAGGCGGTGCAGAAGCGGGCCAGCGGTCCGCGCGGGCTGAGCCCCGGCGGCCTGCCCCGCTCCAGATCGGCGGCCAGGCCGGGCTCGGCGGCCAACTCCCCCGCGAGCGGCATGCGCAGGCCCTCGGCGATCTCCTCGCCCGCCATCCCGCTGGGGGCGGGCCCGCGCACCACCGCCCTGAGGTCGGCGAGACGCATCCGCACCGCCGAGGCCACCCGCCCGGAGGCGGTCATCGCCCGCAGTTCGGCCGGGATCACCAGCAGCCCGAGGTCGGTCTGCTCCAGTGCCTCCCCGGTCGCGTCGTCGATCCTCCGGGGCAGGTCGAGGACGACCACCCCGCCGCGCCTTCGGGCGGCCCCCAGCACCGTCCGCATGGCCGCCGGCGGGATGGTCAGCGCGTCGCCCCGATCCCAGCTCAGGGCAGTCAGGGCATGCATCCGGGGCAGTGAGTTCTCCAACTCCAGCGCGTTGACCCGGCCGCGCGAACCGGCCAGGTCGGGCCAGCGCAGCCCCGCCGTGTCCTCGCCGCCGAGCAGCAGGTCGAGACCGCCGCCCAGCGGATCGCCGTCGATGAGCATCGCCCGGTGGCCCTCCCTCGCCGCGGTGACCGCGAGCGCGCAGGCCAGCGTGGACGCCCCGGCGCCGCCCCGGCCGCCGAGCACGGAGACGGTCAGCGCCTGGACCCCGACCCCCTCGGCGGCGTCCGCGATCCGGTCGAGCAGCCAGGACTCCGCGTCCGGCAGGAAGATCACGTGCCGGGCCCCGAGCACCACCGCCCGGCGCCAGACCTCGACGTCGTCCAGGTCGGTGCCGACCAGCAGCACGCCGGGGCGGTGGCTCAGCCCGGTCATCCGGTCGGCCACGTCGTCGCCGACCACCACCAGCGGCGCGCGTTCCCAGGCCTGACGGGACGGCGGCGCCCCGCAGACCACCTGCGGCGAGGCGCCCGCAGCCGCGCAGATCCTCAGCAGGCTCTCGATCAGCCGCTCGTCCTCGCTGACCAGCAGTGGTTCCGTGGACGACGTGCCTGCCATGACTGCCTCCCCCGTGCTCCCGTGCGGTACGCCGGTGTGGCGTGGTCCAACCGTGCCGCGTAGGCGGAGATCGTCGGAGCGAGCCGGGGAGGGCTGTGGACAAGTCGGGGGCTGTGGATAAATCGCCCACTCGAAGGGATTACTTTTGCGGCGTCAGATTGACTTCAGATTGACTTGACTTCGGATTGACGCGGCACGGTCCTGTGAAAGGATCTCCGGAACACCCACGGAAATCCCGAATCCCCCGGGCATGCGACGACCCCCGCCGGGGGGGAGAGCGGGGGTCGTCCTCCACAGCCTGACTCGGGGGGGAGGAGCCAGACCGGGGCAGCACGGTCGCGAACGATCCGTGACTTCCATGGTGTACCCGAGGCCCCTCTCAGGCAAACCCGGGCGGCGGCCTCTTGGGCCGAATGGTGGGCCGACTGACAGGCCGATCGACGGGCCGGTCGCGGAGCGGCTTCCGAGCGGGTTGCCCCGGCGGCCCACTGCCGCCCTCCTGCCACCCGACGGGGTCCGCGTCTGCGAGGATCGACTACCGCAGTGGCGCGGGACCCCTCGGACTCGTGACTGTGGGAGCCCCAGCAACAGAGAGGGAGTCTTGGTGCGTCAAGCAGCGTTCTTCGACCTCGACAAGACCGTCATCGCCAAGTCCAGCGCGCTCGCCTTCAGCCGCCCGCTCTACCGCGGCGGCCTGATCAACCGTCGGGCCGTACTCAAGAGCGCCTACGCCCAGTTCGTGTTCCTGGCCGGCGGGGCCGACCACGACCAGATGGAGAAGATGCGCGAGTACCTCTCCTCGCTCTGCCGCGGCTGGAACGTCCAACTGGTCCGCGAGATCGTCGCGGAGACCCTGCACGACCTGATCGACCCGCTGATCTACGACGAGGCCGCCTCGCTGATCGAGGAGCACCACGCGGCCGGCCGCGATGTGGTGATCGTGAGCAGTTCCGGCTCCGAACTCGTGGAGCCCATCGGGGAGATGCTGGGCGCCGACCATGTCATCGCCACCCGGATGGCCGAGGCCGACGGCCTCTACACCGGTGAGATCGACTTCTACGCCTACGCCGGCAACAAGGCCAGCGCGATCCGCGCCCTGGCCGGGGTCGAGGACTACGACCTGGAGCAGAGCTTCGCCTACAGCGACTCGATCACCGACCTGCCGCTGCTGGAGGCGGTGGGCCACCCCTACGCGGTGAACCCGGACCGGGCGCTGCGCAAGGAGGCGGTCGCCCGCGAGTGGCCGGTGCTGGTCTTCAACCGCCCGGTGCAGCTGAAGCAGCGCAGTTCGGCGCTGACGGTGAGCAGCCGGCCGGTGCTGGCCGCAGCCGCCGTGGGCGCGGCGGCGACCGCGGCCGGGCTGGTCTGGTACGCGGCGAAACGGCGCAGCACAACGGCGTGATCCGGCGGCGATCCGGCCGTCGATCCGCCGGCTGACCGGTCGGACGGAAGGTAAAGAAATGCGCCCCCGAGTTCCGCTTCCACCGAATCCGCGCTACAAAGGAAGAAGACGGCCCGCGAGACCCGGATGGATCCGCAGTCAGGAATCATCGAAGTTTCAGGCCCCACGGACCGAGCACGACAAACGAGCACCCACGTGCAGCCGACCCGCGATAGGGCCGCCGCTTTCGGCCGATGGAAGTGATTCCAGCCGGATGCGCAAAGAAATGGCGCACGCTCTGGTCACTCGCGCGTTGTGTCAGCGGCGGCATCTCTCCTTGATGCCGCCGCATCTTTTTGTCTTTCCGCAGCCGTCCATCGCCGGTCGGAATCCGGTCAGACCATTCCGCGCTGCATTGCCTCGCACACCGCGGTGCTCTCCCTGACGCCGAGCCGCAGGGCCGCGCCGCAGTGGCCGATCCAGGCGGCCATCCCCTCGGCCGTCCCGGAGGCGTAGCCGCCGAGGGCGTTGCGGTAGGCGTCGGTGCCGAGTTCGGCCAGGCCGACCTCGAACGGGCAGATCGCCTGCGGGTCCATCCCCTCCGCGATCAGCACGATCCGCTGGGCCGCGCGGGCGACCAGCCCGCTGTGGGCGGCGAAGGGCTGCAGGGTCAGCAGTTCCCCGTGCACCACGGCGGCCACGACCAGGGCGGGGGCGCTGCGCTCGTTCGGCCGCTTCTTCCCGCCGGCGCTCCGGCCGATCAGCAGCCGGGCCAGCCCGTCCAGGCGGGCGGCGACCTCGTCGGCGTTCGGCGGGGCCGGCAGCCGGTAGTCGCGCCCGACCGCGGGGGCCGATTCGGAGCCGTGGACCTCCTCGGCGACCGGCAGCGGGGCGCCGAAGCGCTCGGCGACCGGTTCGCCGTCCCGGCGCGGACGTCCCGCGCCGGACCCCGCGCCGGACCCCGCGCCCTCGTCGCCGGAGGCCAGCAGGTGCAGCCGGGCCAGCACCTGCAGCGGCGAGTGCCGCCAGGTGCCGAGCAGTTGTCCGGCCTCGGCGTTGAGGCGCAGCGCTCCGCCGACGGTGCGGGCCTCCGGGTCGGTGCCGAAGTCGCTGCGGCGGCGGACCTCCTCCAGCGGCCAGTCGGCGCCGTCCAGCGCCGCGGAGGCGCGGGCGCCGCGCAGCGCGGACTCGGAGGTGACCTCGGCGGCCCGGCGGCGCATGACCCGGTGCCCGTACAGGCGGTCGACGGCGCGGCGGGCGTCGGCGACGGCCTCGGCCACTCCGGGCAGCTCGGCGAGGCCGGCCAGCGGGTCGCCGCCGGGGTCGCGGCCGGGGTCTGCGGAGGCGTTCGACTGCGGGGCCGCTGATGGTGTGCTCACGGCATCGAGCCTACGTAACCGGGGGGCGGGCGCGCGCCCGGGGGCACTCTCACCCGAAAGGGTCAACACTCTGCCAAGCCGATCACACGGCGGTGACGGATCGCTACCATGACCACTATCGGTGACGATAACGGTTACCAATAAACATGCTTCTGATCCCAGCCAGCCCCGAACGACCCGGAGTCCTGCATGAAGATCGCCTTCGTCGGCAAGGGCGGCAGTGGCAAGACCACCCTGTCCTCGCTGTTCGTCCGCCACCTCGCCACCGCCGGGGCGCCGGTGATCGCCGTGGACGCCGACATCAACCAGCACCTGGGCGCGGCCATCGGGCTGACCGAGGAGCAGGCGGCCTCGGTGCCGTCGATGGGGGCGCTGATGCCGCAGATCAAGGAGTACCTGCGCGGCGGGAACCCGCGGATCGCCGACGCGGCTTCGATGATCAAGACCACCCCGCCCGGCAGCGGCTCCCGGCTGCTGCGGATCGCCGAGGACAACCCGGTGTACGACATGTGCGCCCGCGAGTTCACCGTGGACGGCGCCCGGCTGCGGCTGATGGCCACCGGCGCCTTCGACGAGGAGGACCTCGGCGTGGCCTGCTACCACTCCAAGGTCGGCGCGGTGGAGCTGTGCCTGAACCATCTGGCCGACGGGGCCGGCGAGTACCTGGTGGTGGACATGACGGCGGGCTCGGACTCCTTCGCCTCCGGCCTGTTCACCCGGTTCGACATGACCTTCCTGGTCGCCGAGCCGACCAGGAAGGGCGTCTCGGTCTACCGCCAGTACAAGGACTACGCGGCCGACTTCGACGTGAACCTGCGGGTCGTCGGCAACAAGGTGCAGCACGAGGACGACGTGGCCTACCTCCGCGAGCAGGTCGGCGACGACCTGCTCGCCGTGTTCGGCCAGTCCGAATGGGTGCGGCGGACCGAGCAGGGCCGCGCGCCGGGCCTGGCCGAGCTGGAGCCGGCCAACCACGCCTCGCTGCGCACCCTGCGCGAGGCCGCGGACGCGACGTACCAGCTGCGCGACTGGGGCCGCTACAACCGGCAGATGGTCAACTTCCACCTGCGCAACGCGGAGAGCTGGGGCAACGCCAAGACCGGGACGGACCTGGCGGCGCAGGTCGATCCCGACTTCGCGCTCACCGAGGACGCCTCCGCGAACACGCGCGAGAACCAGCGGCAGGCCGTCACCGCCTGACGCCCCGTCCGACACCCCCTCCGACGCCCGGTCGGGTGAACTTCGGCGGCCACGGCTCTCATTTAGGTAAAGGGTTCATTACTCTTCATTTACCTAACCTTGGGAGACGCGACCCATGCAGAGCACCGGCACGGACCCCCGGCACGATGACCTGACCGACGAGCACTTCCTCGGCGGCGTGCGCGAGTTCCAGCAGCACACCGCCCCCGGGCTGCAGCCCGAACTGGCCCGGCTGGCCCGGGAGGGGCAGTCGCCGTCCCAGTTGTTCATCACCTGCGCCGACTCGCGGCTGGTGCCGAACGTGATCACCAGCAGCGGTCCTGGCGAGCTGTTCACCGTCCGCAACATCGGCAACCTGGTCGCCGTCCCGGACGTGCGCGGCACGGACGAGTCGGTGGCCGCCGCGATCGAGTACGCCGTGGAGATCCTGCAGGTCCGGACGATCACCGTGTGCGGGCACTCGGGCTGCGGTGCGATGCAGTCGCTGCTGCGCGGCGCGCACCGGCGGCAGGGCCTGGCCGGGACACCGCTGACCCGCTGGCTGCGGCACGGCCAGGACTCGCTGCAGCGGGTCCGGCACGCCCCCGCCCGGCTCCGCGGCGCCGCGCCCTCGGCGGACCCGCTGGAGCGGCTCTGCCTGACCAATGTGGCCCAGCAGGTCGACAATCTGAGCGCCCATCCGTCGGTGCGGCGCGGGGTCGAGGCCGGGACACTCCGGGTGGCCGGGCTGTACTTCGACTTCGCCACGGCGCAGGCGTACCTTCTCGCAGGTAACGGGCGCACCTTCAGTCCGGTCCGGCCCCGGCTGGAGTCGGCGGCCTGACCGGCGGAAGTTCAACAAAGGTCTACACCAATTCTCCGAGGACCCTTGTCAGCGCGCCCGCATCCTGGTGAGCTAGTCACGACATATCCGGGTCGCGGAGCAGAACGGGACGCCCGCACCCAGAACTCGATGAGGAGTGCGCGTTGAGCAGCAATGAGAGCCTGGAAAACCTGCTCAAGGAAGAGCGTCGATTCGCCCCGCCTGCTGAGCTCGCCGCCGCCGCGAATGTGACCGCCGCCGCCTACCAGGAAGCGAAGGAGGACCGGCTCGCCTTCTGGGCCGAGCAGGCCCGCCGGCTGAGCTGGAGCACCGAGCCCACCGAGACCCTCGACTGGTCCAACCCGCCCTTCGCCAAGTGGTTCGCCGACGGCGAGCTGAACGTGGCGTACAACTGCGTGGACCGCCACGTCGAGGCCGGACACGGCGACCGGGTCGCCATCCACTTCGAGGGCGAGCCCGGCGACAGCCGCGCGATCACCTACGCGCAGCTCAAGGACGAGGTCTCCAAGGCCGCCCACGCACTCACCGAACTGGGCATCGAGAAGGGCGACCGGGTCGCCGTCTACCTGCCGATGATCCCCGAGGCCGCCGTGGCGATGCTCGCCTGCGCCCGGATCGGCGCGGCGCACTCCGTGGTCTTCGGCGGCTTCTCCGCCGAAGCGGTCGCCTCCCGGGTCCAGGACGCGGACGCCAAGCTGGTCATCACCGCGGACGGCGGCTACCGCCGCGGCAAGCCCACCGCGCTCAAGCCCGCCATCGACGAGGCCGTGCTCAGCTGCCCGACCGTGCAGCACGTGCTGGTGGTGCGCCGCACCGGCCAGGAGACCGCCTGGACCGAGGGCCGGGACGTGTGGTGGGACGAGATCACCTCCCGTCAGTCCACCGAGCACACCCCGGTGCCGCACAACGCCGAGCACCCGCTGTTCATCCTCTACACCTCGGGGACCACCGGTAAGCCCAAGGGCATCCTGCACACCACCGGCGGCTACCTCACCCAGGCCTCCTACACCCACCACGCGGTCTTCGACCTCAAGCCCGAGACCGACGTCTACTGGTGCACCGCCGACATCGGCTGGGTCACCGGGCACTCCTACATCGTCTACGGGCCGCTGGCCAACGGCGCCACCCAGGTCATGTACGAGGGCACCCCGGACACCCCGCACCAGGGCCGGTTCTGGGAGATCATCCAGAAGTACAAGGTCACCCTGCTCTACACCGCGCCCACCGCGATCCGCACCTTCATGAAGTGGGGCGACGACATCCCCGCCAAGTTCGACCTGTCCTCGCTGCGGATCCTGGGCAGCGTCGGCGAGCCGATCAACCCCGAGGCCTGGATCTGGTACCGCGAGCACATCGGCGCGGGCAAGACCCCGATCGTGGACACCTGGTGGCAGACCGAGACCGGCGCCATGATGATCAGCCCGCTGCCCGGGGTCACCCACACCAAGCCCGGCTCCGCGCAGACCCCGCTGCCCGGCATCTCCGCCACTGTGGTCGACGACGAGGCCAACGAGGTCCCCGACGGCGGCGGCGGCTACCTGGTGCTGACCGAGCCGTGGCCGTCCATGCTGCGGACCATCTGGGGCGACGACCAGCGCTACCTCGAGACCTACTGGTCCCGGTTCGGCGCCGGCCACGAGGGGTCCGGCAGCGACAAGTGGACCTACTTCGCCGGCGACGGCGCCAAGAAGGACGAGGACGGCGACCTCTGGCTGCTCGGCCGGGTCGACGACGTGATGCTGGTCTCCGGCCACAACATCTCCACCACCGAGGTCGAGTCCGCCCTGGTCTCCCACCCCAAGGTCGCCGAGGCGGCCGTGGTCGGCGCCACCGACGCCACCACCGGCCAGGCCATCGCCGCCTTCGTGATCCTGCGCGGCAGCGCCAAGGACAACGAGGACCTGGTCGCCGAGCTGCGCAACCACGTCGCCAAGGTCCTCGGCCCGATCGCCAAGCCCAAGCTGATCCAGCTGGTCAGCGAGCTGCCGAAGACCCGCTCCGGCAAGATCATGCGCCGGCTGCTGCGCGACATCGCCGAGGGCCGCGCGGTCGGCGACACCACCACCCTGGCCGACTCCACCGTGATGGACCTCATCCAGAGCCAGCGCTCGGCCGGGGACGAGGACTGACAGCGGGTCCGACCAGCACGGGTCCGACCAGCACGGAACCCACCGAGAGGGCCGTCCCGCGTCGCGGGGCGGCCCTCTCCGCGCTTCCCGGATAACATCTGACAAAAGGTACATACGACCCGTCAGATCAGCGTCCGGAGGACCGCCGCGTGAGCGACCCCACGCCCCGCCGCCAGTTCCTGGGCCGGCTCCCGCTCCCCGAGCGCGCCTTCCTCGCCGACGCCCTCCGGGCCGAGACCGTCGGGGGCATCCTGCTGCTCTGCGCGGCCGTGGTGGCACTCGTCTGGGCGAACGCCTGGCCGGCCGGCTACCAGAGCGTGCTGGACCGGACCATCGGGCCCAGCGCGCCGCTGCACCTGGACCTCTCGCTGGACACCTGGGCCAAGGACGGGCTGCTGGCCGTCTTCTTCTTCGTGGCGGGCGTCGAGCTCAAGCGCGAACTCGTCTCCGGCGAGCTGCGCGACCCGAGGGCGGCGGCCCTACCGGTGGTCGCCGCGGTCTGCGGGGTCGCGCTGCCCGCCGCCGTCTACGCCCTGGTCAACCTCGGCCCCGGCGGAGAGCCCGCCGGCTGGGCCATCCCCACCGCGACCGACATCGCCTTCGCGCTCGGGGTGCTGGCCGTGGTCGGCTCGCACCTGCCGTCCTCACTGCGGGCCTTCCTGCTCACCCTGGCCGTGGTCGACGACCTGATCGCGATCCTGATCATCGCGATCTTCTACAGCCACGGCATCAAGCTCTGGGCGCTCGGCCTGGCCGTGCTCGGCCTCGGCCTGTTCTACCTGCTGCACCGGAAGCGGGTGCACGGCTGGTACCTCTACCTCCCGCTGGCCTTCGTGATCTGGGCGCTGATGCACGAGAGCGGGATCCACGCCACGGTGGCCGGGGTCGCCATGGGCCTGATGCTGCGCTGCACCAAGGACCCGGGCGAGCAGCACTCCCCCGCCGAGCACATCGAGCACCTGGTCCGGCCGTTCTCGGCCGGGTTCTGCGTGCCGGTGTTCGCCCTGTTCGCGGCCGGGGTGTCGATCGGCCCCAGCGCGATCGGCCAGGTCTTCACCCAGGCGTCGCCGCTGGGCGTAGTGCTCGGGCTGCTGGTCGGCAAGACCGTCGGCATCTTCGGCGGCACCTGGCTGGCCGCCCGCTTCACCAGGGCCGAGCTCAACCCGGAGCTGGAGTGGAGCGACCTGTTCGCGGTCGCGGTGCTGGCCGGCATCGGCTTCACGGTGTCGCTGCTGATCTCCGAACTGGCCTTCCCCGACGACCACGCGCTGGCCGAACGGGACAAGGCCGCGGTCCTGGTCGGCTCGCTGATCTGCGCCGTCGTGGCCGCGGTGCTGCTGCGGCTGCGCAACCGCAGCTACCGGCGGATCCACGAGGAGGAGCAGGCCGAGTGGTGAGCCGCCGACGTGACGAGGCATGATCTGAGACAGTGACAGGAAGCAGTGCCAGCACGCCGTACCAGGACGACCGGAGGAGACGCCAGATGTCAGCAGCTGACAGGTCCGAGGCCAGTTCCCAGCTCAACGGGGCCGACCGCACGGTGGGCCAGCTGTTCGCCGCCGCCACCGCCGACCTCTCCACCCTGGTCCACGACGAGATCGCCCTCGCCAAGGCCGAGATCACCAAGGACGTCAAGCGCGGCCTCTTCGGCGGTGTGGCCGGGGCGCTCGCCGCGGTGATCGCGCTGGCCTCCGTCCCGGTGCTGAGCTTCGCCCTGGCCTACGGGATCCACGACCTGGGCGGGTCCTCGGGCATCACCTTCGGCTGGTCGCTGACCATCGTCGGCGTGCTGTACCTGCTGCTCGCCGCGGCGGCCGGGCTGCTGGCCTTCCGCTACTTCAAGAAGCTCTCGCCGCCGGACCGGACCATCGCCACCACCAAGGCCACGGTCGACGTGCTGAAGAACGCCAAGCCGCACCCCGCCCCGCCGCTCACCGCCGACGGGCACAAGATCCTGCTGCCCTGACCGGTCCGGACTGAACCGGACCGGCACGGACCGGACCGGACCGGCACGGCACGGCACAGCCCCAACCGGTGCGGCCCTGGAAACCCGACCTTGCTCCGGATATGACACGCTCTGCACATGTCGTCTGACAACACCCCCGGCGGATCCCACATCTTCGCCGACTCCTTCGATCCGCGGATCGACGGCCCCTGGAGCCACCGCGAGGTGTCCGCCAACGGCGGACGCTTCCACATCGCCGAGCTCGGCGAGGGGCCGCTGGTCCTGCTGGTGCACGGCTGGCCGCAGTTCTGGTGGACCTGGCGGCACCAGCTCACCGCCCTCGCCGACGCCGGCTTCCGCGCCGTCGCCGTGGACCTGCGCGGCGTCGGCGGCAGCGACCGCACCCCGCGCGGCTACGACCCGTCCAACATGGCGCTGGACCTGACCGGGATCATCCGCTCGCTCGGGGCCTCCGACGCGGCGCTGGTCGGCCACGACCTCGGCGGCTTCCTGGCCTGGACGGCGGCGGTGATGCGCCCCGCCCTGGTCCGCCGGCTGGTGGTGGTCTCCAGCGCGCACCCGCGCCGCTACCGCCGGTCGCTGATGACCGACCGCAGGCAGATCGCCGCGGCCGAGCACCTGCTCGGCTTCCAGCGGCCCTGGGTGCCCGAACGGAAGCTGGCCGCCGACGGGGCGCAGGCCGTCGGCGAGTACCTGGCCGACTGGACCGGGACCGGCCACCGGCCGGACGAGAAGACGCTGCTGACGTACCGCCAGGCGATGCTGCTGCCGAACACCCCGCACTGCTCGATCGAGCCCTACCGCTGGCTGATGCGCTCCATGGGCCGTCCCGACGGTCTGCAGTACTCGCGCCGGATGCGGCGTCCGGTGCGGGTGCCCACGCTGCATCTGCACGGCGCGGCGGACCCGGTGCTGCTGGCCCGTACCGCGGCCGGATCCGGCGAGTACGTGGAGGCGCCGTACCGCTGGCGGCTGCTGGACGGGATCGGCCACTACCCCCATGAGGAGGACCCTGAGGGGTTCTCCCGCGAGCTGGTCAACTGGCTCCGCGACCCCGAGCCGGACCGCTGAGCGGACAGCCGGGAGCGCTCTGACGGGTGGTCAGAACTGGGGTTCGAAAGCGGAACTCTGCTATCTGAAAATATGCCAACCATAGGCCAATTGGCCGTCCCGCACGGGATTACCCCCGGTCCCGTGCGGGCAGTCCTCTAGCTATGAGCTGGATGCACGACCGCGCTTTCGCGCCACGTTCCCGCCGCCGCTCGCTTCAGCAGACCGCGGCCCTCAGCCCGTTCGGCAGCACCTCCGGGGCCGCCCCCGAAGGCCACGCCGGCAGTGACTCCGACCATGTCGGAATACCGCACATCCTCACCCGCCGGGCCCGCTGGATGACCTCCCGGCTGCGCCAGCGCTGACCCGCGGCCGACCGCGGGGCGGTCGGCCGGGCAGCTGAGCAGCTGAGCAGCTGAGCAGCTAGAACGTGTTGGGCGAGAGCGCGGTGAACCAGAGCAGGGCGACGGTCGCTATTCCCATGATCGGGACCAGTATCTCCGTCTCCAGCCGGTTGCCGCTGCTCTTGATCACCACGATCTCGTAGCGGGTCCGCAGCGGCCAGAGCCACGGCGCGCCCTGCTTGGTGATCGAGTCGCCGAGCAGGTGCGCCAGGCAGCCCAGGCCCACCGCGTACGGCAGCCAGCCCGGCGCCGAGGGGATGAACTTGGCGATCACGCCGGTGCCGATCAGCGCCATCGCCACGATGGTGCCCCAGGCCGAGAAGCCGTGCCCCGGCGGGCAGAGGTTGAGCGCCCGCACGGCCATCGCCAGCAGGAAGAAGGTCATGCACAGGGTGAACCAGCGACCGCCGTAGGAGACCCCGGCCCAGGTGCCCAGGGTCATGAAGGCGATGAAGAAGATCGAGTGGGTGGCGTGCCGGTGGCCGCCGGAGATCCAGGCGACGAAGCGGCACAGCAGCTTGGACACCGGGCCGAGGAAGTTGGCGATCGTCCCGTCGTGGTGGTCCAGGTCGGGGAGCAGGGCCGCACCGGCGCAGAGCACCGTGCCCATCAGGATCTCCTGCGGGCTGAGGTGATGGTGCATCACCAGCGGCGGCAGGTAGGGCGCGGTGGCGGCGAAGAGCAGTGCTCCGCTGACCGCGTGCGAATGACCCATCATGACGTGGCGTCCTCCCCCTCGTTGCGACGGCACCGTCAAGATCCGTCCGACTGAAGCGTCCCAGACGGTATCAGTTGCCACCGACAGGCCCCGCAGCGGGAAGTGCTGTGCGGTCAGAGCGCGCAGGATTCGCTGTCGACCTTCTGGGTCGCCGACTGCCCCTGCTGGGCGTCGGAGCGGACCTCGTCCGCCGTCAGCGCGTAACCGGTCTGCGCGTCATCAAGCGACTTGGCGAAGACCACCCCGTACACCTGTCCGTCCGGGGTCAGCAGCGGGCCGCCGGAGTTGCCCTGACGGACCGTCGACCGCAGCGAGTAGATGTCCCGGCTGACCGTGCCCCGGTGGTAGATGTCAGGACCGCTGGCCTGGAGCCGGCCGCGGATCCTGGCGCCCTGGACGTTGAAGGGGCCGTTCTCCGGGAAGCCGGCCACGATGGCGTCCGCGCTGGTCTTGGCGTCGCCGGCGAAGACCAGCGGGGTGGCCTTGAGCGAGGGGACGTCCAGCACCGCGATGTCGCGCTTCCAGTCGTAGAGCACGACCTTCGCCTCGTAGATCCGGCCGCCGAGGTTCACCGTGGGCGCGGACACCCCGCCGACCACATGGGCGTTGGTCATCACCCGCTGCGGCGCGTAGACGAAGCCGGTGCCCTCGATCACCTTGCCGCAGCTGGGCGCGGTGCCCATCACCTTGACGATGCTGCGGTGCGCCTGCACCACCGCGGCGCTGTTGGCCAGCGCCGGGTCCGGCGGCGGGACGTCGGTGATCGGCTCGTCCTGGAACGGGTTGAACACCTGCGGGAAGCCGTTGCGGGCCATCACCGAGGTGAAGTCCGAGAACCACTCCGGAGCGTCGGCGGGCAGCGCCTTCTGCACCCCGCCGAGCACCTTGGAGGTGCGAACCTGGTGGGCGATGGTCGGCAGCGAGGTCCCGGCCAGCGCCGAACCGATCAGCCAGGCGACCAGCAGCATCGCCACCACATTGACCACCGAGCCGCCCGCCGCGTCCCAGATCCGGGCCCGGCTGCGGTCGATCGGGCCGCGCAGCTTCCAGCCCCAGTGGGTGGTGAACGCCTGACCGACCGAGGCGAAGACGATCACGACGATCACGGCGACGACCGAGGAGACCGTCCCGGCGGAGAGGTGCTCCAGCAGGAACGGCAGCAGCTGCACGGCGATCAGGCCGCCGCCGAGGAAGCCGACCAGGGAGAGGACGCCCACGACGAAGCCCTGGCGGTAGCCGGAGACGGCGAATCCGACGGCGGCGGCGATGAGCAGGATGTCGAGGACGTTCACAGTGGCTTCCTGGGCGGGTCGGGCAGCAACGGTCAACCTTCCCACGGCGGTGGATCCTGTGGACGGCGCCCCCGAAAGATCGCGGGATCGGGGTCTGTCCGGCTGGTCGGCGCGGCTCTCAGGTCATGTCACGTGCGGGCCGGGCCCGACGGTTCCCCCGCCGCCCCCGCGGCCGTTCCGTTCCGCTCCCTGGCCCGGTCGCGCTCGGCCGTCGCCACCACCACCGCGTCCTCGGACAGCTCGATCTCCCGGCTGGTGTCCCAGGGCTGCTCCAGACCCGCGTGGTGCAGGATCCGGTCGATCACCCCGGCGGTGAAGCCCCAGACCAGCCGGCCCTCGACCAGGAAGGCCGGGCCGCGGAACCCGCTGGGATGCTTCAGCCGGGCCCGCCGCTCCGGCGCGGCCAGCTCGTCGATCGGCACCCGGAACACCGCGGCGACCTCGGCCGGGTCCACCGGCGCGACCGGTGTCTGGTCCCGCCACCAGCCCAGCACCGGGGTGACCACGAAGTTGCTGACCGGGATGTAGAGGTCGGGCAGCACCCCGAAGACCTGCACCCCGGTCGGGTCGAGGCCGGTCTCCTCCCATGCCTCGCGCAGGGCCGCGTTCACCGGGCCGGGACCGGCCGGGTCGCCGTCCTCCTCGTCCAGCGCGCCGCCGGGGAAGGAGGGCTGGCCGGCGTGCGAGCGGAGCGAGCGGGCCCGCTCGATCAGCAGCAGGTCGGGGACCGGATCCCCGCCCTTGGCGGCCGGGCTCTCGCCGAACAGCACCAGCACGGCGGAGCGGCGCCCGCCCTCGGCGGGCGGCAGGAACCGGCTGAGCTGCCGCGGCTCGAGCCGCTCGGCGGCGTCCCTGACGGGCAGCAGCCAGTCCGGCAGGCCCTCGCGGACGATCTCCGCGCTGCCCCTGCCGAAGCCGCCCGAGCCCGAGCCACCGATGGTGCCGCTGCTGCCCGTGCCCTGCTCCGCCGCTGCCGTCATCCTCAGCCCTCTCCCGCCGTCGGTACCGCCGCCGCCGACGCCGGGGGCGCCGGCTTGCCGGGGTAGTCCGGCGGCGGGCTCAGCCGCTGCCCCGGCTGGCCGCCCTTCTCGTACTTCAACAGCTTCTCCGCCGCCACCGGATCGGTCTCCCCCTCGCCGTACGAGGGACACAGTTCGGCGATCGGGCAGGCCCCGCAGGCCGGGCGCCGCGCGTGGCAGATCCGCCGCCCGTGGAACACCACCCGGTGGGACAGCATGGTCCACTCGCTCTTCGGGATCAGCTCGCCGACCTCATGCTCGACCTTCACCGGATCGTCCGAGTCGGTCCACCCGAACCGCCGGGCGAGCCGCCCGAAGTGCGTGTCGACGGTAATCCCGGGCACGCCGAAAACATTCCCGAGCACCACATTGGCGGTCTTCCGGCCCACGCCGGGAAGCGTCACCAGATCCTCAAGACGCGGCGGCACCTCGCCGTCGAACCGGTCCCGCAGCGCCGCCGACAGGCCCAGCAGCGACTTGGCCTTGGCCCGGAAGAACCCGGTCGGCCGGATGATCTCCTCCAGCTCCTCCGGGTTCGCCTCGGCCAGCGCCCCCGGTGTGGGGTACTTGGCGAACAGCGCGGGCGTGGTCTGGTTCACCCGCAGGTCGGTCGTCTGCGCCGACAGCACCGTCGCCACCAGCAGCTCGAACGGATTGGTGAAGTCCAACTCGGGATGCGCGTACGGATACACGTCGGCCAGCGCCCGATTGATCTTCCGTGCCTGCCGGACCAGGCCGGTATGCGTGGTCGGGACCTTTGCCTTCTTGAACGCCGGTCGGCCTGCGGCCTCGGACGTGCCACTCGTCACCATGCGGATCAGCCTACGGGCCGCCACCGACACCGGGCGGCGAATCGCGCGGGCGCGGCGGGGGTGCCCTGCGGGCCGGGCGCGGACGCGGCGCGGGCAGGGAACTGCGGGCACGGAGGGTCGGCCTCGGTTCGGAACTACCGGCGTCGGTCGAACACGGAGACGGTAACGGCGGCCGGGTGGCCGGAACCGAGACCCGGACGACCAGGGCGCCGGCCAGCATCGCGGTGACCGACTCGCCGACTCGCCGATCCGCCGGTGGGTCGCCGCGTCCTCGCCTGGCCTGGCCTACCCGGTGCCGACCGGCGCCGCCGCCAGGTCCGTCTTCGCCGAGGGGCGTAGCGGCGTCCCGTTCCGCCGGGCGCCGCGTCTGGCCGGCGCGGGGTAGGTGTCGCCGGTCAGCAGCAGGTGGACGATGGTCAGCACGCCTCGCACCTCATCGTCTCGACGAGGCCCTCGCCGCCCGCGGGCAGCAGCGCCGGGTCATCGTCGCCGTCCCCATCGCCCGCCGCGGCCCTGCGCCTGGTCCGCGACAGCGACCTGCTGGTGGCGGTGCCCGGGCCGGTCAGCCGCGCCATGCTCGGCGACCTCGGCCTGCGCACGCCGCCGTTCCCCTTCGAGCGAGATGGCCGCCGTCCCGCTGTATCTGACCTGGCGTCAGCGCCGCGGCAGCGACCGCGCCCACGGCTGGCTCCGCGACCAGGCCCGCCCGGCCCCGCGCGGTCTGCCGTGCGCCCGGGGCGGGGCCGGGCAGGACCGTCCAACCGGTCTAAGGACTAGACCACTTGGGGCAACCGGTGGAGACTCTTCGCCATGAGCGACGCGACGGTCCTGCTGGGTCGCGACGAACTGCTGGACCGCTGCCAGGCGGCCCTCGCGGACGGCGGCGGAGTACTGCTGACCGGTCCGGCCGGCATCGGCAAGTCCGCGGTCCTGGACGCCCTGGAGACCGAGGCGACCGAAGCGGGCCTGCTGGTGCTGCGCAGCAACTCCACGGCGACCGAGGCCTCGCTGCCGCACCTCGCGCTCTACGACCTGTTCGCGCGTCAGATCGCCGAGCACGACGGGCTGATCGCCCCGCACCTCGGCTCGGTGCTCGATGTCGCCCTGCTGCGAGCGCCGGGCCCCGGGGCCCCGACCGACGGGCCGCCCGTCGAGGGAAGGCCGCCCGACGGAAAACCTTCTGACAGAACTCCCTTTGGTGGAAGGTTTTTTGACGGAGTGTCCGCCGGACAGCTGGCCATCCGGATCGCGGTGCTGGAACTGCTGCGGTCGCTGGCCGCGGACCGCCCGGTGCTACTGGTGCTGGACGACGCGCACTGCCTGGACCCGGCCAGCGCCGAGGTGCTCCGCTTCGCGGCCCGCAGACTCGACGGACGGCGGGTCAGGGTGGCCGCCGCGGAGCGGGTCGGCGAGGGGCGCGAGCCCGGCTGCCTGGACCTGCTGCCCGAGCCCCGTACCGAACTGGCCGTCAGCACGCTGGCCGACCCGCTGATCGGCGAACTGCTGCGGACCCGGCTCGGGCTGGCGCCGACGGACCGGCTCTCCGCGCGGATCCAGGCGGCGGGCGGCGGCAATCCGTTCTATGCCCTGGAACTGGCCCGGGCCGCACTGCGCTCGGACCGCCCGGTCCGTACCGACGATCCGCTGCCGGTCCCGGAGCGGCTGCGCGCGCTGCTCGCCGACCGGCTCGCCGCGCTGCCGCGCGAGGCGGTCGACGCGCTGCTGCTGATCGCGGCGGCGGCCAGGCCGCAGCGGTGGGCTCCGGCCGAGGACGACCGGGCCATGGCGGCGGCCCTGGCGGCCGGGGTCGTCGCCTGCGGTCCCGGGCCGGGGCGGGAACTGCGGTTCACCCACCCGCTGCTGCGCGAGATCATCTACGCCGACGCGACCACCGCCCAGCGACAGGAGTGCCACGCCGCCCTGGCCCGACTGCTGGACGACCCGCTCGAACGGGCCCGGCACAGGGCGCTGGCCGGTGGCCGACCCAACCCCGAACTCGCCCGGGAACTGGCGGACGCGGCTGGGATCGCGGTCACCAGGGGCGCCCCCGCCCTCGCCGCCGAACTCTCCCGGCTGGCCGCCGAGCGCACTCCCGACGATCCGGGCCTCGCCGCCGAGCGGATGCTCGACTGCGCCCGGCACGCCTACGACGCCGGGCTGCTGGACCAGGCCAGGCAGGCCTGCGACACCGTGCTCCGCAGCACAGGCCAAAGCACTGCGGGCAACGCGGCCAGGGTCGGTGCGCGGCTGCTGCTGGTCGAGCTGGCCGGGGGCGACCGCTCCGGGGTCCCTGCGCTGCTCGACGCCGCGCGGGCCGACGCGGGCGACGACCCGCGGCTGCGCGCCGCGGTGCAGCTGCACCGGGCCGAGCACGCGATCAGCATCGGGCAGACCGGCTTCGGCCTGGCCGAACTGGCCGAGGCCGAACGCCAGGCCGAACGCAGCGGCGACCTCGACCAGCAGATCGAGGTGGTCGCGTTACGGGCGCCGATCGAGATGCAGTTCCACCGCGACCGGGTACTGCCCTCGCTGCGGCACGCCGCCGCGCTGACAGCGGGCCGTCCGGCCGCGGCGATGACGGCGGCCTCGATCCAGGTCCGCTGCTGCCTGGTGGTCTGGCTGCTGCGCAGCGGGGACGTCGCCGAGGCCGTCGACGCGGTGAACCTGCTCCGCGCCGACGTGGAGAACGCCGGCCGGGTGAAGGACCTGGGCGATGTGCTGCACATGGTGGCCTCGGTGCACGAACGCGCCGGCCTCTGCGCCGAGGCGTACCGGGCGGCCGTGCTCGGCGGCCGGATGCGGGCGGAGCTGGGCCCCACCCCCGGTCCCGGGCTGGTGCTGAGCGCCGCCGCCGAGCTCAACGGCGGCACGGTCCAGCGCGCCGGAGAACTGGCCGCCGCCGCGCTCCGCGCCGGGGAGCTGGCCGGGGACACCGAGTGGTCCGCCTATGCGCTGGGCCTGTACGGCCGGGCCGACCTGCTCGGCCATCGGGTCGCGCAGGCGGCCGAGCACCTGCGCCGCTGCCGGACGCTGCTGCGCGGCCTGGGCTTCACCGACCCGGCGCTGTTCCTGGTGGACGCCGACCTGGTCGAGGCGCTGGCCAGGTCGGGGGCCACCGAGGAGGCCCGGCGGGTCCTGGACGAGGCGACCCGCGAGGCGGCCCGGCTGGACCGGCAGGTGCTGCGGCTCGGGCTGGCCCGGGCCCGCGCGGTGCTGGTCGGCCTCGACGGCGATCCGCACGGCGCGGCCGACCGGCTGCGCGCGGCGCTACCGCCGGTGCACCCCTATCCGCTGGAGGCCGCCAGGGCCAGGCTCACCCTCGGCGACCTCGAACGCCGGGCCCGGCGCCGGGCGGCGGCCCGGGCCGACCTGCACGCCGCCACCCGGGCCTTCGCCGCCGCCCACTGCCTCCCCTGGCTCGACTACGCCAGGGAGCAGCTGGCCCGGCTGGACGGACCCGCGGCACCGCTGAGCGACCTGGAGCGGCAGATCGTGGAGCTGGTGCAGAACGGGTCCACCAACCGGCAGATCGCCGCCGCGCTGCACATCTCGGTGAAGTCGGTGGAGGGCAGCCTGACCCGGCTGTTCCGCCGGTTCGGGGTGCACGACCGGACCCAGCTCACCCTGCTCCGGACGGCCGGCTGAGCGGCGCAAGGGTACCCCCTCGACTTTGCAAGAGAAGGTCAAGGGTGGCAGTTCGCCTTTGATTCATTGACCGATACCTGCCATCGGGCTACGTTTCCGCTCGACCCTTCGAGCCTGCCCCTGACCCGGGGCGACATCAGAAATGGAGTCCGCGTGGACAAGCACCGTTCGGAACGCCGTGGACTGTCCGCACTACTCACCCGCCTCCCCCTGCTGGCACTGGTCGTCGCGATGATCTCGGGCGCCTTCGCGGCCGGGGCGGCGGCCCTCCCCGCCCAGGCGGCCACCGGCACCGGCACCGGATCCGGCGGGATCACCGTGGCCCGGGCCTGCGCCGCACCGACCCGTCCGGGCGAGCTGGCCTGTCTGGCGCTCAAGCGCACCGATGTGCACGAGGGCGCGCTGATATCCCCCGCGCTCCCCTCGGGCTACGGGCCGAGCGACCTGGCCAGTGCCTACAACCTGCCGTCCGGCGGCTCCGGGCAGACCGTGGCGATCGTCGACGCCCAGGACGACCCCAACGCCGAGTCCGATCTCGCCACCTACCGCTCCACCTACGGCCTGCCCGCCTGCACCACCGCCAACGGCTGCTTCCGCAAGATCAACCAGAACGGCGGGACGAGCTACCCCTCGCCGGACTCCGGCTGGGCCGGGGAGATCTCACTGGACGTCGACATGGTCAGCGCGGTCTGCCCGAACTGCCACATCCTGCTGGTGGAGGCCACCTCGGCCAGCGACGCCAACCTCGGCACCGCGGTGAACCAGGCCGTCGCCCAGGGCGCCAAGTTCGTCTCCAACAGCTACGGCGGCAGTGAGGACTCCTCGGTCGCCTCGTCCGACGCCGCGTACTTCAACCACCCCGGCGTGGCGATCACCGTGAGCACCGGCGACTCGAACACCGGCGCGGAGTACCCGGCGACCTCGCAGTACGTCACCGCCGTCGGCGGCACCTCGCTCACCCGCTCGTCCAGTGCCCGGGGCTGGAACGAGACCGTGTGGCGGACCAACTCGACCGAGGGCGGCGGCTCCGGCTGCTCGGCGTACATCACCAAGCCGTCCTGGCAGCACGACACCGGCTGCTCACGCCGGATGGAGGCGGACGTCGCCGCGGTGGCCGACCCCGCCACCGGGGTCTCGGTCTACCAGACCTACGGCGGCAGCGGCTGGGCCGTCTACGGCGGGACCAGCGCGGCCTCCCCGATCGTCGCCTCGGTGTGGGCGCTCGCGGGCGCCCCGAACGCGGGCGACCGGGCGGCCCAGTACCCGTACAACCACACCGGCAGCTTCAACGACGTCACCTCGGGCAGCAACGGATCCTGCTCGGTGTCCTACTTCTGCAACGCCGGCCCGGGATATGACGGACCGACCGGCTGGGGCAGCCCGAACGGCACCAGCGGCTTCGGCTCCGGTTCCACCGGCGGCTCGGAGACCGTGACGGTCACCAACCCGGGCAGCCGCACCGGAACCGTGGGCACAGCGGTCTCGCTGCAGATCTCCGGCACCGACTCGGCGTCCAAGCCGCTGACGTACAGCGCCACCGGGCTGCCGGCCGGACTGGCCATCAGCAGCAGCGGCCTGATCACCGGCACCCCCAGCGCCGCCGGGACCTCCACGGTCACCGTCAGCGCCAGTTCCGGCACCGCCAGCGGGAGCACCGCCTTCAGCTGGACCATCAGCAGCAGTGGCGGCGGGGGCGGTGGCACCGGCTGCGCCGGGCTGAGCGCCTGGAGCGCCACCAGTTCCTACGTCCCGGGCGACCGCGTCTCCTACAACAGCCACCAGTGGCTCTCCGCCTGGTACTCCACCGGCGCCACCCCGGGCGCGCCCGCCTCCTGGGCGGTCTGGACCGACCAGGGCGCCTGCTGAGCCCGATGACGGCCCGTCAAGGGCGCACCGACCCCGGCGGGCCGCCGTAAACGGACCGGTGGCCCGTCGGACCCGGGGCCGCGACGTGAGGGTGTCGCGGCCCCGCACTCGTCCCCGCACCCGTCCCTGCGCGGGGCACCGGCGCGGCGTCAGCGGCGGGCGATGCCGGGGAAGACTGCGTCGTCCAGGATCAGGCCGATGGCCACCGCGATCGGGATCGCCAGCAGCGCGCCGATGATGCCCAGCAGGCTGCCGCCGACCAGCACCGCCAGGATGGTCACCAGCGGGTGCACCTCGACCGCGAACTTCATCGCCCTGGGCATGATCAGGTAGTCCTCGGCGATCCGGAAGACGATGTAGAAGACCGCGGTGGCGATCGCCACCGGCCAGGAGACCACCAGCGCCACCAGCGAGACCACGATGCCGCCGATGGTGGAGCCCACCAGCGGGATCAGGTCCATCACCGCGACGAACACCCCCAGCGCGGCGGGGTAGGGCACGCTCCAGATCTCCAGCCAGACGAAGGTGGCAACACCCGCGATGACCGAGGTGGCGACATTGGCGAGCATGTAGCGGCCGGTGCGCAGCAGGATCTCGTCCGTCAGCTTCTCGGCGCGCTCGCGCCGGCTCCCGGCGACGAAGCGCAGCCCGAAGCTCTTCAGGGTGGGCAGGCCGGCCAGGAAGTACATGGTCAGGATGATCACGGTGAACAGCCCGGTCAGGGTGGTGGCCAGCAGTTGTCCGGCCCCCATCAGCCCGCCGACCAGGCTGCCGCCGTCCGTGCCCAGCTGTGCCTTGGCCTTGGCGGTGAGGTGGTAGCGGTCCTCCAGCTGGCCGAGGACGGAGTGGTGGTCGTGCAGTTGCTGGAGCCAGATCGGGATATTGCGGACGAGAGCAGTGATCTCGTTTGTGATCGGTGCAATGAACAGCGTGGACAGCCCGCCCAGGACCAGGAACAGGCCGATGATGACCACGGTCGCCGCCACCGGTCGGCGCAGCCCGCGCCGGGTCAGCACCCGAACGATCGGGTCCGCGCTGACCGCTATCACCAGCGAGAGCAGGGTCAGCATCAGAATGCTCTGGATGTGCTGGATCGCCTGCACCAGCCAGTACGCCAGCAGCGCGCCCAGGCTGACCCGGAAGCCGATCGAGAACCAGGAGCGGTTCGGGTCCGGCCCGCTCCGCGGCTTCACCATGGGCCCGGGCTTGTCGACGGTCGCGGGTTTGTTGTCAGTTCTGGGGGCCTGCACCGGGACGGCGTCCGGGCTGCTGGTCTCGTGCACGGTCACCGGGGCACTCCTGACGGTCGGTGGGCCCGAGCATAGTTGTTCGACCCCGGGCCGCTCCGGCCAATAAGCAAGCCGGGCCACGAGCAGGTGGCAGGGGGGCAACGAGCAGGGGACAACGAGCAGGGCCGGTCCGCGAAGGACCGGCCCTGCCGCCTCCGCAGTGTCCCCCACCCGGGAACGCGGAGCGGTGCCGCAGTGACTGCCGCCCCCGGCCAACCCGACTAAGGGAGGTCAGGGCGGGACGACAGCAGCCTTGCGGGCTGAATGCCACCCTGCCTCACCCGTGTTAAGCGCATGCTGCGGATCTGTGTCGTGGACGTGCAACCCGCCCCCTCACCCGTTCGGCGCAGCCGCGTGGCCCGGCGGTGCGGGGTGACGCAGGCTCAGAAGCCAGCACGAACGTGCAGGTCCGGAGCCCCTGGAGGAACTCATGGCCGATCCGAACACACCAGCCGAGCAGCCGCTGTGGAACCCCGATCCGGCGGCCTCCACCCCGACCGCGTCCGCCGCCACGGCCGCGACGGCCACCGCCGCCCACGGCCGCGGACGGGCGCCGTCCCCGTCCGGGCAGGACGGCTGGGTCAGCGGCCTGGTGCTCTTCGGCGGGGTGGTGATGCTGGTGGACGGGGTGTTCGCGGTCCTGCGCGGGATCATGGGCATCGCCAAGAACAACATCTTCGTGACCACCCCGAACTACGCGTTCCACTTCAGCCTGACCAGCTGGGGCTGGATCCAGCTGATCATCGGCGTGGTGCTGCTGATCGTGGCCTACGGCGTCCTCAAGGGAGCGGCCTGGGGCCGGTTCGCCGGTATCTTCATCGCCTCGCTCAGCGCGATCTCCAATCTGCTCTCCATGCCCTACTACCCGCTGTGGTCGCTGATCGCCGTCGCCCTCGACATCGCCGTCGTCTGGGCCCTGTGCGTCTACCGGTCCTCCGACCGGGCCTACTGACAGGCAGCGGGAAGGTGCCGGACGCAGTGCCTCCGGACGCAGCGCCTCCGCCGGAGGCGGCGGAACCGCGGTCGGCCGGGCCGCCGGAGCCGGCGCGCCCGGCGGAGGCCGCTTCGCCGGGCCTGCTCGGCCGGCTCCCCGAGCCGGTGCGCGCGGCCACCGCCTGGAGCGCCGCCGCGCTGACCTCGGCCGGGGCACTGGCCGTGGTGCTGCTGCTGTGCTGGTCCTTCCGGGCCGCCGCGGTCCCCGCGCTGATCGCGGTCCTGGCCACGGCGCTGCTCGAACCCGTCGCCCGCCGCGCGGTACGCGGCGGGCGGTCCCGTGCGTTCGGAGCCGCCCTGGCCTGCCTGGTGCTGATCGTGGTGATCGACGGGACCATCTGGATGGTGGCCAAGGCCCTGATCGACGCCGCCCCCTCGATCGGCGCGGCCCTGGCCCAGGTCGGCGACCGGCTCGGGGCCGGCGACCTCGGCTCGCTGGGCCAGAACGCCGCCTCCGGCGTCTCCGAGCTGGGCTCGCAGCTGGCGTCGACCCTGCTGTCCGGGGTGGTCAAGGGCGTGGGACTGGCCGCGCAGCTGGTCACGGCCGCGGTGCTGTGCCTGGCACTCACCTTCTTCCTGCTCCGCGACGCCGACCGGATCCCCGGCCTGATCCGCGGCTGGGTCCCCGCCGCGCACGCCGAGCAGGCGGTCCGGCTGACCCGCCTCGCCTACCGGGCGATGTCCGGCTACATGCGCGGCACCACCCTGATCGCGCTGATCGACGCCGGGCTGATCCTGGTCGGTCTGCTCCTGCTGCGGGTGCCGGACGCCCTGGGGCTGGCGGCCCTGGTGTTCGTCGGCGCCTATGTGCCCTTCGTCGGCGCCTTCCTGTCCGGCCTGGTCGCGGTGCTGGTCGCGCTGGGCGACCGGGGGTTCGTGGTCGCCCTGGGCACCCTCGCGGTGATCCTGGCGGTCCAGTTCGTCGAGGGCGCCTTTCTGCAGCCGATCATCCAGAGCCGCACCGTCTCCATGCACCCGGCCGTGGTGATGGTCGCGGTCACCGCGGGCGGCAGCGTCGCCGGCATCCTGGGCGCGCTGCTCGCCGTCCCGTTCACCGCCGCCGCCGTCGCGATCGTCACCGAACTGCGCGGCGACTGACCGAGCGGGCACGGTGGGTTGTCGGTGGTCTCCGCTAGTTTCGGGGAAAGGAGGTTGGCGATGGCTGACGCTGAGGTCGAGGAGCCGTTGGAGCTCCAGCTGGAGCAGTACCGGCGCGAGCTGACCGGGTACTGCTACCGGATGCTCGGGTCCGCGGCGGAGGCCGAGGACGCGGTGCAGGACGCCATGATCAAGGCCTGGCGCGGCCGGCACGGCTTCGAGGGGCGGGCGGCGCTGCGGTCCTGGCTGTACCGGATCGCCACCAATGTCTGCCTGGACGCGCTGCGCAGCCGGAAGACCCGGGCCCGGCCGATGGACCTCGGCGGTCCTTCCACGGTGGCCACGGCCTCGCTCACGGTGCTGCCCGAGGTGACCTGGATCGGCCCGGTGCCGGACGCGCGGGTGGTGTCCGAGGCGGGGGATCCGGCCGAACTGGCGGCCCAGCGGGAGTCCGTGCGGCTGGCGCTGATCTCCGCCCTGCAGCGGCTCGCACCGCGGCAGCGGGCCGTGCTGATCCTGCGGGAAGTGCTCGGCTGGCGGGCGAGCGAGGTGGCCGACCTGCTGGACAGCACGGTCGCCTCGGTCAACAGCGCGCTGCAGCGGGCCCGGGCGACCCTCGCCGTCCAGGAGGTCGCCGCGACCGAGCCGCTCCGTCCGCTGGACCAGGAGCAGGCCGCCCTGCTGACCCGCTACGTGCGGGCGTTTGAGCGCTATGACATGGACGGCCTGACCGCGCTGCTGCACGAGGAGGTGGTGATGTCGATGCCGCCGTACGAGCTGTGGCTGCGGGGCCACCAGGACGTCCGGGACTGGATGCTCGGCCCCGGGGCCGAGTGCCGCGATTCGCAGCTGATAGCGACCACGGCCAACGGCTGCCCCGCCTACGGCCAGTACAAGCCCGGCCCGGACGGCGGGTACACGCCGTGGGCGCTGCATGTGCTGGAGCTGACCGGGGGCCGGATCACCGGGCTGAACTTCTTCCTGGACACCGACGCGCTGTTCCCGCTGTTCGGCCTGCCCGCAGGGCTGCCCGCGTAGCTAGTGCGAGCGACAACGGCGCGGCGCATATGCTGACAAATCGTCACACCATAGGCTCTGCTTATGCTCCAGCGCCGACCTGCACCCCGGGCCTGCCTCGGGATCGCGATGCTGGTCCTGGCTGCCTCGATGGCCACCTGGATGGCGCACGCCCCCAGCACGCCCGGTGCCCCGGCACGCCCGCCGCACAACGACGCGGTGCAGCGGGACGAGACCGTCCCCGCCGCGCCGCCGGACCCGACCGTGCTGCCCGCCCACGCCGTGCCGTTCGGGGCGTTCCTGGGCTCGGACCAGTCCGACACCCGGATGAAGCAGTTCTCCACCTGGCTGGGCACCGCCCCGCTCCAGGTCGGCCACACCTACCTCCCCGGCTACAACTGGAACGACATCGAGGGCAGCATCGACCTGCTGGCGCCCTGGGCCGCCTGGCGGCTGGCCGCGCCCGACCGGATGCTCGTCCTCGCCGTCCCGATGCAGCAGGCCAACGAGAACAACCTGAGCGACGGCCAGGTGCGCTCGCTGCTGGTGCAGGGAGCGAGCGGCGCCTACAACAACCACTTCCGGGAGCTGGCCCGCCGGCTGGTCGCCCTCGGCGCGACCGACACCGTGATCACCCTCGGCTGGGAGATGAACGGCACCACCTACAGCAGCCGCTGCCACCCCGACCCGACCGACTGGAAGGCGTACTGGCGGCAGATCGTCACCACCATGCGCAAGGTCCCCGGCCAGGCGTTCCGCTTCGACTTCGACCCGACCAGGGGCACCGACGACAACCCCTGGACCGAGTGCTACCCCGGTGACGACGTCACCGACGTGATCGGCATGGACAGCTACGACCTGGGCCCCGGCCGCAGCTTCGACGACTTCGTGAACCAGCCGTACGGACTGCAGCAGCAGGTGGAGTTCGCCGCGGCGCACCACAAGCCGGTGTCCTACCCGGAGTGGGGGCTGTACCAGTACGGGGACGACCCCGACTACGTCCGGCAGATGCTGAACTGGATCAGCACCCACGACACGCTGTACCAGACCATCACCGACTACTGCCCGCACGGCGTCTGGGGCTGCAAGCAGAACCCCCGGTCCAGCGCGCTGTACCAGCAGGCGATGGCGGAACTGGCCACCCAGACGCCGACCCCCACGCCGACCCCGACCCCGACCCCGAGTCCGACGACCGGCCCGACGCCGACGGACACGCCGACGCCGAGCCCGTCCCCGACGCTCCCGCCGGTGCCGACAGCCGCACCGACCACGCCGGCGGCCACCCCCACGGCCGGCGTGAGCACGGCGCCCGCCCCGGCGCCCGAGCCCAGCCCCACCCCCAGCTGCCACCGGCCCCGGCGCGGCATCCTGGTCTGCACCCCCGGCGCTCCGCCGCAGCCGGTACCGGCTCCGGCGCCCGGTCCGCCGCTCCCGTACCCGCTGCACAGCAAGGTCACGGGGAAGTCCTGAAAGGTTGGGCAGCACCCCGGTGCAAATCATCACGTTCCATGAGCCACACTAGTTTGTGATTGATCGCACTGTTTCCCGGTCGGGCATGATGGGGATCGCACCTCAAGCCTGCACGGCCGACAAGGAGGACCGAGTGGACGACGTTCTGCGGCGCGCCCCGCTCTTCACTGCCCTGGACGACGAGCAGGCCGCCGAACTGCGCGCCTCGATGACGGAGACCACGCTCGCACGCGGGGAGTCCCTGTTCCACGAGGGCGACCCGGGCGACCGGCTGTACGTCATCGTCGAGGGCAAGGTGAAGCTGCATCGCACCTCTGCCGACGGCCGGGAGAACATGCTGGCGGTGGTCGGCCCCAGCGAGATGATCGGCGAGCTGTCGCTGTTCGACCCCGGACCGCGCACGGCCACGGCCTCGGCGCTGACCGAGGTCAAGCTGCTGGGCCTGGGCCACGGCGACCTGCAGCCCTGGCTGCAGACCCGCCCCGAGGTGGCCATCGCGCTGCTCCGGGCCATCGCCCGGCGCCTGCGCCGGACCAATGACGTGATGTCGGACCTGGTCTTCTCGGACGTCCCCGGGCGGGTCGCCAAGGCCCTGCTCGACCTGTCCCGGCGCTTCGGCGTGCCCTCGGACGAGGGCATCCACGTGGTCCACGACCTCACCCAGGAGGAACTGGCGCAACTGGTCGGCGCCTCCCGGGAGACCGTCAACAAGGCGCTCGCGGACTTCGCCGGACGCGGCTGGCTCCGTCTCGAAGCCCGCGCGGTGATCCTGCTGGACGTCGAACGGCTGGCCCGGCGCTCGCGCTGACCCGCGCCGCGGTGGTGACCGGAACAAGAGGGTGAGGGGTACGGCCGGACGGCCGTACCCCTCACCCTTTGGTGTTGATGGGGATGATCAGATGAGTCCGTGCTCGCGCAGGTATTCGAGCTGGGCCCGTACCGACCACTCCGCCGCAGGCCACAGCGCCGGGTCCACGTCCGCGTAGACCCGGGCCACCACCTCGGCCGAGGTGCGGAACCCGTTCTCCACCGCCGTCTCCACCTGGGCCAGCCGGTTGGCCCGGTGCGCCAGGTAGAACTCGATCGTCCCCAGCGCGTCGTCCAGCACCGGGCCGTGCCCCGGCAGCACGGTCCTGACTCCGTGCTCGGCCAGGTGCTGCGCCTGCTGGGTCTGCTGTGCCTGCTGGGCCTCCAGTGCGGCGAGGGTGCGCAGCCGGCGCAGCGAGTCCAGGTAGTCGCCGAGCCGTCCGTCCGGGTGGGCGACCACGGTGGTGCCGCGACCCAGCACCGTGTCGCCGGTCAGCAGCGCGGCGTCGGCGGTCAGCTGGAAGCACAGCGAGTCGCTGGTGTGGCCCGGGGTGCCGATGACCCGCAGCTCCAGGCCGCCGATCTCCAGCACCTGCCCGTCCCGCAGCCCCTCGTCGCCCAGCCGCAGCGCCGGGTCGAGCGCGCGTACCCCGGTGCCGGTCAGCTCGGCGAAACGGGCCGCGCCCTCGGCGTGGTCCGGGTGGCCGTGGGTCAGCAGGGTCGCGGCGACCCGGCGGCCGGTGCGCTCGACCTGGTCGAGCACGGCCCGGAGATGGCCCTCGTCCAACGGACCCGGGTCGACCACGACGGCGAGGTCGGAGCCCGGCTCGGCCAGGATCCAGGTGTTGGTTCCGTCCAGGGTCATCGGCGAGGCGTTGGGGGCGAGCACGCAGAACGCCCGCTCGGTGGCCTGGCCTGCGATGTCACTCATCGTTCGGTGCTCCCCATGGTCAGTTCCGGATAACCGTCCCAGCTGACCGAGACCCTGCCGTCGGCCCGGGTCTCGGCCCGGGCCATGATCGGTCCGAGCGAACGCCCGCCGGCCGCCGCCAGCACCCGCGCCGGCCCCGCGCCGTCGCCCTTGCTGTCACCCCTGCCGTCGTCGGCGCTGACAGCCTCGTCCGCGCCGTCCGCGCCGATGCAGCGGGCCAGTTCGCGCAGGGTCGTCACGGTCGGCGGCAGCATCAGGTACTCGCCCGCCTCGGCCCGGGCCACCGCCTCGGCCGGGGCCAGCCACTCCACCCGGTCGGCCTCCCCCGGCACCTCAGCCGTCCGCTGGCCCTGCGGCACGGCCGCGACGAAGAACCAGGTGTCGTAGCGGCGGTCCTCGAACTCCGGGGTGATCCAGCGGGCCCAGCCTCCCAGCAGGTCGCTGCGCAGCAGCAGACCGCGCCGGGTCAGGAACTCGGCGAAGGACAGCTCGTGCGCCTCCAGGGCCGCCCGGTCCGCGCGCCACTGCTCACCGCTGACGTCGGCGACCACCGAGTCCGCGTCGGCGCCGGCCAGCAGCACCCCGGACTCCTCGAAGGTCTCCCGGACCGCCGCGCAGACCACGGCCCGTGCCGTCTCCGGCGGACAGCCGAGCCGTTCCGCCCACTCCTCCGCGCTGGGGCCGGCCCAGCCGATGGCGGCCGTGCCGTCGCGCGGGTCCACCCCGCCGCCGGGGAACGCGTACATCCCGCCGGCGAAGGCCATCGAGGCCCGGCGCCGCAGCAGATACGCCTCGGTCGGCGCGACCGGCACCTCGGACGGCGGGGCTTCCCGCAGCAGGACCACCGTCGCGGCCAGCCGGGGCGGGGGCGGTGTCAGCTCGCCGCGACCCAGCGCGGCAATGCGCTCGGCCCAGGACGGAGGGAGAGTCATGAGCGGATCGTACGGGGACGGAAACGACAATGGGACGGGTCACTGCCGCGGAACAGCGGCCGACCCGTCCCTTCGCCCGGCCGATCGCTCGGCCGATAGGCGCTGTCGGCACTACTCGGCGGCGACCCGGACCTGGATCTCCACCTCGACCGGCGCGTCCAGCGGCAGCACCGCGACGCCGACCGCGCTGCGGGCGTGCACCCCGGCCGCGCCGAGGACCTCGCCCAGCAGCTCGCTGGCGCCGTTGACCACACCGGGCTGACCGGTGAAGTCGGAGGCGGAAGCGACAAAGCCGACCACCTTGACGACCTGCTCGATCCGGTCCAGGTCGCCGATCACGGACTTCACCGCGGCCAGGGCGTTCAGCGCGCAGATCCGCGCCTGCTCCTTGGCCTCCTCGGCGGTGACCTCGGCGCCGACCTTGCCGGTCAGCGCCAGCTTCCCGCCGACCATCGGCAGCTGGCCGGAGGTGAAGACGTACTCCCCGGTGCGCACGGCCGGGACATAGCTCGCCAGCGGCGGCACCACCTCGGGCAGGGTCAGACCCATTTCCGCGAGCTTGGACTCCACCGCGCCGAGGCCGTTCGAATCACCCATCAGGACTTCGCCCGCTTCATGTAGGCGACAAGCTGCTCCGGATTGTTCGGTCCGGGAACAACCTGGACAAGCTCCCAGCCGTCCTCGCCCCAGTTGTCCAGAATCTGCTTCGTCGCGTGCACCAGCAGCGGCACCGTCACGTATTCCCACTTGGTCATGAGGGGACTCTAACGGTTCGTCGGGATGCCGACCCACCTGTGATCTGTGACACAAAGAGGTGCAAACCGCTCACCCCGGCAAGGCGACTCCCGACGGCGGGCACGGGTCCTGGTTACGCTCGCCGCAAGGGCACAGTCGGTAGTGGCCGGGTAGGAGTACTCCAAGCCATGGGACGGAGACGACGCAATGCCGGACTGGGAGGGCGTGCGACTGCATGTCGTCAGCGGCAAGGGCGGTACCGGGAAGACCACCGTGGCCGCCGCGCTGGCGATGGCCCTGGCCGCCGAGGGCCGGAGGACGCTGCTGATCGAGGTCGAGGAGCGGCAGGGCATCGCCGAGCTCTTCGGCATCTCCGCGCTGCCCTACGAGGAGCGCAAGGTCGCCAGCGTGGGCCCGGGTGCCCTGGGCCGCCGGGGCGGCAAGGGGGCAGCCGAGGGTGAGGTCTTCGCCCTGGCCATCGACATCGAGCAGGCCCTGCTGGAGTACCTGGAGATGTTCTACAAGCTCGGGCGCGCCGGAAAGGCCCTGCGCAAGGTCGGCTTCATCGACTTCGCCACCACCATCGCCCCCGGTCTGCGCGATGTGCTGCTCACCGGCAAGGCCTGCGAGGCCGTCCGCCGCAAGGGCCCGGACGGGCGGCGGGTGTACGACGCGGTGGTGATGGACGCGCCGCCGACCGGCCGGGTGAGCCGCTTCCTCAACATCAACACCGAGGTCGCCGGGCTGGCCAGGTTCGGCCCGGTCTTCACCCAGTCGCAGGCGGTGATGCGGGTGATCCGGTCCCCGGAGACCGCCGTGCACCTGGTGACCCTGCTGGAGGAGATGCCGGTCCAGGAGACCGTGGACGGCGTGGCCGAACTGCGCAAGGCCGGGCTGCCGGTCGGCGGAGTGATCGTCAACATGGTCCGGCCGCCGCTGCTGGACGAGGCCGCGATACTCGCCGCCGACGGTGACCACCGGGACGAGCTGGCGGCGGCCCTGGCCGACGCCGGTGTCGGCGCCCGGGCCCGCGGCGGCGCCGCCAGGACGGGGTCGGGTTCCGGCTCGGGCTCCGGCTCCGGCTCGGGCTCCGGCTCCGGCTCGGGCAGGGCCGCGGTGCCGGCCGCGACCAGGAAGCTGGTCGAACCGCTGCTGGCGCAGGGGCGGGAGCACGCGGCCCGGGTCCAACTGGAGCGCGCCCAGCGCGCGGACGTCCAGGCCCTGAAGCTTCCGACGTACGAGCTGCCGCTGCTGAGCGGTGGGGTTGACCTGGGCGGCCTCTACCGCCTCGCGGCAGCGCTGAAGGAGGAGGGGGCGGCATGAACACCGCGTCGAAGGACCCGCTGGCGGGCCTGCGTCTGGATGTGGACGCGCTGATCGACGACCCGGCGACCGCGATCGTGGTCTGCTGCGGCTCCGGCGGCGTGGGCAAGACCACCACCGCCGCGGCGCTGGGCCTGCGGGCTGCGGAGCGGGGCCGCAAGGTCGTCGTGCTGACCATCGACCCGGCCCGGCGGCTGGCCCAGTCGATGGGCCTGACCGAGCTGGACAACACCCCCCGGGTGGTCAAGGGCGTCGGCGGCCCCGGAGAACTCCAGGCGATGATGCTGGACATGAAGCGGACCTTCGACGAGGTCGTGCTCGCCCACGCGGACCCCGAGCGGGCCCGGCAGATCATGGAGAACCCCTTCTACCAGTCACTCTCCTCCGGTTTCGCCGGCACCCAGGAGTACATGGCGATGGAGAAGCTGGGCCAGCTCCAGGCCGCCGGGACCTGGGACCTGATCATCGTGGACACCCCGCCGAGCCGCTCCGCGCTGGACTTCCTGGACGCCCCGAACCGGCTCGGCTCCTTCCTGGACGGCAAGCTGATCCGGATACTGATGGCCCCCGCCAAGGTCGGCGGACGCAGCGCGATGAAGTTCCTCAATGTGGGGATGAACATGTTCACCGGGGTGCTCGGCAAGGTGCTGGGCGCCAATGTGCTGCAGGACGTGTCGACCTTCGTGGCCGCGATGGACTCCATGTTCGGCGGCTTCCGCGAGCGCGCGGACCGTACGTACCAGTTGCTGCAGGCGGAGGGGACGGCGTTCCTGGTGGTGGCCGCGCCGGAACGGGACGCGCTGCGGGAGGCGGCGTACTTCGTCGACCGGCTGGAGACCGACCGGATGCCGCTGGCCGGCCTGGTACTGAACCGGGTGCACCGTACCGGCGCGCCACAGCTGACCGCGGAGCGGGCGCTGGCAGCGGCGGAGACCCTGGAGGGCCTCGACAGCGACGCCCCCGAGGGCAGCGAGGTCGTACTGCCGCCCGAGACCGAGGTCCTGGCCGCCGGACTGCTGCGGCTGCACGCGGACCGGGTGCGGACGATCACGCATGAGCGCCGGATGCGGGACCGGTTCGTCTCGGTCTATCCGGACGTACCGGTGGTGGAGGTCGCCGCCCTGGCCGGGGACGTGCACGACCTGGAGGGGCTACGGGAGATCGGCGAGCGGCTCGCCGCAGGCTGACACGCGGGCACGCGTAGGGGTTGGGGTGTGGGAGAGGGCAGGCTGAAGGCGACCCGCGGGTCCGGCCGTGGCTGACCCACCGGCGGCCGGATCTCGCGAGACAAACATGTGCACGAGTGCGTGCGCGGCTTGGCGCACGCACGCAGGACCGACCGTCAGCCGGCCTCGGCATAGTCCGCATCGCCGATGTCACCGATGTCACCGATCGAGAAGGTCTGCTCGTACTCGGTACGAGCGGTCTCCAGCAGCTTCCGCCAGGAGATCACCGTCGGTCGTCGGCGCAGCAGCGCCCTGCGCTCGCGCTCCGTCATTCCCCCCCACACGCCGAACTCGACGCGATTGTCGAGGGCGTCCGCCAGGCATTCCGTCCGCACCGGGCAACCGGTGCACACCGCCTTGGCGCGGTTCTGCGCCGCCCCCTGAACGAACAGTTCGTCCGGATCACTGGTGCGGCAGGCTGCCTGCGCGCTCCAGTCGTCAACCCAGCCCATGCTGGTGCCGTCCTCTCCCGAATCGAGGCTCCCCCACGGCGGCAACGGCATATTCGCTGTTGCCAGTTGAGGACGTTACGGAAGAAGAGAAGGTTGCAACAGCCCCTTGCGGCCCAATCCTGTATGACCCATTTGGACTATGCGTGCGGGGTAGATCACCCACTGGAGTGATCGCAGGTAAGAAGGCCTGACAGGCTTCGGGAACCTGTGCAATCCTTCCCACTGGCTTTAGTTCCTGGCATATGACCACGATCCGGACAGATCTCATCACCCACAAGAGTGACGTCGGAGCGTGCACAGCAACTTGTCGCAAGCTTGTGACAAGAGTAGGCGAACAGATGCCCGCCTGTCCGGCTAACCGCCACGTAAGGTTCTGCCCATGGCAGTGAACCGCTCTGGATCCCCCCTTCACAAAGTCGGCCTTGGTGCCCGCCTGATCGGTGCGAGTGTGCTGGCCGGCACCCTCGTCGCCGGACTCGCGCTCCCGGCCGTCGGCGCGCTGGGATTCAGCGCGAAGTCGGCGACCGACTCCTTCAACGGCGTCACGGACGACTTCACCGCGCCCGTGCTCTCGCAGGCGTCGACCATCTACGACGCCAACGGCGGCATCATCGCGAAGGTCTACTCGCGCAACCGCACCGTCGTCCCGCTGAGCAAGATCGCCCCGATCATGCAGAGCGCGCTGATCGACATCGAGGACAACCGCTTCTACCAGCACGGTGCGATCGACCTCAAGGGCACCTTGCGTGCGCTGACCAGCAATGCCAGCGACGGCTCCTCCCAGGGCGGATCCACGCTGACCCAGCAGCTGGTCAAGAACGAGAACGTCGAACTGGCCGGCGACAACATCAGCGCGGTGCGGCAGGCCCAGGCGCAGACCGTGGGTCGCAAGATCCAGGAGCTGAAGGTCGCGATCAAGCTCGAGGAAACCCTCAGCAAGCAGCAGATACTCGCGGACTACCTCAACATCACCTTCTTCGGCCAGCAGGCCTACGGGGTCGAGGCCGCCGCCGAGCGCTACTTCAGCGTCCACGCGAGCCAGCTGAGCGTCACCCAGGCGGCGCTGCTGGCCGGCCTGGTCCAGTCGCCGACCCGCTACGACCCCACCGAGCACCCGGTCGCGGCCAAGACCCGCCGCGACGAGGTGCTGACGGCGATGGCCACCTACGGCGCGATCACCCAGGCCCAGGCCACCGCGGCCAAGGCCACCCCGCTCGGCCTGAAGGTGAGCAAGCCCAATGAGGGCTGCATCACCGCGGGCAACGGGCAGCAGTTCTTCTGCGACTACGTGCAGCACATCTTCCTCAACAACCCGGCCTTCGGGGCGACCGCGCAGGCGCGGAAGGCCCTGTGGGACAAGGGCGGCCTGCAGATCCACACCACGATCGACCCCAAGGCGCAGACCGCCGTGGAGAAGTCGGTCCACAAGCACGTGTACAGCTCGGACAAGGCCGCCACGGCGATGACCATCATCCAGCCCGGCACCGGCAAGATCCTCGCCATGGGCCAGAGCCGCAACTACGGCACCGGCGCCTCGGCGAGTGTGACCACGCTGAACTACAACGTGGACCAGTCCATGGGCGGCGGCGGCGGATTCCCGACCGGCTCGACGTTCAAGCCGGTCACAGCGGCAGCCGCGCTGGAGAACGGCTACGGCATGGACACGGTGTTCCCGTCGAAGTACTCCGAGCCCTACCCCGCGATGACGGACTGCCAGGACAAGTACCACGCAGAGTCGAGCGATCCGCCGGACACCAACGACTCGCACTCACTGGTCGGCCCGTTCAGCATGCCGAAGGCCATGGCCCAGTCGGTGAACACCTACTTCGTCCCGCTGGAGGCGAAGGTCGGCCTCTGCAACGTGGTCAAGATGGCGGGCAAGCTCGGCCTCGGCTCCACGGCCCGCCTCGTTGCGGGCAGCACCACCAAGCTCGAGCCGCTCCACCAGGTGCAGTCGCTCACCCTCGGGGTCAACAACCTCACCCCGCTGCAGATGGCGAACGTCTACGCCACCTTCGCGGCCCGCGGCACCTACTGCTCGCCCACCGCGGTCACCTCGGTCACCACGGCGGACAACAAGAGCCTGCCGGTCCCCTCCGCGAACTGCCACTCGGTGATGTCGCAGACCACCGCCGACTCCATCACCACCATGCTGAACGGCGTGGTCCAGGACGGCACCGGCGCACCGGCCGCGTTCGCCAACGGCCGTCCCAGCGCCGGCAAGACCGGTACCACCGACAACCACTACCAGGTCTGGTTCGTCGGGTTCACCCCGCAGATGGCCGGTGCCACGGTGGTCTCCGGTACCGCGGGCGACATCAACCTCTCCAACCGGACCATCGGCGGTGTCTACACCGGCTACGCCTCCGGCGGTGGAACGGCCGGTCCGATCTGGCACGACGCGATGAACGCCGCGCTCAAGGGCGTGCCCTTCGCCAACTTCAACCTCGTCCCGCTGCCCGCACCGGTCCAGACCAGCGCGGACAAGGGCAAGGACAAGGGCAAGAACGGCGGCACCACGGCGGGGACGACGGCCGGCAACAACGGCGGCACCGTCGCAGGCGCCACGACCGGCGGAAACACGGGTGGGAACGGCGGTGTCATAGGCGGCCTGATCGGGGGCGGGGCCGGGGGCGTCCAGCCCGGCGGCCACTAGCGCCCGTCCGCGACAACAGAACAGCGGCACACAAGCAAGGGCAACGCCCGAGGGGCGCCCGGATCCACTCCGGGCGCCCCTCGGGCATTCTCGCCATACCGCAGCTTGGTGTTGCGCGGTACCGCGTGGTGCTACGTGATTGCCGGGCCGCTGTGCACAGCCGCACAGCGCTGAGCTGGGCCGGGCTGGGCTGTGGGCTGGACCAGGAGGTCCGGACCGCCGCCGTACCGCGCGGCAGGGCGCTCAGCGGCTGCCGCCGCCCGCCGATCAGCCGGCCAGGGCCTGCTTCACCGCCGCCGCGACCCGGCCGCCCTCGGCGAGCCCATTCACCTTCGGGTTCACCAGCTTCATCACCGCGCCCATCGCCCGCGGCCCCTCGGCCCCGGATGCCTTCGCCTCGGCGACGGCATCGGCGACGATCGCCGTCAGCTCGTCGTCCGTCAGCTGCTTCGGCAGGTACGCAGCCAGCAGTTCACCCTCGGCCCGCTCCCGCGCCGCCGACTCCGCCCGACCGCCGGCCTCGAACGCCTCGGCGGCCTCGCGGCGCTTCTTCGCCTCCCGGGTGATCACCTTGAGCACCTCCTCGTCGGAGAGCTCACGGGCCACCTTGCCGGCCACCTCCTCGTTGGTGATGGCGGAGAGGGTGAGCCGGATCGTGCCGGACCGCAGCTCGTCCCTGGCCCTGATCGAGGCCGTCAGGTCCTCCTGCAGCTGCTTCTTGAGCGTCGTGGTCATGGGTCCAAGTCTCGCACCCCGGACAGACGGTCGCCGCCCATTAACCACCGGTCAGCTTCCAGCCGGAGCGCCGTCGAGCCGGCAGTCGAGCCAGCACCGCAGCGACACCTGGGCGCCACCGGACCGCCCTGGGACCGCCGCAGGGCCGCCGCAGGGCCGGCGCAGGGCCGGCGCAGGGCCGGCGCAGGGCCGGCGCAGGGCCGCCACAGGGCCGACATCGGCTCCTCCCCCGGCTTCGACTTCGCTCCCGATCAACTCCCGGTTCAACCACCGGACACCCGTTCTGCCACCATGGGGGGATGCGACCGCTCTACGCCGTACCCCTGGGAATCGCCGCCACCGGAGCCGCCTGCGTGGCCTACTCGGCCGGATACGAGGTGCGGTCCTTTCGACTGCGCCGAGTGACCGTGCCGGTGCTGCCCGCCGGAGCGAGCCCGCTGCGAGTGCTGCAGCTGTCGGACATTCATATGGTCAACGGCCAGGGCAAGAAGCAGCGCTGGCTGCGCGACCTGGCCGGGCTCAAGCCCGACTTCGTCGTCAACACCGGCGACAACCTCTCCGACCCGGAGGCCATCCCCGCCGTTCTGGACGCCCTGGGCCCGCTGATGGAGTTCCCGGGCGTGTACGTCTTCGGCTCCAACGACTACTACGGCCCGGTGCCGAAGAGCCCGACCCGCTACCTGGGCGCGATGTTCTCCGGCAACCACGGACTGAACAGCGCGGACGGCACCCCCCGGCGCGGGGTGGTCGGCGCCATACACAATCCGTGGGAGGACCTGCGGGACGGCTTCGACCGGGCGGGCTGGCTGAACCTCACCAATACCAGGGGGCGGCTCAAGGTCGAGGGTCTGGACCTGGAGTTCACCGGCCTGGACGACCCGCACATCCGGCGCGACCGCTACGCCCAGGTCGCCGGGGGGCCGTCCGCCGAGGCCGACCTCTCCATCGGCGTCGTGCACGCCCCGTACCTGCGGGCGCTGGACGAGTTCACCGCCGACGGCTACCCGCTGACCCTCGCCGGGCACACCCACGGCGGCCAGCTGCGGGTGCCGCTCTACGGCGCACTGGTGACCAACTGCGACCTGGACCGCAAGCGCTGCCGGGGGCTGTCACGCCACGCCGCGGGCGGCAACCACTCGTACCTGCACGTCTCGGCAGGCTGCGGCACCAACCGCTACACCCCGGTCCGCTTCGCCTGCCCCCCCGAGGCCACCCTGCTCACCCTCACCCCGGCGGTCTGAGCCCCGCCTCCCGACGCCCCTGTCACCTGTCACCTGATGCCCGGTGTGTCACCTGATGCCCGGTGCCCGGGCGGGCCTCCGGCTACCCCGGCGGCCTGAGCCACCCCTGCTGCCGCGAGGTCTCGCCGGCGACCTTCAGCAGCCGCTCGACCACCGGTGACCGGTTCTGGCCGCGGGTGACCAGCTGGATCTCCACCGCGGAGGCGGGGTCGAGCGGCAGCCAGACCAGACCGGCCGGAAGGCCGACCCGGCCCGACTCACCGACTATGGTCACCGCCGCACCGGAGGCGACCGGGGTGTACGAGGCGTCGAAGTCCAGGCCGCGGACCAGCACCTCGGGCTTCGCCCCGGCCTGGTCGCAGATCTCCATCACCTGGTCGTAGTGCCCCGGGTTGTGGGTGCGGGCATGCAGCAGCAGCTTCACGCCGTGCAGGTCGGCGGGGTCGACCGACTCCGCGCCGTCCGCCGCCAGTGGGTGGTCCCGGCCGACGACGACGCCCTGCCGTTCGAGCCGCAGCAGGGTCAGCACCAGGTCCGGCTGCGGCGGCGCGCAGCGCACCAGGCCGACGTCCAGCGTGCCCGCGGCGACCCCGTCCACGATGTCGGCGAAGACCATCACCCGTGCGGACACCTCGATGCCGGGCGCCTCCTCGCTCATCGCCAGCAGCAGCTGCGGGGCGGTGTCGTAGCCGGCGCTCATGCCGTAGCCGAGGTTGACGCTGCCGAGCCGCCCGTCCGCGAAGGCCCGCACCCCGCGCCACAGGCTCTCCGCCGCGTCCAGCAGGCCGGGACCGCGTTCGAGCAGCATTCGGCCCGCCTCGGTGGGCTCCACCTTGTGGGTGGTGCGGCTGAGCAGCTCCACCCCCAACTCACGCTCCAGCTCCCGCACTTGGCGGCTGAGCGCAGGCTGCGCGATATGCAGGCGCTCGGCGGCGCGGGTGAAGTTCCGCTCCTCGGCCACGGCGAGGAAGTAACGCAAGCGACGCAGTTCGGACATGGCCCCATCCTAGGCGCGCGGTCATGCCGTGTCGGCATGGACCGATGGAAAACAAGTCTTTCCCTTCGCCCCGGTGCGCTCGGTACGTTTTATCCAGATGAACCGCAGAACGAAACGCCAGGCGAAACCCGGGCGAAACCCGGGACAAATCGCGGCATCACCCAGGAGGCTGAAAATGAATTCCACGGAAACCAGCAAGGACGTTGTCAGGAACTATGTGGCCGCCCTCACCGCGAAGGACGGGGCACCGCTCGGCAGCTTCTTCGCCGAGGACGCGACCTGGACCCTCATCGGCGACCTCCCCATGTCGGGGACCTGGCACGGACACAAGGGGATCTTCGAGGACTTCCTCGGGCTGGCGTTCAGCCGACTCCGCACGGACACCCTGGACCTGGCCGTACTCGACCTGTTCGGCGAGGGGGAGAAGATCACCCTGGAGTGGACCTCCAAGGCCGAGGTGCACGGCGGCGGCGTGTACGACCAGCACTGCCTAGCCGTCTTCACCGTCCGCGACGGCCTGATCACCGCGGTCCGCGAGTACTTCGACACCGAGCACGCCCGCCGGACGCTCTTCACCGCCGCCTGACCGGATTCCCCATTCTCCGTTCCCCATTCCCTGTTCCCCGTGCACTCAGCACTCCGATACGGCACCTCCCGGAGGAATTCACCATGAAGGCCATGCTTCCCACCGGCGACATTTCCCGCGCCGTCGAATTCGGCGAAGCCGAGGAACCGGAACCGCGCGAGGACGAGGCGGTGATCACAGTCGAGGCGTACTCGGTGAACCGCGGCGAAACCTTCCGCCTCGAAGACCCGCTGCGCCGCTGGCTGCCGGGCAAGGACGTGGCCGGTACGGTCCTGCGACCCGCCGCCGACGGCAGCGGCCCCGCCCGGGGCACCCGCGTGGTCGGCCACCCGCCGGCCCGCGGCTGGGCCCAGCGGGCCGCCGTCCCCACCCGGGACCTGGCGGTCCTGCCCGACCGCGTCGACACCACCACCGCCGCCGCCCTCCCGCTGGCCGGCCTCACCGCCCTGCGCCTGCTCCGCGCGGCCGGGCCCATCGCCGGCCGCAGGATCCTGCTGACCGGGGCCAGCGGCGGCGTCGGGCACTACTTCACCGAACTGGCCTCCGGCATCGGTGCCCGGATCACAGCCGTGAGCGCCGGCGAGGAACGCGGACGCCGCCTCCTCGACCTGGGCGCGACCGAGGTCGTCCCGGACGTGGAGAAGGCAGAAGGCCCCTTCGACCTCGTCCTGGAATCCGTCGGCGGGACCTCACTGCCCGCGGCCCTGGCCCGCCTCGCCCCCGAGGGCCTGCTGATCTGGTTCGGCCAGGCCAGCCGGGCCCCGGTCACCCTCAACTTCTTCGACTTCTTCAAGGCCGGCGTCGGCGGCTCCATCCGCCACTTCGACTACACCCGCAGTGCCCCCAGCCACGGCAGCGACCGCGGCAGCAGCGCCGACCTCGGCAACCGCGGCAACCGCATCGGCTGCGGCTACGGCGACGACCTCGCCGTCCTGGTCCGCCTCGTCGCCACCGGCCGGCTCCACCCGGAGATCGGCATCCGCCACGACTGGTCCCGCACCGCCGAAGCCATCACCGACCTCCGCGCCCGCCGCATCCGCGGCAACGCCGTCCTGATCACCTCCTGACCTGCACCGCCGCCGACCCCGTCGCAAAACCGGATTTCGTCCCACGGCCAGCGTCCGCTAGAGTAATCCTCGTTGCACCGGGGTGTGGCGCAGCTTGGTAGCGCGCTTCGTTCGGGACGAAGAGGCCGTGGGTTCAAATCCCGCCACCCCGACCCAGGTCAGGGCCCCTGTCGAGATCATCGACAGGGGCCCTGAGTGTTTATCTGCGTGACTACGGTTTTGGATCGCTCTTGAAGAGCTCGTCCATCACGACCGCCCCGGTCTGGATCACCGGCCGGATCTGCTTCCGGTAGACCTCCTCCGTGGCCCGACCAACCGCGAGATCTCCTCCAGCGGCACCCCCTGATCCGACAGCAGCGACACGAAGCTGTGGCGGAGCTCCCGCGGAATCCATTCGGCAGCCGTCACGCCCTCCGCCCTCGCAAGGGCCGCGCGAAACGCCCGCCGTACGTGGGAGGGGTCCAACTCGGTGCCGACGTCGGAGTGGAAGACGAGATTGTGGGCCTGCCGTGGCCAGGTCTGGTTCGACGAGCGTGGCTCGGACGGCGGCATCAGCCACGCGGCTCCTGGTTTCCTGACCTGGTACCTGGACTGGCTCGGCGGCTGGGAGGCTGTTCTCCTGCGGCGCGGATAATCTCGGCTCCGACAGTTGGTCAGCGCCTACGGTGGGACGGTGAACAGTTCCCTGCTGCTGTGCGGCGATCCTCTGCGGCCGGCTCGCTGCGATCCGTACTTCGCCGCGCAGGCGGACGCTGCGCGTCAGGCCGGGGCGCGGGTGGTGTTGCTGGACCATGACGCCCTGCTGGCGGGACGTGGCGACGAGGCGGTGCGACGTGTTCCACGGGGTCTTGGGGCGGTCTGGTACCGCGGCTGGATGATCCCCGCCACCGCCTACGCGGAGTTGGACGCCGCCCTGGCCGAACGTGGCGTTCGGCTGCTCACCGCGCCGGATCAGTATCGGGCAGCACATGAACTCCCCGGCTGGTACGGCGTCTTCGCCGGGGAAACGCCGGCGAGCGTGTGGATGACCTGCCGTCCGCTGCAGGCGCCGGGGGCGGACGTGCTGGCACGGGCTGTGTCGGAGCTCCCAGTTGGGGCGGGGATCGTCAAGGACTTCGTCAAATCCCGCAAGCATGAGTGGGACCAGGCCTGCTACCTGCCCGACCTCGCCGATATCTCGGCCGTCCATCGGGTGGTGTCACGGTTCGTTGAGCTCCAGGACGATGCGTTGGCGGGCGGAATCGTTCTGCGTGCATTCGAGGAACTGCAGCGGGATGTGGGCGAGGCCCGGGTTTGGTGGCTCGACGGCGAGGCGGTGCTGACTACTGCTCACCCGGACACCCCTGACGTGCAGATGGCGGTCGGGGGCGAGCCCTGGTCCGTCCTTGACCGCATTCGGCCGCTGGTGGGGAAGCTGGGGTGTCGGTTCGTCACCACCGACCTGGCGCAACGCACCGATGGCACCTGGCGGGTCATCGAAGTCGGTGATGGGCAGGTCAGCGACCTCCCGAGTAGCGCCGACCCGGCCGCGCTGCTTGGACCGCTGCTCCTGGTCAACCAGACCTGAGGGAAGTGACACCAGGCAGGATGTGGGGCATTGTTCGCGCTGCATGGCTGGCTGCGATGCGGGGAGTTCACGGGTTGTGGCGTACTGCTGCAGCGTCTTCGCGCTGGTGCCGGTGTCGGTGAACCTGGCTGGGTGTTCGGGTGGGGACGGGTCGCGGGGTCGAGAGCGCCCGGCGGCCTGCGGGTGGTCCACCGCGGGCGGGCCAGCCGCCGGTCGGGGGCTCTTTGGGCGACCCGCCGCATACCTCGTTGCGGGTGTTCGGCGGGCCGCTCTATCCTCGGGGCAACGCGACGAAGGAGACGAGTAGCTGCGGGTCGTGCGAGTGGAGAGAGCTGCCGGTAGCTGGAAAGGCGGCCTCGCATCCTGCGGCGAAGACACTCCTGAGCGCGGGGAGGAAATGCCCCGCCGGCCTGCCCCCGTCATCGGGCCCGAATGAGGCTGCCGCCGTTGGCCGGCCGCTGGCTGGCCGTTGGCTCGCCAAGGGTTCGCCGGGGGCGGCAGCGAAAGTGCGGTGGCACCGCGAGTTGCCCTTCTCGCCCGCACTTCCAAGGGATCAGCCGACGTCCGTTGGAGGACTGCGATGATCCAGAAGATCCACCCCGCACCGCGCGTACTGGTCGCCGACCTGCGCGAGCACGTGGGAGAAACCGTTTCCGTCTGCGGCTGGGTCAACACCCTCCGTCTGCAGCGCACCATGCAGTTCGTCCTGGTCCGCGACCACACCGGCCTGACGCAGGTCACCCACAGGCGCGGTGGCTCCGGCGACGAGTTGGAGCAGCAGTTCGAGGAACTCACCGCCGAGTCCGCCGTGCGGGTCACCGGCCGCGTCGTCGACAACCCCGTGGTCAACCTGGACGGACTGGAGATCGTCCCGGAGTCCGTCGAGGTCCTCAACCGGGCCGAGGCGCCGCTGCCCATCGACGAGCACACCGGGTTGGAGCACCGGCTGGACTGGCGTTTCCTGGACGTGCGCAAGCGTCCTGCCGCCCAGTTGCTGTTCGCGGTGCAGACCACCGCCGAACAGGCGATGCGGGAGTTCGCCTACCGCGAGGGCTGCACCGAGATGCACACGCCCAAGCTGATGGGCACCGCCTCGGAGTCGGGGGCCGAGGTGTTCAAGCTGGGCTATTTCGACCGCAGCGCGTACCTCGCCCAGTCGCCGCAGTTCTACAAGCAGATGGCGATCGCCGCCGGCATCGACCGGGTCTTCGAGGTCGGGCCGGTCTTCCGGGCCGAGCCCTCGTTCACCTCGCGCCACGCCACCGAATTCACCGGCGTGGACCTGGAACTGGCCTGGATCGACGGTGTCGAGGACGTGATGTCCTTCGAGGAGCGTCTGCTCGCCCACGCGCTGGCCCGGGTGGCCGAGGTGCACGGGGCGGCGATCCTGCGCCACTTCGGCGTGGAGGTCGTGGTCCCGGCGCTGCCGTTCCCGCGGATCACCATGGCCGAGGCCCAATGCGTCCTGCGGGCGGAAGGCTGGGACCCCGAGCAGGCCAAGACGGACCTGGACCCCGAGGGCGAGCGGGCGCTGGCCGCGCACATCAAGGAGCAGACCGGGCACGAGTTCGTGTTCGTGACCCACTACCCAGCCGGCATCCGGCCCTTCTACCACATGCGTTCGACCGAGCAGCCGGACCTGACGCTGAGCTTCGACCTGCTGTGGAAGGGCCTGGAGATCACCACCGGGGCCCAGCGCGAGCACCGGTACGACGTGCTGGTCAAGCAGGCCGGGGAGAAGGGCATGGGTGTCGAGTCACTGCAGGCGTTGCAGGACTACCTCAACTGCTTCCGCTACGGCTGCCCGCCGCACGGTGGTCTGGGGATGGGGCTGGGCCGGGTGCTGATGGTGATGCTCGGACTGGACTCGATCCGCGAAGCCACGTTCCTGTTCCGCGGGCCCAACCGCCTCACGCCGTGACCATGACCGTGACCGTGACCGTGACCGTGACCGCAACGGGTGATCACGGTCACGGTGTGCGTGAGCACTGCTCTTGTTTGTGACCAGTGCTCCGAACCGGTGCTCACCGAGCGGTTGCGGGCTGGGAAGAGCCGGTGAAGAGGGAACGAAGAGCCGGGTTTGGAATCTTGGTTCTGGGCACGGGAAACCGGGCCCGCCGGGGCCCAAGGCGGCCTCGGCGCCTGGTCTCCAGCCCGTGGAGACTGCGCGCCATGGTGTGGTGACGGCGGCCCGACTCCTGTGGGGGAGCCGGGCTCGGGGAGAGCCGTCGCCGCACGCGGCCGCGGTCCACGCGGAGCGGAGTGGACCGGGCACACCACTGACTGATTCTTCCGGTGCCTCGGCGGAGGTACCGGAAGAATCTGGTCAGCGTGGCACGCGATCGCTCAGAGCCTCGCGCGGACGATGTCCGCCTCGGGGCTGTCGATCTCCTCCAGCAGGACCAGGGCCCGCTGCCAGGACTCGCGGGCCCGCTCGTGCTGGTCCAGGGCCGCCAGGACCTGTCCGACCTGGTCGAACATCCGGCCTCGGAGCAGCGGGTTGTCGAACCGCTCCGCCGCCGCCAAGGCTGCCTCGCTCAGGGTCAGTGCCTCGTCGAGCCGCCCCCGGCGCAGTTGGACGAAGCCGAGCTGCCCGCGGTAGACCGCCGCCGCCTCGTGGTTCTCCAGTTTCTCCGACGCCAGGATCGCCTCCGACACCAGTTCCTGGGCCTCCTCCAGCCTGCCCAGTTCGAGCTGGGTCAGCGCCAGGTTGGCCAGCAGCGCCGACACCAGTTGCTGGTCGTCGAGCCTGCGCGCGGCGGCGAGTGCCTCGGCCTGCTGTACGGCGGCCTCCGCGAACTGCTCCAGTTCGTAGTGGAGGTTGCCGAGGTTGGACCGGATCCGGGTCGCCCGCAGCTCGTCCCCCTCGCGCAGGGCAGCCGACATGGCTCGCCCGTAGGCGTCGCGGGCCCGCAGGTCGCGCAGCATCGAGTAGGCGATACCGGCGTAGTTGGCCAGTTTGCCGGCCGGCATGTCGAGCCCGGCCGCGAGTGCCGATCGCTCCCCCAGTTCCGAGATCTCGACCAGCAGGCCCAGTTGGTGACGGTGCAACAGGTAGGCGGCGTGGCCGAGGGCGAGCTGCCAGACCACCCGGTGTTCGCCCTGCGCGGCGCCGTGCCTGATCAGCGCGAGCAGGTTGTCGTCCTCCGACCCGAACCACTCGACGGCGGCGTCGCGGTCGGTGAAGGGCAGCGGGCCGGTCCACGGGTGGCGCAGGTCGGTGGGGATCGCGAACGCCACCGGGTACAGCAGCTGTTGGGCCGCGTCCACGGCTGTGATGTACCAGTCGCAGAGCCGGGCCAGGGCCTGGTCCTGTTCCTGCGGGAACTCGGCGGCCAGCTCCCTGCCGTACAGCCGGACCAGGTCGTGCAGCACGTAGCGGTCCGAAGCCGGGCGCTCCACCAGGTGGGCCGCGAGCAGCGCGCGCAGCGGCGGCTGCGCCTGGGCGCCGCGCTCGACGCCGAGCAGGGCGGCGGCGGCCGGGACGTTCAGCGCGGGGCCGGGGAAGCCGCAGAGCAGGCGGAAGCAGCGGGCGTCCACCTCCCCGAGCAGACGGTAGCTGTGGTCCAGGGTGCGGGAGACGGCGTGGGTGCTGCTGCCCGGAATACTGAGTCCGGCGAGGCGGTCCTCCTCCGGGGAGAGTTCGGCCGCGAGTTCCGCGAGGGCCACCCCCGGCTCCTGGTTCAGCCGCACAGCGGAGATCCGCAGGGCCAGCGGCAGTCCGCCGCACAGTTGCGCGAGCGCGTCGGCCGCCTCCGGGGCGGCCTCGACCCGCTCCGCGCCGACGATCCGGCCCAGTGCCTCGACGGCCTCCCGCCGGGTCAGCATGCCCAGGTCGATCACCCGGGCACCGGTGTCCGCGGCCAGGCCGCCCAGCCTGCCGCGGCTGGTGACCAGCACCATCCCGTCCGCGGTGCCCGGAAGCAGCGGACGCACCTGCTCGTCGTCGGACGCGTTGTCCAGGACGATCAGCAGGCGGCGGCCGGCGACGGTGGAGCGGTACAGGTCCTCCCGGGCCGGCTGGTCGGCGGGGATCTGATAGCCCGGCACCCCTAGGGCCAGCAGAAAACGTTCCAGCACACGTTGGGCCGACTCGCGTTCGTACTGGTCGTAGCCGTGCAGGTCGACGAAGAGCTGCCCGTCCTGGAACGCCGCGGCGTGCTGTTGCGCCCAGCGCAGGGCGAGCGAGGTCTTGCCGACGCCGGGCGGTCCGGAGACCAGCGCGACCCTGGCCTCGCCGCCGGCGCCGTCCCGTACCCCGGAGAGCGCCGCGAGCTCGTTCTCCCGGCCGACGAAGCCGTAGGAGGGGGCCGGGAGCTGGGCGGGACGGGGGCCGGAGGCCGGCGGCGGCTGCGCGGCAGCGGGGGCAGAATCTTTAGCAGCAGGGGAAGTTGAGGTGGCAGCGGACGGAGGGATGGGCCCGGCCCCGGCCGTCGGGTCCTGGGCGGTGGGCGGTATCGGGGCCTTCGGCAGTACGGTCGCCGCAGCTGCCGTCGTCGCTGTCGCTGTCGCTACCGCCGCCTGGGCGACCGCACCCGTGGGGCCGCCACCGGTGCGGGGCAGTTCGCCGCGCAGGATGAGCCGTTCCAGGTCGGCCAGTCCTGGCCCGGGGTCCAGGCCGAAGTCCTGGGCCAGCCGGTCCCGGGTCGTCCGGAGCACGGCCAGCGCGTCGGTCTGGCGACCGCCGTGGGAGAGCGCGAGCGCCAGCCGCTCGGCGATCGACTCCCAGTACGGGTGCTCCTCCAGCAGTGCGGTGAGTTCGGGGACGACGGCGAGGTAGTTGCCGCCGGCCAGTTCAAGATCGGCGAGGAGCTCGTACGCGGCGCGGCGCTCCTCCTGCAGCCTGGTCCTGGAGGCGGCGGCGAACGGCGCCTCGATCGCGCTCAGGGCCTCGCCGCGCCAGAGCGCGAGCCCGCTGCGCAGCGGGCCGAGCGCGGCCTGCCGGTCGCCCGACCGCTGCAGGTCCCTGGCCGCGGCGACCAGGTCGGCGAAGCAGTCGGCGTCCACGTCCTCTGCCGCCGCCCGCAGTCGGTAGCCACCCGGTTCAAGGGTGATCCGCTCCCCCGGGCCGCCCGCGGCCGGCGCGCCATCGGCCGCCCCGTCAGCGACGATCCCATCGGCGACGATCCCGTCAGCGGCGGCCTCGCCGGCCTCGTGCAGCGCGTCGTCCGGCAGCAGCTGGCGCAGCTTGGAGATCGCGGTGTGCACCTGGGCCCGGGCCGTCCGGGGTGGCTCTTCGCCCCACAACGCGTCGACGAACCTGGGGATGCCGACCGGGCGGTCCCGGTTCAGCAGGAGCAGCGCCAGCGCGGCGCGCAGCCGCGGGCTCGGCAGGTCGACGGGGCGGCCGTCCACCGTGACTTCGAGGGAACCCAGGATTCCGAACCGCATCGACAGCTCTCCAGGTTCACTCGCTCTTGCTCGACCACCCTGCGCGGGGGATTCTAGCCCGCGCACAGCTGCCGCCCCGGACTCACCCCGGGTCCGGACTCACCCTGGTCCGGACTCACCCCCGGACCGGACTCACCCCTGGTCCGAGGACCAGAACGGTTCCGCCAGCGCGGCGGCGGCGCGGAGCCGGTCCCCGTCCAGAACGAGTCCGGCGTCGGTGATCCCGGCCCGGGGCCAGGAGCAGCTGAGCGTGACCGGACCGGACGGCGGCAGCGGCCACAGCCACAGGCTCAGCTGGATGTCCTCGCTGTTGTTCCGGCCGCCCCCGCTGCTCTGGGTCGAGAAGGCATGCAGCATCGGCCCGCGCCCGTCCCGGAGGCCGGCGCTGTCGTTCTGCCGGACCGTCCGGCCGTCGGCGAACCGGACCGCGAACCGCAGTCCGTCGGTGTACTCGATTCCGTACTGGTCCTGCCAGGTGTCCCGGCCGTGTGCCTCCACCTCGATGACGATGCCGGTCGGGAACGCGAGCACCTGGCGGGTGGCGACCACGGCGCGTTCCGATCTGATGATCACAGCGGGACCGGCGCCGTGCGCACCCAGCATGGGCGGCGGCATCTGCCAGTCGGGGCCGTACTGCCCGGACGTCTCAGCCATGCCCCAAGGCTACTGCCGGGCCAGTCCGAAGCAGCAACTAGCTTGAAAACAAAGCAATTTGACTAGCGCCCCTCCGGAACGCCACTTCGCCGGGCACGTCACGGGGCGGCCGTGCGTTGTCGCTGCGGCAGAAGTATCCGCGACCGAGGAGAAGAACAGATGGCTCTGTGGGACCGCATCAAAGACTCCGCTAACACGATGCAGACGCAGCTCAACGCCAAGAAGAACGATCTCAAGAGCGGTGCGTTCCGTGACGCCAGCATGGCGATGTGCGCACTGGTCGCCGCGGCCGACGGTTCCATCGACCCATCCGAGCGGCAGCGCGTCGCCTCGCTGATCGCGACCAACGAGGTGCTGAAGAACTTCGCCGCCGACGACCTGCAGACCCGCTTCAACGACTACTGCAGCAAGCTGACCGCCGATTTCGACTTCGGCAAGGTCAGCGTGCTGCAGACGATCGGCAAGACCGGCAAGAAGCCGGTCGAGGCCCGCGCCGTGATCCAGATCGGCATTGTCATCGGCGGCGCCGACGGCAACTTCGACAAGACCGAGCAGGGCATCGTCCGCGAGGCCTGCTACGCGGTGGGGATCGCTCCTTCGGAGTTCGATCTCTGAACCGGGGGACCGGGATTCCCGGGAACCGGCAGCACGGCAGAGGGCGGCCCCCAGGCAGGGGCCGCCCTCTCTTTGCGATGTGCAATAGCTCTCACCCCGATTATGTCTGCTACCGACATATGATGGGCCCATGCTCCCCGCCGGCCCCCCGCAGCTCCCCGCCTTCCCTCCCGGGACGGCGCCCCGGGGCTGGGCCCGGCTCACCCGGGAGCGTCCGCGCCCGGACCGGATACGGACCCGCCCCTGGGCCTGGCGCCTCGCCGTCGCCACCGTCTGCTTCGGCGCGTTCATGGGGCAGTTGGACGCCAGCATCGTCACCCTGACCTACCGGTCCCTCGGGAACGAGTTCCACGCGGGTCCGGCAGCCGTCGAATGGGTGTCGCTCTCCTACCTGCTCACACTGGTCGCGATGCTGGTCCCGGCCGGGCGCTTCTCCGACGCCCGCGGGCGCAAGCTGATGTACCTGTACGGCTTCGCGGTGTTCACCGCCGCCTCCGCCGCCTGCGGGCTGGCACCCGGGCTCGCGGCGCTGGTCGCGTTCCGGGTGGTGCAGGCGCTGGGCGCGGCGCTGATGCAGGCCAACAGCGTCGCCCTGGTCACCACCAGCGCGCCGGCCGACCGGATGCGCAGCGCGCTGGGGATGCAGGCGGCCGGGCAGGCCGTCGGCCTGGCGCTCGGTCCCACCGTCGGCGGCGCGCTGGTGGCGACCGTCGGCTGGCACTGGGTCTTCCTGGTCAACGTCCCGATCGGGATCGTGTCGCTGATCGCCGGGCACTTCCTGCTGCCCCGTACCCGGACCCGGCAGCGCGACGGGGCCGGGAAGGTGGACGGCTACGGGGTGCTGCTGCTGGCCGGGGCGAGCACCGCGGGACTGCTCGGACTGTCCGTCAGCTCGGGTCTCGGCCTGCCGGTCTGGACCGCCGCGGTGCTGTTCGTGGCCGCCCTCGGCATCGGCCGGTCCTTCGTCCGGCGGCAGTCGACCTGCGCGCACCCGCTGGTCGACCTGGGCCTGCTGCGCTCCGGCGGGACGGCATCCGGCCTGCTCGGCGGGCTCTGCGGCTACCTGGTGCTGTTCGGCCCGCTGGTGCTGGTACCGGTCGTCCTGGGCCGGGACGGCGAGTCGGTGCTGTTCGCGGGCCTGGTGCTGACCGCGCTGCCGCTCGGCTTCGCCCTGGCCGCGACCCTCGGCGACCGGCTGCTGCCGCCCCGGTGGGACGACCGAGCCCGGGCCCGGATCGGAGCCGCCGGATGCGTGGCGGCGCTGCTGCTGATGGCCCTGCTGCCGTTCACCTCCGCGGTGCTGCCGCTGCCGCTGGGCCTGCTGGGGCTGGCCCTCGGGGTGTTCACCCCGGCCAACAACACCCTGGTGATGCGGGCGGTCCCGGCGTCGTCGGCGGGCACCGGGGGCGGGATGGTCAACATGGGCCGGGGCATGGGTACGGCCCTGGGCGTCGCGGCGGTGACCCTCACCCTGCACCTGGTCCCCGGCGCGGCCGGGACCCGTACCGCGGTCGCCGTGCTGGCGGCCTTCGCGCTGCTGGCCCTGGCGACGACGCTGACGACGCTGTGGAAGCCGACGCCCCGGAAGCCGACGCTGCCGAAGCCGGCGGGCGCGGGCGGCTGACGCCGGGTCCGAGGCCCGGTTGAGCACACCGGCCGCTGGGCCTCGCCCCGTCCCGGGCGACGCGGCAGGATGGGGGCATGAGTTCCGAGTCGCCGCAGCCGCCCACATCCGACCGCACCGCGGACACCGCGAACGCCGCGGACACCGCACAGCCTGTGGACACCGCACCCTCCGCGAGTGCCGCGGATCCCGCAGCCACCGCAGCCACCGCAGATCCGGCAGCCTCCGCAGATCCGGCAGCCTCCGCAGTCGACTTCAGCAGCCTCCCCGCCTGGGAGCAGCGCTTCCACGCCGCGCGGGTCAGCCTGCCCGAATGGGCCGAGGACGCCCCCGCGCGCTCGCTCTTCGTCTCCAACGCCACCGGCACCTTCGAGGTGTACGCGTGGGACCGGGCCACCGGCACGACCCGTCAGGCCACCGACCGCGCCAACGGCACCACCGACGCCGCACTCACCCCCGACGGCGAGTGGCTGTGGTGGTTCGACGACACCGACGGCGACGAGTTCGGCATCTGGCGGCGCCAGCCCTTCGCCGAAGACTCCGGAACCCCGGGCGGCGCCACGGACGAGGAGGCCGTCCCCGGTCTCCCCGCCTCCTACCCGGCCGGGCTCGCGCTGGGACGGGACGGCCTGGTCGTCGTCGGCCGCTCCACCGACGAGGACGGCAGCACGCTGCACCTGGTCCGCCCCGGCGCGGAGCCGGTCGAGGTGTACCGGCACCGCGAGTCGGCGGCGGTCGCCGACCTCTCCCACGACGGGACGCTGCTCGCCGTCGACCACACCGAGCACGGCGACGCCATGCACTCGGCGCTGCGGGTGCTCCGCACCTCCGACCACAGCACCGTGGGCGAGTTGGACGACGCGACCGGGCGGGAGCAGCCGCTCGGCCTGTCCTGCCAGGGCTTCGCCCCGCTGCCCGGCGAAACCCGGATGCTGGTGGCCCATCAGCGCCGGGGCCGCTGGGAGCCGCTGATCTGGGACCCGGTCAGCGGCTCGGTCCAGGAGATCACGATCGAACTGCCGTACCAGGAGCCCGGCGACCTCTCCGCCGAGTGGTACCCGGACGCCTCGGCACTGCTGGTCGAGCACACCCGGCACGGCCGCAGCGAGCTCTACCGCTACGAGCTGGCGACCGGTGCGCTGCTCCGCCTGGACACCCCGCCGGGGACAGTCTCCGGCGCGAGCGCCCGTCCGGACGGCAGCGTGGAGTTCCTCTGGTCCTCGGCGGCCGAGCCGTCGGTGGTCCGCTCCACGGACGGCTCGGTGGTACTGGCCGCGCCCGGGCCGCAGGCCCCGCCGTCGGTACCGGTCGAGGACGTGTGGGTGGACGGGCCCGGCGGGCCGATCCACGCGCTGGTGCAGCGCCCGTCCGGCGAGGGCCCCTTCCCGGTGCTGTTCCAGGTCCACGGCGGCCCGACCTGGCACGACAGCGACGCCTTCGCCCCGGGGGCGGCCGTCTGGATCGACCACGGATTCGCCGTGGTCCGGGTCAACTACCGCGGCTCGACCGGCTACGGACAGGCCTGGACGGACGCGCTGCGGAACCGGGTCGGCCTGATCGAGCTGGAGGACATCGCGGCGGTGCGGACCTGGGCGATCGAGTCCGGGCTCGCCGACCCGTCCCGGCTGGTGCTGTCCGGCGGCTCCTGGGGCGGCTATCTGACCCTGCTCGGCCTCGGCACCCAGCCCGACGACTGGGCGCTGGGCCTGGCCATCGTCCCGGTCGCGGACTATGTGACGGCCTATCACGACGAGATGGAGGGCCTGAAGGCGATGGACCGCACCCTCCTCGGCGGCACCCCCGAGGAGGTCCCCGAGCGGTTCGCGGCGTCCTCGCCGCTGACCTATGTGGAGCAGGTGCGGGCGCCGGTCTACATCAGCGCCGGACTGAACGACCCGCGCTGCCCGATCGCGCAGATCGAGAACTATGTGGCGCGGCTGGAGAAGCTCGGCCGGGTGCACGAGGTGTACCGCTACGAGGCCGGGCACGGCTCACTGGTGGTGCAGGAGCGGATCAAGCAACTGCGGCTGGAGCTGGACTTCGTGTCCCGGCACCTGGGCCTGGGCTCGGGCTCGGAGCAGGAAAACTGAATCCGGGGCACTGACGCCCGGGGGTGCGGGACCGCGGTCGGGCGAGACCAGGACGTGGTCAGGACGTGGTGAGTCCGAGGTCGCGGTCCCGCACCAGCTCCACCTCGCGGCGGACGAAACGCGCCCACATGAAGACCACGAAGCCCGCGAAGACGAACCACTGCAGGGTGTAGCCGAGGTTCTGGAACGCCCGCAGGGTCAGCCCCGCGCCGCCGGACGGCTGGTAGGTGGGCACCGGCGTCAGCCCGGTGCCGGCGTGGCCGTCCAGGGCCACCCAGCCGTTGTAGACGGAGTACGGCAGCAGGTTCACCAGGGTGCCGGGGCTGATCATGCCGACCTGCCCGGCGGGCAGCCCGCCGCTGCTGATGACCTCGGGCGAGCTGGCGTCCTCGGAGGTCTGCAGCCGTCCGCGCAGCTCGACGGTTCCGGCGGGCGCGGGCGGGACGCTGCTCGGCTTGGCCGTCCAGCCGCGGACGACGGAGATCGGGAGGCCGCCGCCGGTCGGACGCAGCGGAGTGAGCACGTAGTAGCCGGACTTCCCGTTCACCGTCCGCTGCGGGACCAGCAGCTGGTGCGCGGTGTCGTAGCTGCCCGCGAAGGTGACCTCCCGGCCGACGTCGGCCGCCGTCACCGTCTGCGCGTCCGGCCCGCGCAGCAGCGGGGCCAGCGGCACCGCCCGGTTCAGCTCCGCGGCCTGGGTGGCGGCGTGGCTGCCCGCGTGACTGTGCAGCTCGAAGCGGCTCAGCTGCCAGACGCCCAACCAGAGGCACGCCGGCACGGCCAGGACGGCGAGCAGGTTGATGCCGAGCCAACGGGGGGTGAGGAGGAACCGGTACACACCACCACGGTAGCCAGACTCCCCTGCGCCTCGGCACCGGGGTCCGAGATCACCGCGCACGGGGCGCGTGGTGCGGACGGGGCGCAGGGGACGGACGGCGCAGCCGGGCGCGGACGGCTCAGCCGGCCGAGAGCTGGGCGGTGCGGTAGACGGTGCCGGCGCAGGCGTTGGTGATCACGGCACTGGCCGCCGCCGCCCCGCCCGCGCCGGGGGTGTGCGCGAGGGTGATCGTGGGCGTCGCGCTGCCCTGGGTCGGGGCGGTGGTGTCGCCCCCCGACGTCTGGGTGGAGCCGTCCGTACCGGGGGCCGGCGAGTCGGTGCTGCCCGGCGCGGAGGAGTCGGTGCAGCTGGGCGCGCCCGTCCCGGTGGCCGGGACCCAGGCGAACTCGACCAGGTACGACGCGCCCGGCGCGAGCTGCACCGGGGAGGGCGTGGCCTCGGGCTGCGGAAGCCCTCCGGCCGGGTCCCCCGCAGTGTGCGGGGCGACCGAGATCCAGGACCTGTCCGTACCGGACACCGCGAGTACCGAGACATCTCCCGGCGTCGAGACCTTGCAGGCGGCCGCGGAGACATTGCTGACCTGGAAGGTGCCGTAGACCACCCCGGCGGCGTCCGGCGAGCCGACCGTGTCGGCGCCGTTGCCCAACTGGGCCCGGGTGCACTCGGCCACCGGTGCCGACGATCCGCCGACCGATCCGGCCGAGCCACCGGAGGCGGCCGAACTGCCCGACCCGGGGACGGCGGGTCTGGTCAGGGAGGGAGCGGGCTGCAGCACACCGGACGCACCGGGCAGCACCGAGGCTGAGTTGTGGCCCGCGGCGCTGGTGCCACCGGCGAAGGAACTGCCGACTCCGGGCAGCATCCGGCCCGGGCCGACCGGGACCAGAGTGGGGCTGCCGGTGGCGTGCGGACCGTGGGTGGTGTTGTTCGCCGTGTCGCCGTAGTGCTGGCTGCTCTGCGGGCCGTCGGTGGTGCTGATGGAGACCCCGGCCGAGTGCAGGGCCAGGGTGCCGAGGGAGCAGAGGGCCACGGTGGCCGCGACCGTACCGACGATCCGCCGCCGCTGCCGACGGCGGCGCGGGACGGCGCGACGGAGCTGCTCCAGGGCGCCCGGCATCGGGGTGAGCTCGCCGACCGCACGGTGCAGCAGGTCGCGCAGCTCACGCTGCTCGGGCGTGAGCTCGGCCTCGGGCCCGAGCGCGGCCCCGGACTCCGCGCCTGAGCCGGGGCCGGATCCCGCGCCGAAGCCGGCGCCGCCGGAACCCGGCCAGCCTCCCGCTCCGCTGCCGGACCCATGTCCGGACCCGGCCCCGGACCCGGACCCTGACGCGGCATCAGACCTAGTTCCAGACCCAGACCCAGTTCCAGCTCCGCCCTCGGCCTCGGGTTCCCTCGTCGCGCGGTCGAGCCAGGGCGGCAACGAGGTCGGCGGGGCCATCGGCATCGGCGGAGCCTGCGGCACGGACCCGTGCCTGCCGGCGTTGCCGCCCGGACGGACGACCCTGACGGCGGCGCGTGGTTCGCGTGGTTCGCGGGACAGGTCCTCGCCGCTCATGACGTGCTCTCCATGGCGATCCGCAGCGCCGCGAGGCCCCGCGAACCGTATGCCTTCACTGATCCGATCGAGATGCCGAGGCTGTCCGCCACCTGGGCCTCCGTCATATCGGCCAGGTAGCGCAGCACCAGCACCTCACGCTGCCGCCGCTGCAGCCCGCGCAGCGAGCGCCGCAGATGGTCCCGCTCCAGGGCGTCGTACGCCCCTTCCTCGGCGCTGGCCATGTCCGGCATCGGCTTGGGCAGCAGCCGCAGCCCCATGATCCGGCGGCGCAGGGTGGACCGGGACAGATTCACGACGGTCTGCCGCAGGTAGGCGAGGGTCTTCTCCGGGTCGCGGACCCGGCGCCGCGCCGCGTGCACCCGGATGAACGCCTCCTGCACCACGTCCTCGCAGGAGGCGGTGTCGTCCAGGAGCAGCGCGGCCAGCCCGAGCAGCGAGCGGTAGTGGGCCTGGTAGGTCTCGGTGAGCTGGTCGACGCTGGTGCCCTCGGCCGCGGCGCTCGCCGACGCGGCGGCCTCCACACGGTCGGCGACCCGGTCGGTCACATGGTCGACGCCATGGCGCACGTTCGGGAAGGGCGCGGTCATCGGACCACCCCCCAGCACTGCCGCACGAAGTGCCGCTGTCCGCAGCCCCGCCGTACGTCCCGCCCGCTCTGCCACAACTGTCGCCACGGAGGTTTGACGAGCGACCCAGGGCGAAGGTTGTACGGAATGACGGAGCAGTTGTCATGCCCCCTACTCATCCGTGTTGTCCTCCCCTGCGCAGCCGTTGACGCTCCCAAGGTAAGGGGCGACGCTACCTGCGTCACCGGAATCCCTAGGACTTCCACAAAGCCCACCCGCGCGGGCAGCGCGGGTGGGCTCCGTCGGCCGCTGTCGACCTCATGTCGGCCCTGTCGGCCTCTGTCGGCCCTGTGCCTTGTGGGGCCCGGTCGCTCCTGCCGGGGTCAGCGGCCGGTGCCGCCGTAGACCACGGCTTCGTCGGTCGCGCTGTCCAGGCCGAAGGCCGTGTGCACCGCGCGGACCGCCTCGTTGACGTCGTCGGCACGGGTCACCACCGAGATGCGGATCTCCGAGGTGGAGATCAGCTCGATGTTGACACCCGCCTCCGACAACGCCTCGAAGAAGGTCGCGGTGACCCCGGGGTTGGACCGCATACCGGCGCCGACCAGCGAGATCTTGCCGATCTGGTCGTCGTAGCGGAGCGACTCGAAGCCGATCCCGCCCTGCGCCCGCTCCAGCGCCTCGATGGCCTTGCGGCCGTCGGCCTTCGGGGCGGTGAAGGAGATGTCGGTCAGACCGGTCGCCGCGGCGGACACGTTCTGGACCACCATGTCGATGTTGACCTCGGCGTCGGCGATGGCCCGGAAGATCCGCGCCGCCTCGCCCGGCTTGTCGGGGACGCCGACGACGGTGACCTTGGCCTCCGACGTGTCGTGGGCGACCCCGGAGATGATGGCGTGCTCCATTTCGCCCCCTTCGGGCTTGTTGCGGACCCAGGTCCCGACGTGTCCGGAGAAGGACGACCGCACATGGATGGGCATGTTGTAGCGCCGCGCGTACTCGACGCAGCGGGCGAGCAGCACCTTCGAACCGGACGAGGCCAGTTCGAGCATGTCCTCGTAGCCGATCTCGTCGATCTTCTGCGCCTTCTTCACCACCCGCGGGTCGGCGGTGAACACGCCGTCCACGTCGGTGTAGATCTCGCAGACCTCGGCGTGCAGCGCGGCGGCCAGGGCGACCGCCGTGGTGTCGGAGCCGCCGCGGCCCAGGGTGGTGATGTCCTTGCTGTCCAGGGACACCCCCTGGAAGCCGGCCACGATCGCGATATTGCCCTGGTCCAGGGCAGTACGGATCCGGCCGGGCGTCACATCGATGATGCGGGCCTTGTTGTGGACCGAGTCGGTGATCACCCCGGCCTGGCTCCCGGTGAACGACTGGGCCTCGTGGCCCAGGGATTTGATCGCCATCGCCAACAGGGCCATGGAGATCCGCTCTCCGGAGGTCAGCAGCATGTCGAGCTCGCGCCCCGCCGGGAAGGGCGAGACCTGCTCCGCGAGATCGATGAGCTCGTCCGTCGTGTCACCCATCGCGGACACCACGACGACGACCTCATGGCCGGCCTTCTTGGTGTCGACGATTCGCCTGGCGACGCGCTTGATGCCCTCGGCATCAGCGACGGAGGAGCCGCCGTACTTCTGCACGACAAGGCCCACGTGCGCTCCTCGTTCAGTCCTGACTGTTCTGGTGGTGCGGTCGGCCCAGTCTAACGAGCAGGCCGGAAGACCCCCGGCTCTTCCGAATGGTGGGATTTGATGCTCACCAGTCGAGATCACCGTCGATTTTGCGGCGCCCGGCCGCCGGCGGCTGCCAAAGTCTCCACCGGAGGCTCCTGGAGATCCCCGGCGACCCCGACCCCGACCCCTGAAGACCACCAGGGGCCCTACGGCCCGCAGACCCCCATGGCCCGCTAGAGACCTGGCTCGCTAGAGGCCCTGAACGCCCAGCTCAGCGGCCATCAACTCGCCCGCCTGCTGGCCCAGCTGCTCGTCGGTCAGCCCGTCGTCGTCGGTGTCGGCGCCGTCGGCCGGGGCGCCGATCGGGCTGTCCAGGCGGACATGCGCCACCAGCGAGTGCAGTGCGCGCAGCACCGCGGTCGTGGTGGAGCCCCAGTTGGCCAGGTAGGAGAACTGCCACCACCACAGCGCCTCGGAGACCCGTCCCGCCCGGTAGTGCACCAGGCCGTGCTCCAGGTCGGTCACCACACCCGACAGGTCGTCCGAGATCCGGCACGGCACCGGCTTGTCCGCCGGACCGTACGGGTCGAAGACCTCGTGGTAGACGTCGATCGGCGCGAGCAGGTCGGCGAGGCGTTGGCGCAGGTCGTCCTCGTCCGCGTCCGGGCCGGTGTCCGGCTCGTAGCGGTCCTCCGGCAGCACGTCGTCGATCGCACCGAGCCGACCGCCGGCCAGCAGCAGCTGCGAGACCTCCAGCAGCAGAAGCGAGATCGCACTGCCGGGCTCGTCGCCCTTGGCGATCTCGTGGACGGACAGCACGAAGCTGTTCACCGAGTCCGCGATCTGCACCGCGAAGTCGTCCGGCTCCTCCGGACGGTGCCCCGCCGTGCCGGTGGCTTTGGTGCCAGTGGTGATGGTGGTGTTCGTGGTGGTGTCAGACATCGAGAAGTCGTCTCCCTTCGAAGGCACGTCCGAGGGTGACCTCGTCGGCGTACTCCAGATCTCCCCCGACCGGCAGGCCACTCGCCAGACGGGTCACTCGCAGGCCCATCGGCTTCAGCAGCCGGGCCAGGTAGGTGGCGGTCGCCTCTCCCTCCAGGTTGGGGTCGGTGGCCAGGATCAGCTCGGTGACGACACCGTCGGCGAGACGGGTCATCAGCTCCCTGATCCGCAGGTCGTCCGGACCGACACCGTCGATCGGGCTGATCGCCCCGCCGAGCACGTGGTACCGGCCGCGGAACTCACGGGTCCGCTCGACCGCCACCACGTCCTTGGGCTCCTCGACGACGCAGATCACCGTCGGATCGCGGCGCGCGTCCAGGCAGACCCGGCAGCGCTCCGACTCGGAGACATTCCCGCAGACCGCGCAGAAACGGACCTTCTCCTTGACCTCGTTCAGCGCGCTCGCCAGGCGGCGGACGTCCACGGGGTCCGACTGCAGGATGTGGAAGGCGATCCGCTGCGCGCTCTTGGGACCGACGCCGGGCAGCCTGCCCAACTCGTCGATGAGGTCCTGAACCACGCCCTCGTACACGTTTCCGCCCCTGCCTTTCCGTCGCTCGAACTGCTTGCTGCTGGATACCGCTGGATGTCTACTGCTTCAAAACCCTGCGGTTACTCAGTTATCAGACCGCGGTTGCCATCATCCTCTGGCCGCGGCCCCTGCCACAGTCTCGCGGCACACCCGGCTCCCATGCGCCGGGGGCGCGCAGGAGTCTTCCTACAGTCATCCCGGCTGGCTGGCCATCCGGTCCGTCCGGTCGTCCGGTCTCCGGTCGTCCGGTGGCGTCGACCCCGGCCGGTCGAGCCGGTCAGGCCGGTCAGCCGGTGGCGATCGCCTTCCAGCGCCTTCCAGCCAGTGCCTTCCGGCCAGCCGACCATCCGCTCGTCAGAACGGCAGGCCGGGGATCCCGCCGCCGCCCAAGCCCTGCGCCAGCGGGCCGAGACGCTCGGCCGCGAGCCTCTGCGCGGCGGCGTTGGCGTCCCGTACCGCGGCGAGGACCAGGTCGGCCAGGGTCTCGGTATCGTCCGGGTCGACCGCCTTGGGGTCGATGACCAGGCCCTTGAGCTCGCCCGTACCGCTCACCGTCGCCTGCACCAGGCCGCCGCCGGCCGTGCCCTGCACCGTCGTCTCAGCCAGCTCGGCCTGGGTACGGGCGAGCTGCTGCTGCATCTGCTGGGCCTGCTGCAGCAGGGCCTGCATGTCGGGCTGTCCACCACCGGGGAACATGGTTCGCTCCTGTCTGAGGTTCTGCCGTCGGTTCTGCGATCGCGTTCGCCGACGCACGGACGCTTCGCGCTGAGCCTACGTGGTCAAAGCGACACCCCGCCGCCGATGCGCCACAGCAGCGCCGGGGTCGGGTTCGGTGTCGGTGTGGCGATCGTTGCCGGGGTCGGCGAGGGGACGGGGCGGAGACAGGTGACTGCGACGCGCCGGGACGGGGACGGGGACGGGGACGGGGTCAGCCTCGGCTCGGCGCCGGGCCGCCCGGGTCGGTCAGGGGCGCATTTGCCTGGAGATGCATTTGCTTGGAGATGGGGTGGGGCCACGGGGCCAGCAGCGACGCCACAACGTGCGACACCCCAGGCCCGATGCCCGAGCCCACCATCACGACCGCGCCCGGCCGCCCCGCCTGCGCCCACCCCGCGCCCGCGTGAACCCCAACTCGCCCCGGCCCCAATCACCAATCTCCGCGCGCCTGGGCCCGCCCCGTTCCCGGTCCGCATGAGCCCCGGCTCGACCCCGACCCCGACTCCCAACCCCCGCGCATCCGTGCGCCCGCGCACGTACCCGCGTGGACTCCAGCGCGCCCCAACCCAGCCCTCAGCTACCAGTCCTCCGCGCATCCGCGCGTCACCCGCCGCACTCCCCCCCGCGCAGCCATCAACGCTCGTGGTTGATCTCCTCGATCACCGTCGCGCCCAGCTCGCGCATGATCAACTCAGGCCCGGAGACCATTCCCTGGCCGTATCCGCCGGCCTCCTCCTCCGGAATCGTCTCGTCGTCGGGCGACATCGGCGGCAGGTCGGCAACGGTCGGCGGAGCCGCTTGCGCCTGCGGTGGAACAGGCGGCGTGCTCGGCATCGGCCCAGGCGCGGACTGCTGCTGCGGCGGTCTCGCCTGCTGCTGTGCCGGAGGCTGCGGAGAAGCCTGCACCACAGGCGGCGGCGCGAATTGAGTCGCGCCCTGCCCCTGCGGTGGCCCTTGTACCTGCCCCTGCCCCTGCCCCTGCATCTGTCCCGGCCCCGGAGCCTGCCCTTGTGGTTGCGGCTGCCCCTGGAAGCCCGCTCGTCCCCCGCCGCCTCCGCCTGCTCCCCCGCCCGCGCCTCCGCCCCCAGAGGGATCGATGACGCAGTCGATCCTCCAGGACACGCCGAAAGCGTCCTGAAGCGCCTGCTTCAGAACGTCCTCATGGCCGCCGTTGACGAAGCCGTCCCTGCTGCCCGCATGCTCGAACGACAGTTGGAGCGTGCTCCCGTCGAAGCCGGCGACCTGGGCCTGCTGCACCAGCATCCAGGTGACCCGACGTCGGCCCTTCACCGCCTCCAGCACCTGCGGCCACATCTGCCGCACCTGCCCGACCCCGCCACCACCCTGCGCCGGCGCTGGCGCCGGCGCGGCCTCGGCGGGTGCTGCCGCCTGCCGAGGCTGCTCAGCAACGCCACCCCCCGGGCCAGCCGGGCTCCCCGGCCCACCCCCCGGAGCGAAACTGCGCGGCACCGGCCAGGCCCCCCGCGGCGGCCCGGCCTGCGCCGCAGGCGGCTGAACCGCCGCCGACACGGGTGCGGGAACGGCAACGGGCGCCTGCTGCTGCACCGACTGCACAGGCTGCACCGGCTGCATCGACTGCACCGGCTGGTGATACTGCGCCGGCGCCGCCTCAATCACCGGCATGATCCCGCTCCCCGGCCCTGCCACCGCCGCAGGAACAGGCCCCGACACAGCCGCGGCCTGCGCCGAACCCGCGCCTACGCCGACCCCCGGCACCCCTCCCCCGATTCCCTCGAAAGAGGTCCGCCGCTCCAGCCGGTCCAGCCGCGCCTGTGTCGATCGCTCGTCGTCGTACGCACCGGGCAGCATCACCCGCGCGCAGATCAGTTCCAGCTGCAGTCGGGGCGAGGTCGCCCCCCGCATCTCGGTCAGCCCGGTGTTGACGATGTCGGCGGCCCGGCTCAGCTCAGCCGGTCCGAAGCCCCGCGCCTGCTGCTCCATGATCGCGATCCGGTCGGCGGGGGCGTCGATGATGCCCTTCTCCCCCGCGTCCGGTACTGCCGAGAGAATGACCAGGTCACGGAGCCGCTCCAGCAGGTCCGCGACAAAGCGGCGCGGGTCGTGGCCGCCTTCGATGACCCGGTCCACGATGCCGAAGACGACCGCGCCGTCCTGGGCCGCGAACGCGTCCACGACCTCGTCCAGCAGCCCGGCGTCGGTGTACCCGAGCAGGGACGTCGCCATGGCATACGTCACACCGCCCTCGTCGGCCCCGGCCAGCAGTTGGTCCATGACCGACATCGAGTCACGCACGGACCCGGCCCCGGCCCGGACCACCAGCGGATAGACGGAGTCCTCGACCCTGATGTCCTCCCGCCCGCAGACGTCCGCGAGGTAGTCCCGCAGCGTTCCCGGCGGCACCAGCCGGAAGGGGTAGTGGTGGGTGCGCGAGCGGATGGTCCCGATGACCTTCTCGGGCTCCGTCGTCGCGAAGATGAACTTGAGGTGCTCGGGCGGTTCCTCCACCACCTTCAGCAGGGCGTTGAAGCCCGCCGTCGAGACCATGTGCGCCTCGTCGATGATGTAGATCTTGAAGCGGCTGGAGGCAGGCGCGAAGAACGCCTTCTCCCGCAGGTCACGGGTGTCGTCGACACCACCGTGCGAGGCGGCGTCGATCTCGATGACGTCGATGGAGCCGGGGCCGCCACGCGCCAGGTCCCGGCAGGACTGGCACTCGCCGCAGGGCGTCGGCGTCGGCCCCTGCTCGCAGTTGAGGCAGCGGGCGAGGATGCGGGCGCTGGTCGTCTTGCCGCAGCCGCGCGGGCCGCTGAACAGGTATGCGTGATTGACCCGGTTGTTCCGCAGCGCCTGCTGGAGCGGTCCGGTGACGTGCTCCTGACCGATGACCTCGGCGTAGGTCTCGGGGCGATAGCGGCGATAGAGAGCGAGCGACACGTCACTGACCCTAACGGTCCCCACTGACAAGCGGGGGCCCCTGGAAAACGACAGGACCCCCCGTGCACCCGCCAGAGCCCACTTACCCTTGCTGCCTTCCGGCCCTGGGGGAGTTCAGCGAGATAGCGCCACACGAGGGGCTGGGAAACAGCGTAGCGGATCCCCGACACCCCCCACGACCACCCCCACCCCGATCACCCCGCCCCACCGCCCCCCAGGTCAGCCCGACCAAAACGTGTTCACGAGCACCCCCAAACGTCTAGTAAGCTCTCCCACGGAGGATTCGCCTAGTGGCCTAGGGCGCACGCTTGGAAAGCGTGTTGGGGGCAACCCCTCACGAGTTCGAATCTCGTATCCTCCGCAGGTCAGAAGCCCCGCCCGGTTCACCGGTGCGGGGCTTCTGCGTGTCCCCTCTCAACTCGCGGCATCGGAGCGCTCTCCTCCCTCGGACGTAGCGGAATCCCATGAGCGCTCCTGTAGTTTCTTCCGGACTCGCGGAGGCCGAGTCCCTTGGGGCTGGGGAGGTCGACCATGGTTGGCGAACGGCTTGATGCTGAGTGGGTTCGCGGCTGGTGCGACCAGGCGGACGCGGCACTCGCGGAACTGGTGCAGTCGTTTCAGGCACGGCACGGATTCCCGCCCGGCGAGAACGTGGTCTCCCGCGCGACAGAAGAGAGCCACGAGGCCACGGACGCGCTCGTGGAACTGACGCCGATACCCTCCGACCTGACCACGATGTACTGGGTGATCGACGAGGTTTCCCTGCCCGACATCGGCAGCGGTTACTTCGTCCACCCAGCCGCAACGGTCGCAAGCCACTTCCGCGAGTACGGGGCCATCCAGATCGAAGGCGAAGAACCTGCCCTGGTGTTCGCCAGTGACGGTGGCGGCCATCTGTTGGCGCTGGCGGGCTCAGGGCAGGTCTGGAGGTCCACCACCGCCTCGTGGTTCGATCAGTTCGACCTTGCCGCCGGCAGCCTCCAACTGTATTTCGAAGAGTTGGCTCACCGGATCAGCCAGCAGCTCTGAATAGCGGCGACGGTAGAGCCGGCCTCGACGACTGCCCGTGATTGGAGACCTCTACGACGATGCTGGCGAGGGCATCACAGAGCGTTTCGAGTCCAGCGGGAGCGTCCAGTCGTTCCGATCTGGATGTACAAGCGGATCTGTCGCTATTTGTGCTGGTCACCCTCCATACAAGCCGAGGCGGCAGCATCGCGGACTTCATCAGTCTCGCCTTGGCACACGGGCTGGTCGGCTACGACCCGCAGGCCGGCGCTGCCATCGCGGAATCACCATGACGAGCATCTGGCTTTCTGCGCCCGGCCCGGGACCTGGTAGGCCTGGTCTCTCGGCAGGCCTGTCCGCGGGGAGTGGATGATTCAGAGGGATTCAATCTCCACCATTGATCCGTCCAGACCGGGAGAGCCGTACGACCTGGCCTCCTTCCCCCGGTGCCCGGTCACGGTGGGTGCTACGCGGATGGTCTGCTGATACGGCAGAGAGACCGGTGATAGTCGAGGTGCTCCTTATTGATCGAGTGCTTGGGGTGGCGCGTGAGCACGCCGATCTGCTCGCCGTCAGCGACATGTCTGACCTTGTAGTCCACGTCGATGAAGATCGCGAGGCCGTCGAAGAGCACATGGTGGTTCGGGCACAGACACAGGAGGTTGCGCAGTTCGTCCGGCCCATCGTGCGGCGAGCCGAGTCCCCGAATGTGGGCTGCCTCGCTGTAGGCCTTGCCCCTGAAGGTGAGACGAATTGCGCAGATCTGACAGCTGTTGGCGTAGAAGCCCTTGACCTTTGCCGAAAGCTTGGTGTCGCGCTGGAGGGTCAAGGACGTGCGCTGTCGGCGAGGTACGGGACCCGCCGTCGGCGCGTTGCCCCCTTCCGTCTCGATCAGCCCCGTCCAATCATCGTCGATCTGACCGTCAGCAGACTGATAGCCGGACAGTCCGAGCCGGGACAGCAGAGGGTTGCGGTCCGCGCCGCCGAGAAGACGGTCCAGCAGCAACTCCAGCCCCTTGAGGCGGGTGGGAGGGTCTTGGAGCAGCTCTGCCACAGCAGGAGCCAGACCGGCGATCGGCTGCTCCTCGACGGGTGCTTCGAGCGTGGGCGGACTGTTGTGCTCGCCGATTTCATAGACTGTCCACAGCCCGCTGTCCTGCAGTTCCCGGAAGACGTGATCGGGCGCGATCTGCGAGCCTGCGGGGGTGAATTCCGCCAGCAGCGGCCCGACTTCATCCCGGAAGGTCGGCCAGGCGGCCTGGCCCGGTCTGCCGTTCACGAGCCGGGCAAGCCCCCAGAGCAAGCCCAGATCGTGAGACTGTGCGGACGCCCGTCCCTCGGGAGTGCTGCTCCTGATGTCGCTCGTCTCGAGGCGCTTCAGCAAGTCACGCTTGCCCAGCGGTCTGGGAGCCTCCTGAGTGCCCCTCGCCGCGGCCGACCCGTAGCGCCTGGTCGGCAGGAGCCGGGCGACGCGCCCGTAGTCGTCCGGCGAGCGAAGGGTGAGGCTTCGCAACGGAGTCGGGACGTCCAACATCCGCAGTATGCCGAGTGCGGGAACGGGGACGGCGAACTCCTCCACCTCCCCGAGCACCATGATGTGCTCCCAGGTAGCGCCCTTCTCGTCACTACCCCACACAGCCTTGGCGAGCATCGAACTCTCGATGAGCCGCAGGATGACGGCGCGAGCGAGGAAGCTCTCCTTCGCGTAGAAGAGGACATGATCGCCCGCACGCCGGCCCGCCAGCGCCTTCGCCTTCTCGTTGCTGGACATCTCCGTCGGCGTGGAACCCCACAGGCGGACAACCCCGTCCGGACACAAGGCACGGATGCCGGCGGCGACCTCGCTTCCGAGGACAGCTTCGATCTGGGCCGGCGGAATCCCGCGTCGGACCGACTTGTCGAAGTGTTGCGGACCGCGTTCTCGAGACCCGCCCCTCGGTTGGAGAACCAACTGGACTGCTGGGGCCGGTTCTGCGGCTCGGACATCGAGACCCAACCCACGCAGGTGTTCCGCCAGCGAAGGATCGCCTGCGGCAAGCCCTGTCTCAGGCAACGGAGCGTTCGTGCTGAGCAGGTGTGCGGCAGCAGCCACAGTCGCCGCGTTGTAGCGCTGTCCGTCGACGACGACGTCGTATGCGGCGTGGTCCTCCCAGCCGTACCGAATGCCGACCAGCTCACGCCCGGCCTCGCGGTACTGGTCGATCGCCGCTTGAATGCCTGCTCGAGTCACATCACTCAGCCCCATGGCGAGGAGCCTAATAGCCCCCTGTGACAGAACTTGCTCACATCTTCCGTCCAAGGCGTACCCCTTTGAGCCAGGAAACGGCAGGAACTGCTTAGATCCTTACCGTGCAGCTCTACGCAGGACCCGTGGCCGAGGTGGCCCTGGCGCTCGGGAAGAGCGGCTTCTTCTCCCGATGCGCGAGTAGATTCGAACACATATACGGCTGCCAGCCCAGCCCCGAAGAGGTACAGAGCTGGCGCCATAGCTGGCCGATACTGCTGAACACACTTGAAGCCGCAGGTCTGAACGATCTGTACATCCTTCTGGAGTACTCGCTCCCGGCAACGGGCGAGCGGGTCGATGCCCTGCTCCTGGGGAACCATCTCACCGGTGGCCTCGGCGCGTTGGCGATCGAACTCAAGCAGTGGAGCCATGTGGCAATCGACCCGGACAAGCCCGGCCTGGTGACAGTGGGCGGACGGGAAGTTTCGAATCCGGCCCGACAGGTGGGCGGCTACGTTCGCTACCTGCGCGAGGAGATCGACCTGCTGGAGCCCCCACTCCGTACGGGTGGCGTTGCCTATCTGCACGAAGCGCCACCGGCAACGGTGGACATGCTCAGGCAGGCCGCCGCCCGAGTGTCCGGCGGCGAGTATCCGATGGTCGGCCACGAGGATGTCGCACGCGCCCGCCAAGCAAACGAGTTGGCCGCGATACTGTGCTGTGCGGATCTGCGGGCTCCCCTGGAAGGCCAGGTTCAGGCGTTGCTCGATGCGCCGCACCGCCCCTCGAGGGAACTCATGGCGCGTGCAAGCGCCGTCATCGAGGACCACCCCGCATTCAACCTGATCGGTGCGCAGGACACCGCCCGCCAACAGATCTGGTACGCGGCCAAGGCCGCCGAAAGGCGGGCACAGTCCGGGCGGAAGACCATCGTCGTCGTGACCGGTGGCCCCGGTACGGGCAAAACAGCCATTGCCTGCCGAGTCCTGGGCGATCTGTGCAAGCGCCGGGTCGGCAATCCCAAGTTGTTCATTCCTTCGGGGACGATCAGCCACCAACTCCAACGCCGGCTCAGTGACAAGTACCGCTCCTTCGTCCGGACGTTCACCGACGCGGTGCCCGGCGGGCTCACATCCGACAGTGTGGTCCTCGTCGACGAGGCGCACCGCATCCGGGGCGGCTCCAGAGGTGCGACAACGACCCAGTTCCCCAGGACACTTGATCACTTGCTGCGAAAGGTCGCAGTCGTAGTCCTCTTCCTGGACGAACGCCAAGTCGTCCGCCCCGATGAAGGAGTGACTCTCGATCAGTTGCGTGCCTACGCCGATGAGCAAAGCGTCGAACTCGTCCCCGTCAACCTGGACACGCAGTTCCGCTGCAACGGGTCACCAGGATACGTGCGCTGGATCGACCGGCTCTTCTCCGACGACCCCGCAGTGCCGACCTGGTCGGGTGCGGGATACGACCTCGGACTCATGGAGAACCCGGAGGAACTCGCTCAGTGGTGCGACCTCCAGGACGCGCGACCCGAGCAGACTGCCCGCATCACTGCGGGCTTCTGCTGGCCTTGGAAGTCGGGCGAACGCGTGCCGCTGCTACCCGAAGTCGAGATCCCGTGGGCCGACAGTTCCGGGCAGCCCAGGTTGTGGTGTCGCCCATGGAACTTCAAGGGGACCAAAGGACCCTTGGGTGTCTCTGACGTGCCGGGCCGTCCCTTCTGGGCGACGGACGCAGGTGGAAACGGACAGGTGGGCTGCATCTACACCGCCCAGGGAATGGAGTACACGCACAGCGCCGTCATCCTGGGCCGTGATGTCGTCAGACGGGGGGACCGGTGGGTCGGTCAGCCCCATCTGAGCCATGACGACAAGCTGAATAGGCTATCCCCTGACCACTACCTTCATTACGCCCTGAACGTGTATCGCGTCCTGGCCACGCGGGGCAGCCGCGCCACCCGTCTGTACTCGATGGACGGCCCCACTCAGGCGTACCTGCGAAGTCTCCTACCGCCCTCCGACCGCAGCACCTCCTGAACAGTTCGTCAGGACCGGACTCGCAACAGCGGCCGCCAGTCACGCACGGAGGCAGAAGGGTCAGTTGATGGTTGATGGATTCATTCTCGATGATCCGGGTCACCCCGCCCGGCGAGTTGTGTGGCCAGCCGCCCCCGGGGTCACGTGGGCCTGTTGCCTCGGCTGGGAGCGGTTGTGGCTGACCTGCGGTGGAGGGCGCCTTCGGCGAGTTCGACCGGGGATGCGGCGGCTGCGAAGCCCAGCCGGAGGAGGGTGGTCGGCGGTTCGGTCGGGGAGTAGCGGCTGCCGGAGTTGAGGGCCACGCCGTGTGCCCTGGCGCCGACCGGCATCCAGGTGACCGTCCAGTCGGGGACCTCGCGGGCCAGGGCCTCGACCAGCACCGCGCAGCGTTCCCGCAGCGCCGCGGACAGCCTGCGCAGGCGCCGGTCCCAGGCCGGGGTGCTGACCAACTCGATGGCGGCCTCCTGCAGGAGTCTGGTGATGAAGAAGTCCTCGACCCTTCGCATCTCCTGCAGTCGCCGCATGACTGGCCCGCGGGCGATCACAACACCGAGGACGAGGTGGACGAGGTCGCCGACACCGTCGCCGAACTCACCCGCCGCCGGGAAGGGGGCGGTTGCGGGCGCGGGCCCCGGAAGGCGGGAGGCCGGGGGAAGGCGGCACGTCTTTACTGGGCCATGATGGTATGTCAATCTCAGACGCACTGGGGGGAGCATGACATGCGTCAGGGGTCCGCTGAGATCGCCGCACTGTTCCGCTGCGGTCGACTGGCCCTTGGGCTGCCTGCGGCGATCGGGCACGCGTACCAGCGGATCGAGGGGCTCAACGCGGCCTTCGACCGGGTGGTGGCGCCCAGTCTGAACCGGGTGATCAGCGATACCGGTGAACGGGCGCGCATCGGCGTCTCGTTGCGCACGATGAGCTCGAAGTTCGGTCTGGCGATGCTCAGTTACGCGTACACCGCGCGCTGCGAACCGTCCCTGGAGATCGTGGTGCTGGCCGGCGCCGCGACCCGCCTCTACGACGACCTGATCGACGGCGACGTGGACCCCCGCATCGGCGACCGGCTGGGCAGCCTCTTCGGCGGGCGGGCCGAGACTCCCGAGTTGGACGGGGAGCGGCTGCTGGTGTGGATCGTCCAGGAGATCGCCCGGCGGATCACCGCGTCGGACGACGCGGCCGTGTTCGCGGACCTGCGGTCGCTGCACGAGTTCCAGCGGCTCTCGTGCCGGCAGCGGGAGGCGGACATCAGTCCCGCCGTCCTGGAGCAGATCACCCAGGGCAAGGGCGCGCACGCCAACCTCGTGCTGTGCCGCCTGGTCAACCCCCGCCTGGGGCTGGTCGAGCGAGAACTGGTGATGGACCTCGGCGTGACCTTCCAGATGCTCGACGACTACGTGGACGTCGACGAGGACCGCCGCAACGGCGTGACCACGCTGGCCTCACTGAGCCTGGTCACCCTCGCCGACATCGGGCTGCGGTTCCGGGTACTGCGCCGGCGGATGCTGGCGCAGTACGGCCGCAGGGGAACCCGGCTCTACTGCGGGATGCTGTTCTTCCTCCTGCTCCAGGCACTGGCCCACCGTCGGCTGCCGTCCCTCGGCCGCCAGTTCGGCCGGGCCGCCGGGCGGTCCAGCACACTGGCCTTCCTGACCCGCGGAGACAACTCCCTGCCCCACGCCGACCGTGACCGCATCACCCGCCCGCCGGAGCGGACGGCGACGGGGCAGGCGGAGCAAACGAGGCAAACAGAGCAGACGGAGCAGACGGACGAGGAGACGCCGTGCGAGTAGGGCTTGGGGCGGTTCGACGACTGGGGCCGCGGCGGCTGCTGCTCCTCGCCATCTACGGCATCCTGGGCCTCCTGCTCGTGGCCACCCCGATCGCCGCCTGGTGGGGTCTGCGGACCCACAGCCTCAAACCGCTCGACCTGTGGGTCGCCACCATTCCTGTGTTCCTGTGCATCGTCGGCCTGGTGCTCGCTCCGCTCCGCGAGAGCAGCGGCCACCGGGCGACGGTCGAGCAGACGGCGCTCGACCACGCGCGGGGGCTGGCGCTGAAGAACGCCGACACCTGGGCGAGGGAGATCCAGAGCCGTGACCTCTACGAGGGCCGGCTGATCAATATCCGCTGGTCCCTGGCACCGGAGTCGGACCGGACCACGCAGCTGAGCACCGCCCTGATCGCCGGCGGGACTCTTGAGCGCCTGACCGAGACCTTCCGGGACAACTCCCGCAGCGGGCGGCTCAGCCGACTGGTGGTGACCGGGGAGCGGGGAGCGGGCAAGACCGCCGCGTGCATCCTGCTGAACCGGGCGCTGGCCGAGCAGGACACCGTGCTCCCGATGCTGTTCCCGCTTTCCGCCTGGGACACCCACAAGCCGCTGAACGACTGGCTGGCCGAACAACTCCTGATCTCCGTACCGGCCTTGAGGGACGAGGCGCTCGGCCCGAAGGTCGTCGACCGCTTCGTCGAGCACCATCTGCTGCCGGTCCTGGACGGGCTGGACGAGATGCAGGATCCCGCCGGTGCGATCGAGCGGATCCAGGAGGAGCTGCGCGGCCGGTCGTTTGTGCTCAGCTCGCGCATCCAGGCGTTCGCGCAGGCCAACAGCGGCCGGACGCTGCGTCAGACCTCCATCGTCCAGCTGCTGCCGTTGGAGGCGGGCGAGATCCGGAGCGTGCTCACCGCCGCCGCGCCGATCGGGGGCGACCCTGCCCTTGCCCCGTTGCTCGACGAGCTCCGGACCCGGCCCGACGGGGCGGCGGCCACGGCGCTGCGGACACCCTTCGTGCTCTCGCTGGCGGTCGCCCAGAGCGACCCGCTGCCGAGCAGTCTGCTGACCGCCACCGACCCGGGTGCGGCCAGCCGGATCGAGCACTACCTGCTGGGCAACCTGATCAGCACCGTCTATCCCCGCACCGCCAAGGACGGCCGGGTCTCCGCCGCGGACGCACGGCGCTACCTCACCTTCCTCGCCAGGCAGGTCACCCCGGGGACCGGCGTCCTCGCCTGGTGGCGGCTGCACTCCCAGGTGCCGCAATCGGTGAACCTGTCCGTCGCCATGTTCAACGCCGTGGTGGCCTGCTCGGCCGTGTGCGCCGGGTACTTCCTGCTGTTCGAACACCCGTGGACCGGCTTCTGGATCGGCGTGGCCGGAGGGATCATCGGCACCCTGATCGTCTCCTCGGTGCCACCGGACGAACCACGCCGGGACCGCCCCCGGTTACGCAGCCAACGGGCCCGCTCGACCTACGCGCTGCGCCGGGTCATCGGCAGCGGCCTGCTCGGCGGCGCGGCCTGCGGGGCGATGGTCTGGTTCCTGTACGGGCCGATCCACTACGCCGTCATCGGCACCGCGCTCAGCGGCTGCACCTTCGCCGCCGCACGGTACGCCAGCGAGCCGAGCGACCCCATGCAGGCGATCACCCCGGAGGGCCTGCTGGCCACCGACCGCGCCGTCGTCGTCTACTCGCTGCTGGCCGGTGCGATCCCCGGCGGGCTCACCGGCGCGTACCTCGGCGCGTCCTTCCCGGCCGGCCACCGGCCCCGGCTGGACCACCTGGTGATCCTCAGGGAGTTGTCCGCCGGTCAGCTGGCGCTGATCTGCGGGGCCGGCGGGGCGGTGCTGAGCGCGGTCGGCCTGGGCCTGCTGGCCGTCGGCTCCAGCGCGTGGGGGCGGTTCTGCACCGCCCGCATCTGGCTCGCCCTGCGCGGGTCAACACCGCTGCGGCTGATGGCCTTCCTCAGGGACGCGCATCAGCACGGGGTGCTGCGGCAGGTGAACGGCTACTACGAGTTCAAGCACGAGCTGTTCCGGCTTCACCTGACCGGCGGCACACCCGGCGTACCGGGGCCGGCCGGCACACCCGGCCTGTCCGGCGCCCCTGGCCTGTCCGGTGCACCTGGCGTTCCCGGCACAGCCGGCAGCACCGGTACCACCGGCACAACCGGTACACCTGGCGCAGCCGGCGCCCCCGGCACACCGGGGAGCGCGGCGGGGGCCTCCGCCGGACCGCCGCCGCCGTAGGCCGGGGCGTGTACGTCGACCACCGTCAGCATCACCGGTCCGACCAGCCGCCAGTACGCGGACCTGGCCGTACGTCCGCCGTCGAGCGGACGCCGCAGGTAGTGGGCGTCCGGGAAGCGGATCCGCGCCGGCGCCGGGTCCAACCGCGGCATCAGGGTCAACTCGGCCAGGGCGCGCCGCAGTTCGGCGACCCCCGGGGCCCGGCCCTGGTCGGTCCAGTAGGCGAACTCGATCCTCGTCCCGGAGAACTCCCCGGTGTCCCGGTCACGGCGCTGCCGGGTCACCAGGCTTCGGACGTCCTGCGCCCGGCCCAGGTCGTAGCTGCGCCAACCGCCCACCACGACGTCCGGCTCCTGGACGGAGAACCGCAGCACCTCGAACTCCTGCCGCCGGAGCGCGGAACTGCGTTCGCGCAACCACTCGGGCTCGAACCGCTGCTGCCGCCGCGCATAGGAGGCCCTCCCGGCGAGCCGCACCATCAGCAGCGCCGCCAGCAGGCCGACCGCATCGGCCAGGGGCCGCCGCCAGGGCGGCCCGACCAGAACGCTCAGCAGGGCCAGCGCGCTGATGGCGGTCACCGCCACGGTGTGCACCGTCCGCGCATGCGCCGACTCGCCCCCGCCGACACCCAGCAGGCGGTAGCGGAGCCGCTCGGACCACCGCATGGGGAAGCGCGGGATGGGCACTTCCGGCAGCACGCCGTCCACCGCTCGGCTGTCCTTCACGCCGTGACCTCCCAGGCCGACCACTCGAACGTACCCCAGCAGGCCCCGGCCGGGTATCCCGCCCACCCGGCCGCGGGGGTCGAATCCCCTTACCGGCCGCGGGCTTCGACTTCGGAGGGTCAGCGGGAGTCGATTTCAACCATGGATCCGTCCGGGGCGAATCCGAACCTTCGCGGCGGCCCCATCCGAGCGACGGCCGCAGCGATCGCCGCCTGCCGCACCACAGGATCCGGCCCCTGCGGGTCCTTGAGACGGAAACCTCGGAGCTCCACCGCAGAGGCGTCGATGTCAGCCGGCACCGGCCGGCCCTCCAGGACAAACCCGAAGAACGTACGCAGAGCCTCCTCACCGAGTTCGAGCGGATGGAACGGCAACGGGTACGGGCCCTGCACCGGCCAGCCGGGTATCCGTTTCACCGGGTGCTCGCCCGCCCAGTAGGGCGCTTCGAACGGGAATCGCTCGCCGATGTCCTCCACGATCCCGTTGTCTGGCGAAAGGCTGAGGGAACGGACCAGTCGGCCGTCCTCCCACACAGCGAAGGCGAAGAAGTCCACCACACTGTGCATCCAGTGAACGACCATTCTGCGCCCGGCACTTGCGTCGATCAGGTACTGCGCCAGTCGGGTCGGGAAGTCGCCCATCCAGTGCCGATCGCAGACGATGTCCATCCCTGGGAAGCTCCCGACATAAGCAGTCCCCTCCGGTGGGTAGGTCGCTTCGCCGAGCTCGCAAGCGGCAGCATCGGCGATCTCCCATCCGGGATACAGCCGACGGACCAGCGCTTCGGTCCGTTCGCGGTCCGCCGCGACTGTCGGACGCAGTGCACTGGGCCCTTCGGCATCCATGTACGCAAGTAATGCGGTCTTGGCACCCATGGCCCACCCTTCGCAAGTCTTGTCAGTACGGAACATCCGGCCTTCGAACGGGCCACAAGGTAACAACCCCCTACGACAGACGGCCCCAGTGAAACCTGCCGGCGGCAGCCCGTTCCAGGCGGGGGCGACACCCGCGGCAGCCACGCGGGGCGACACGCGGCGACACCGGCGGGGCGCTCGGTTCGGCCCGGAATCGCGAGCACATCGGGTGTCTGAAACCGTGTCACCAGATAGCAGGGCGGAACGCAATCCGCTCTCCTCCACTCCACACAGATGGCAATCGCCACAACCCATAAACTCCGTCACGTGCTACTGGTTGTTCTCCGCCCAACCGATTGCCGACAGGCTCTCCATGCTGATGGGCCAATCAGTTACGGTGGCAGCATTCGATCCGACTCCTCGAGGAGCTTGGGAAATGCCCAGGACGTGGCTGTCCGTACCCGGTCGGGGCCGTGATGGCGCTGCCGCGTTCACGCAAACGTTCAATGGACGATCGCGTGCCTGATCAGGACCAGAGCCACAATGAGATCAGTGGCGGCGTCTACAAGGGCCTGGTCATCCAAACTCAGGAGTTCAGTGGGTCCGTGACCCTCACCGAACCCGCCCCACCGCCTGCGGCCCAGTTCCGCGCCCCTGATCAGTGGCCCCTGGCGCGTGACTGGGATCCCCTCTCTGCTGGGACCCACCGTGCCCGCCCTGACGACGATGGGGATGGCGTGCCTCCTTACATCGAGCGTGATGCGGACCTGGAGATTCGTACTCGACTGGCAGCGGCAGCGGAACACGGCGGGATCGTACTGCTCGTTGGAGATTCAACAGCCGGTAAGACCCGGACGGCTTTTGAGGCGATGCGCGTCGTTCTGCCCGATCACCGAGTGCTGGCACCCAGCGTTGGGAACGAACTGCCTCCCGCCATCGAAACGATCGCCCGGAGCGGAGTGAAGTGCGTACTGTGGCTGGACGATCTAGACGCCTACCTGGGGCCGGGGGCGCTCGACCAGCAGAATCTCAGTGATCTCGAACGGCTGGGTGTTCCGGTCCTTGCCACCATGCGCACGCGACGCTTCGAGGTATTCAACGCGCCCGGATACGAGGACTCCGTCTCATCCACAGACCCATTCGTACAACAGATCACCCGGATCGGCGCTCGGGTACTTGCACGGACCGATCCCATTGATCTAGAGCGGACCTGGAGTGACCCCGAACTCGAACGGGCACGACGCCAGACCGACGCGCGGATCGCTGACGCTGTCGCCCATCACGGCCCGTACGGCGTGGCAGAGTACCTGGCCGCCGGACCGGCCCTTTGGTCCGAGTGGCGCCGTTCCAGCCGGGTGGGCGGCCATCCCCGGGGCGCGGCCCTGGTGGCAGCCGCAATTGACCTCAGCCGGACCGGCCTGGCCGCTCCGTACAGGCAGGACATTCTCGTCGAACTGCACGAGCACTATTTGGCCGCCAATGGTGGCCCAGCGCTGCGACCCGAGTCGCTTGAAGACGCGCTGACATGGGCAGCAAGCGTTCGATTCGGCGTCACAAGCATGCTCATTCCCGATGCCGACGGAGAATGGAACACCTTCGACTACCTCGTGGATCAGATCGAAAATCTCAAGCCTGCGGTACCGGTCCCAGATTTTTTGTGGCCGTTGAGCCTGGCCAACTCCATCACGGTGGGCGATCTGATGAGTGTCGGGGTGAACGCGGCAGAGGCAGCGACCGAGGTGTCGTACCAGGTGGCGGAGGAAGCCTGGGGTCCATTGGTGGAGGCCGGGATCCCTGGTGCCATGTACAACCTCGGTGTCCTGCTTCTGGAGGTCGGCCGTGGCGACGAGGCGAAGACCTGGTTTCAAAAAGCCGCCGAGGCCGGTGAGATGACCGCTGCTTTCAACCTGAACATCCTCCTCAGAAGGGAGGGCCGCGAGGACGAGGCTCAGCAGTGGAATCGACTGGCCGCAGAATCCGGCTTTGCTCCGGCCCAGTACCAAATGGGCTTCGAATTCGATGAGGCAGGCCAGACCGAAGAGGCCGAGAAGTGGTACCGGCTGGCCGCTGAAGCGGGCGAGGCGAACGCCGCTTGTAATCTCGGAAATCTACTCAACAACACTGGTCGGCCCGATGAGGCACAGCACTGGTACAGCCTGGCAGCCGAATACGGGGACAGTCTCGCGGCATTCAACATCGGGCTTTTTCACACCTCCGCCGGCGAGGACGAAAAAGCCGAATACTGGTACCGTCTTGCCGCCGATCGCGGATCGGCCGAGGCGGCTCATAACCTGGGCGCTTATTATGACCGTATAGACCGAGTATCAGAGGCCGAGAAGTGGTATCGCCGTTCTGTCGACGGAGGATTCTCCGGGGCTGCCAGCAATTTGGGGAACCTCATGGGGAAGCTCGGCCGAACGGAAGAGGCAGCAGAGTGGTATCGCCGGGGCGCCGAAGCTGGGGATCATGATTCAGTGCTGCGACTTGGCCTTGCCCTCGCCGTGGCAGAGCAGACGGGTGAAGCGGAGGACTGGCTGCGCAAGGCCATGGAGATGGGTAGCGCCATGGCTGCGAGCGCACTCGGGGAGCTTCTCGCCACGGCTGGCCGGTTCAATGAGGCCATTCGTTGTTTCGTGATGGCTGCAAAAGCCGGTCTTCCCGATGCCGCATACAACCTGGGTGCAATATTCGCCCAAACCGGGCGCCCATCCCGAGCAAAGCGCTGGTATCGCCAAGCGGCCGAGGCCGGGGATGCCGAAGCCATGAGGAATCTCGCTCTTGTCCTTCATGAGGAAGGCCACGAGAAAGAGGCCATCCGCTGGCTGGTCATGGCTGCCGAAGCAGGTGAACCAGGGGCACGGGCCCTGCTGAGGGACATCACGTCGGGATTTTGAGCTACCCCGACCGCCGGTGAGACCCTGCACAGGGCCTGGCATCGAGGGACGGGAGCGAGGGGAACGGTGGGGATCGGTTATAAGACGACGTGGGTGGCGGTGCGTAACGCTGCGCCGGAGGTGGTGGCTGACGCGCTCGGCCTGCGGCACCGGGAGGAGATGGGCTGGACGGACGGGACCGAGGCCGCCTACCGGCAGGGGGTTTTCGTGGCCCGGGCCGAGCCCGACCCGACGTGGACGCTGGCCCACGGCAGGATCCACCTGACCGCCGGCTTCAATGCCGCGGACCCGTGGTTCCCGGACTGGCTGCGGTCGCTGAGCACACAGCTCGGGGAAATCCAGTTCTTCAGCACCGACCGGATCGGCGATTGCCACGGCTGGGCCAGGGCCGACGCCGGCGAACTGACTCGCGCCTACTACTACGGCAACGGCTCCGTCCCGCTGCACGTCGGCGACCGGACGGACATCGAGCGGGAACTCGGCGTCGGGGAGCGCCAGCTCGAGGACGGGTGGCAGTCCTGGGGCGACCAGGAGTGGGATGCGTTCATGAACGCCATGCCGTGCGAACAGGATGTGATGCGCATCGCCGAACGCTGGAGCGTCTGCCCACTCCACATACCCGAAGAATCCGTCACCGACCAAGGGATCCACGGCTTCCCAGCGGGTTTCGAACCCCGCTGAAGCCGAAGAGGGCCGGGGGCGACCGGGTCCGCCCGGCCGCCCCCGCCCTCGCGCCGGTGCCGCTGTGGGCGGCGTGACATTTGCTGGCAGTTCCCGGCCGGCGTGCCATGAGTGGGGCGGGACGTCCCCGTCGGCTGATTGCCACTCAAGTCAAGAATCCGCGACGGTTGGCCTCCCATCAGCCAAGACGTGGCCCAGTGGCTTACGATCACCGGCGTGAACGCACCCCATGACATATCCCACTGGATGATCCACCTGCTCTGGAAGGACACCGCCCGACAGCTCACCGTCGTGCTGCTGAGCGCCGTCGGCTTTGCCTCCCTTGTTCAGTCGCAGCGTTCGCGCCGCCCCGGGAGGGGCTGAGTACGGCGATGGGGCTCTCCCGCCCGCGCCGGCCAGCTCCGCCGGGGCCGCAGCTGGACGGCACCGTTTGCTGACGGGGCGTCAGGCTTCGTACTGGTGGGCTGGGTAGGTCAGGTAGCCGGCGTCGCCGCCCTGGTAGTAGGTGGCCTCGTCGACCGGGGCGATCGGGAGGCCGCCGCGCAGGCGCTCGACCAGGTCGGGGTTGGCGAGGAAGGCGCGGCCGAAGCTGATGAGGTCGGCGCCGAGGCCGAGCCAGTGGTCGGCGTCGTCCCGGCCGGTCTGCTTGGGCCCCATCGGCAGCACCGGGTTCATGATCAGGGTGCCCGGCCAGGCCCGGCGCAGGGCGATCAGCACCTCCTCGTCCGCGGTGGCCTCCAGGTGGACGTACGCCAGGTCGAGGCGGGCCAGTTCGGTCAGCAGCTCGGTGTAGAGCTCGCGGACGCCGGAGTCCTCGACGCCCCAGAACACCGCGCCCGGGGAGAGCCGGATGCCGGTCCGGTCCGCGCCGACGGCTTCGACGGTCGCGGTGACGGCCTCGACGGCGAACCGGATCCGGTTGGCGACCGGGCCTCCGTAGCGGTCCGTGCGCAGGTTGGCGTTGGACGAGAGGAACTGCGAGATCAAGTAGCCGTTGGCGCCGTGCAGTTCGACACCGTCGAAGCCGGCGTCGACGGCGCGGCGGGCAGCTCGGGCGTACGACTGTGCGTGCTCGGGCACCTCGGCGGTGTCCAGGGCGCGGGGTGTCGGGGCGGGCTGGGGACCGGTCGGGGTGAACACGTCGCCCACGGCCGGGACGGCCGAGGGGCCGACCGGCTGCAGGCCGGTGGTGTCGGGGTGCGAGACCCTGCCGCCGTGCATGAGCTGGGCGAAGATCCGTCCGCCGTTGGCGTGGACGGCGTCGGTCACCGGGCGCCAGGAGGCGGTCTGCTCGTCGGTGTGCAGCCCTGGCGTCCCGGGGTTGGACTGCCCGATCAGGCTCGGCTGCACGCCCTCGCTCACGATCAGCCCGGCTGTGGCCCGCTGCGCGTAGTAGGCCGCCATCGACGGCGTTGCCAGGCCGCCGGCGGCGGCCCTGACCCGGCTCATCGGGGCCATGACCACCCGGTTGGGCAACGTCAGGCCACCGAGCCGGTGGCTGGTGAAGAGGGTCGTCACGTCAGGACTCCTTCGCGAAGTGCGGTGTGCGGCGCACGGCGCACGGTGTGCAATGTGCGGTGCGCGGTCCCCGGTACGGGGGTACTGCGGCTACGCTAAAACCTCACATTGATGTCAGAGGCAAGCGCTGTGACGCAGCACACAACCGGGAGGACCCATGCGGATCGGAGAGCTCGCGGCACGGGCCGGGGTCAGCGTCCGGTCGGTGCGGTACTACGAGGAGCAGGGGCTGCTCACCGCCACCCGCAGCACCAGCGGACAACGGCATTACACCGAGGACGAGATCGAGCGGGTCGCGTTCATCCAACGGCTCTACGCCGCAGGCCTGTCCAGCCGCACCATCGCCGAGGTGCTGCCCTGCGTGGACACTCCGAGCGAGGAGAACTCCGACGCCGCGCTGGAGCGGATGGCGCAGGAGCGCGACCGGCTCTCCGCGCACATCGACGACCTCATGCGGACCCGGGACGCACTCGACGAGCTGGTGGTCACGGCCAAGGCGCACAGGAAACTGCTGAGGCTCGCCGTCGCCGGGTGACGGGCGGCAGCCCACCTAACGCAATCAGACAGCCGGTCGGCCGGCCAGGCGGCCGGTTCAGGCGGAGGCCGGCGCGTCGGCGTTCAGATCGAGCCGGGACAGCAGGTCCCACAGCACCTGACGGCCGCGTTCGTCGCGCTGCTCCGCGGCCATCTCGGCCATGGCCAGCTCCGCGGACATGGCAACCACGAGGTTCGCGGCGGTACGCGCCTCGGTCCAGCCCATGGCCAGCAGGTCCGGCTCGGCCAGGGCGGCGAAGGCGGCGTTGCGGGCGGCGACGTCCGCGGCGACGCCGGGGGTGTTGCGCGCCTCCAGCACCAGCGCCTTGACTCCGCGATTGCTCAGGCAGACCTCGAAGTAGGCCGTCATACCGGCCTGCATGCGGATCCGCCCGGGCGGGTGCTGGGCGTAGGCCGCCGCCACCGCCTGGCCGGCCTGTTCGTGGAAACGCTGGTGCATCGCGCTCAGGAACGCGTCTCGGTCCGGGAAGTGCACATAGAACGTGCCTTTGGCGACGCCGGCCACGGCGACCACCCGGTTGACGCTCATGCCGGAGAGGCCGTGCTGCTCCGCGATCTCCAGGCCCGCGTCCAACAGCGCGGCTCGGGTTTCCAGGGCCGCAGCCGCGCGAGCAGTCATGCGCCCAAGGATACGGGCGGGGCCGCAGCCGCCCGGCCCGCGCCCTCAGCCCCCTCCTCAGGCCCCGCCGCATCCCCCCCGCATGCCTCGCCGCAGGCCCCGCCGCAGGCGAACGCACCGCGCTCGCAGGGCGGTTGACCGGTCGCCTCCTCCACGATTAGATTGACTGACCGGTCGGTCACTCAAGCCGAACCGACCCAGCATGAGGAGGCAGTGACGTGATGCGCGCAGCGGTAGTGGCCGACCTCGGACAGGCACCCGCGATCGGCGGACGGGACGAGCCCCGGCGAACGCCGGGAACGACCCTGGTCCGGGTGACGGCGGCCGCTCTCAACCCGATCGATCTGCTCATCTCCGGCGGCGGCCACCCGATCGGCAGGCCGCAGCCCTCGCACGTGCCCGGGGTCGAGGGCGTGGGCACGGTCGTGGAGAGCGACACCCTGGCACCGGGGACCCGGGTGCGCGTCTCGGTGCCGGGCTGCTTCGTCAGCGGCACCTTCGCCGAGTACGTGGCCGTCCCCGAAGCGGCCTGCGTGCCGGTCCCGGACCCGCTCGCCGACGACCTGGCCGCCGCGATCGGCGTGGTGGGAATCAGCGCCCTGATCGGCCTGCGGGACGTGGCCGCGCTGCGTCCCGGCGAGTCGGTCCTTGTGCTCGGCGCGACCGGCGGCCTCGGGCGGGCCTTCCTGCACCTGGCACGGGCGCTGGGTGCCGGACGGGTCGTCGCCGCCGGACGCGACGAGGCGCGGCTCGCGGCGCTCCCGGACCTCGCCGACGGCGCCGTTCTGCTCGACCACGACCCCGCCGAGTTCCGCACCCGGCTGGAGAAGGCCGGCGGACCGGTGGACGTGGTCGTCGACCCGCTGTGGGGCCCGTACGCCTCGGCCGCCCTGGCCGTGCTGCGCCCGGCGGGCCGGCTGCTCAACGTCGGCCAGTGCGCCGGCGCCGAGGCCTCGGTGGACGCTGGCGCACTGCGTCACGCCGGGCTCAAGGTGCTTGGCCTGAGCGGCAGTTCCCTCACCCCGGAGCAGTCCGCGGCGGCGTATGCCGAGGTGGCCGCGTATGCCGCGGCGGGCCGGTTCGACCTGGCGCGCGAGGTGTACGCGCTGGAGGATGTCGCCGACGCCTGGGCGGCGCAGGCGGGCTCGCCGGGCCGGAAGCTCGTCCTGCGCCCGTGAGCTGTCCTGGCCCGGGGGGGTCACCGAGTTGGTGACTCAATTAACCTGGCCCCATGACGCAGCCAGTGAGCACAGTGGTGCTGATGTGCGGGCCCCCGGGAGCGGGCAAGACCACCCATGCGCTGGCGTTGGAGCGTCGCGGTTACGTCAGGCTCTCGATCGACGAGGTGGTCTGGCGGCGGATCGGGGGGCAGGACGCCGGCCTGGTGCTGGACCTGGAGCGGTACGACGGGCTCAAGGAAGTGGTACGCCGCGAACAGCGGCAGGAGCTGGTCGAGTTGATGCGTGCCGGGCGGGACGTGGTGGTGGACTACAGCTTCTGGAGCCGGGCCGCCCGCGACGACTACAAGGCGCTGGTGGAGAGCCACGGCTGCCGGTGGGAACTGGTCCACCTAAAGGCGGACCGGGCAACACTGGAGCGGCGCCTCGCGGCCCGCAGCCAGGAGGGCGGCGCCAACGCCGTCACCGTGGACGAGGACCTGCTCAACCGCTACCTGGCCCACTTCGAGGAGCCGGACGGCGAGGGCGAACAGGTCCTCGTCCAAGCCTGGACCTGACCCTGGGCTTCCAGGCCGGCCCGGAAGCCGACGACCAGGGCCTGGAGGCCGTGCTCGAAGATCGCCTCGGGGTCGCGCAGCGACTCCATCGCGTCCTTGAGGTTCTTGAGGTTCTTGAGGTTGGGGGAAGCGGCCAGGTCCATGCCGCCCGGGGTGTCGGCCGAGCGGACCCTGATCGGGCTCCCGCACAGCGTCACGCACCCCCGTGTACGGGGGTGCGTGACGCTGTGCGCTGCCGCTACTTCACGTGCACGTAGGTCGAGGGGCCGAAGGCGTCCACGAACCAGGTGTTCGAAGTGAACCAGACGACCTCCCAGGTACCGCCCCGACTGGCCTTGGCACTCAGTGAGTACGCGCCCTTCGAGTTGGTCTTGGCGCTGGTGGCCAGCGACCAGTTCTTGCTGCCGTATGGACGGAAGGCCAGGTAGACCCGGGTGTTCTTCATCGGAGCCCAGGCACCGTAGCCCTGGTCGTACAGGCCGCCCCTGAAGGTCACCCAGCCGTTCTTCTTGACCGTGGTGTGGTTCGGCTTCCCGCCGGTCAGCAGGGTTCCGTAGCGGAAGGTGTGGATGACGTTGCTGAACGCCGCCTGGTAGCCGCCGCCGGCCGGCGAGTACAGCCGCCAGTAGGCGTGCGGGTTGCTCACCCAGGCCTGGAACTGCTGGGACTGGCTCCCCGTGGTGGGGATGTAGCCGAGGTTGGTCCAGGTCTTGCCGTTGGCCGACTGCAGCAGGTAGACCCGGTTGTTCGGGATCTTTCCGTTGCTGGTGTAGACCGACTGGTAGAACGTCAGGTCGGAGTACTCGTCGATCTGGGGCGAGGAGAGCGACAGCGACACTGTCTGGGTCACGCTGGTGACAGAGAAGTTGGCGGTCGAGTCCGCCAGCCAGGAGTCCCACCTGTAGTCGCTGCTGTCCGTCGCGAACGTCCAGGTCCGCGGCGTGGTGGTGGATACCCCGATGGAGAAGCGGCCGTTGGCGTCCGTGTAGTAGCCCACGTACCAGCCGTACTGGTCAAGGTACTTGAACGCCTGGTTGGCGAGCGGCTTCCAGGTGTTCGTCACACTGTCGAGGTACTCGACGGTGCCGGTGACCGAGACCGTGGTGTTGGCCAGCGCGGTGGCCGTGCTGCGGTCAAGCCTGACCCGGGTCGCCGTCAGCGACGCCTTCGCCACCGCGGCGGCCGGACCGGTCACGGTGCCGTGCGCGTAGGTGGTGTTCAGGGTGAGCACATCGGTCTTGAAGCCGCTGTAGTTCGGCGAATAGGTGAGCGAGAAGTTGGCGTTGTTCTGGTACGACCAGAGGTACCCCCAGGCGACCGCGGTGCCGGCGCCGTTGTTCAGGGTGAGGGTCTCGTCGTCGCCCAGGTAGGGCTCGTCGGTGTGCAGACCGGTGGCCGGGTCCCAGGTGTCCAGCTTGCCCGTGGCGGTGACGGTCGAATGGCCGTAGGACAGGGTGCTCGGCGTGATCGTGGTGCTGCTGTCGAACGCCGGGCGCTTGTAGTAGTCCATGCTGCCCGTGAAGGCGGCGGACGACGTTCCGGCGGTGTCGACGGCGGTGACCGACTCGGTGTAGCTGGCGTAGTCGGGCAGTACGACGACGCCGGACTGCCATACGCCGTCGCCCTGCTGGACGAATGTGTTGACCGTGGTGTCCACGCCGCCGGAACTCAGGGTGGCGCTTACGCTGCCGACCCCGATCGAGGAACTGGCGCGGACCTGCAGCACCCGTCCCTGCGCGGTGTCCACCGGGGTGACCGCGCTGATCGTCGGCGCGTCGGCGGGCGTGGTCCCGGCGGTCGGGGAGGTGCTCGGGTCGGCGGTCGGGCCGGCAGTCGGGCTGGCGCTGTCCGTCGGCGTGCCGCTGTCGGACGGCGAGGCGGTCGGTGCGTTGCTGTCGGACGGCGAGGCGGTCGGCGTGCCGCTGTCGGACGGCGAGGCCGAGGCGCCCGCCACCGGAGTGCCGGTGGGAGCAGGCGTGCTGTCAGCCAGTGCCTGGCCGGGCAACGCCAGAATCGCTGCGAGCAGCGCTGCGGCTGTGATCGCGGGGACGGTGGTACGGAGTCTCACGGAGAGAATCCCCCTGATGGAGAAGCTGATGCTCGTGTTCCTGTATGGAACATGAGTGCTGTTTGTGAAACTCTAGCAATAACCCGCAAGTCAATTGCTGGCGCTGTCCCATTAGTGATAGTTTATTAAGCCTTTTTGGTTGAACGGGCGTTGTAAGATGTTCGACTTGTCGGAATTGGGCGCTGGAAAGCGCTGCCGGTTCCCGCCAGGGCACGCCCTCGAACTACTGCCGCAATTGCTCGGGATACGGGCCGTACGCGCCGCGAGGGGTCAGGCGGGCCCGCCCCGCCCATCGCCCTTGCGGTAGCTTCCCGGCGTGCTGCCGAAGGCGTGCCGGAAGGCCTCGATGAACGCGCTGGAACTGCTGTAGCCGCAGGCGGCGGCCACGGTCGTGACCGGCGTCCCGGTGGGGAGCAGGGTCAGCGCGTGGTGCAGGCGCAACTGGGCGCGCCACTGCGGGAAGGTGAGCGAGGTCTCGCTGCGAAAGAGCCTGCTGAGGGTCCGTTCGGATGCCCCGACGGCGGTGCCGAGTTGGGCCAGGGTGCGCTGGTCGGCCGGGTCCTCGCGGAGGATGCGATTGATGTCCCGCAGCCTGGGATCGCTCGGCAGCGGGAGGACGAACGGCAGTTCCTCCACCCGGCGCAACTGGTCCAGCGCGACCCGTTCCAGGTTCTCGCGCTGCGCCGGGGTGAGGGTGTCGTCCCCGGTCAGGGCGATCACCACCTCGTGCAGCAGCGGGGAGACCGCGAGGACGGTGGGGCGGTCCAGCCGGAGCGGGTTCACCGACTCGGCGAAGACCAGGGTGCGCATCCGGGTGGGGCCGAACGCCTGGTGCGAGTGCGGTACTTCGGCGGGAATCCACACCGCGCGGTGCGGCGGGACGACCCAGGCGCCCTCGGGGGTGGACACCTGCAGCACACCCGCGCTCGGGTGGATCAGCTGATGCGAGGCGTGGTCGTGCCACTCGACCCGCTCCCGGTGCAGCAGCGGGACCTGGGTGGGGCCGTCCAGCGGAAGGCGGGTTACCGACACAAGTAGGCAGGATACAGATAGCCCGCACGGTCCCCCACCGGAAAAACTGGGCCCATGACCGATACCGACCATCAGCGAACCACCGAGACGGACGGCCCAGGCACCGAAGCAAGCGCCGCCGCAGGCGCGTCGACCTGGCAGCGGATGCGCCTGTGGGGCGTCGCGCATGCCGTGGACGACCTCTACCAGGGGCTGGTCCCCGCGAGCGTGCCGTACTTCGTCCTCGACCGGCACTACAGCTATGTGGCCGCAGCCGGGCTCACCCTCGCCGCGACGCTGGGCAGTTCGGTGCCGCAGCCCTTCCTGGGCGTCCTGGTGGACCGCGTGCGCTGGGACTGGCTCGCCGGAGCCGGTGTCGCACTGGCCGGCCTCGGCCTCGGCCTGTCCGGCCTGGTCCACGGCTACGCCCTGGTCTGGACGCTGGTCCTGCTCTCGGGCCTCGGTGTGGCCATGTTCCACCCGGCGGCGGGCAAGTCCGCGCGGGAGGCCGCGGGCGACAGCGCCGGCGCGATGGGCATCTTCGCCGCCGGCGGCAGCGTCGGCTTCTTCCTCGCACCGGTGCTGGCCACTCCCGCGCTGGCGAGCCTGGGTGTCGGTGCCACGGCGCTGTTCATCCCGCCGGCCGTGCTCGTCGCCTTCCTGCTGCACCGCAACCGCCACCGGCACCGCGCGCTGGCCCGCGCCGCCCAGGCCCGCACCGGCGCCGACCGCTGGGGGCCGTTCCTGGTGCTCACCGGGGTCGAGGTGATCCGGTCGACGGTGTTCTTCGGCGTCAACACCTTCGTCGAGCTGTACTGGCTCCGGCAGTTGCACGCCTCACGCGCGATGGCCGGTACGGCGCTGGCCTGCTTCCTCGGCGGAGGCGTCCTGGGGACGCTGCTGGGCGGGCGCATCGCGGACCGGATCGGTCTGGTCCGGACGGTCCAGCTCGGGGCGGTGCTGTCGATCCCGATGCTGGTCGGCCTGCGGTTCCTGCCCGGGACGATCGCCCCGCTGCTCTTCGCCGGACTGGCCGGGGTCGCGCTGAACATCCCCTTCGCGGTGCTGGTGAAGCTCGGCCAGGACTACCTGCCCACCCGCCCGGGCACCGCCGCCGGAGTCACCCTCGGCCTGGCGGTCAGCATCGGCGGCCTGATCGCCCCGCTCTTCGGCCTGCTGGCCGAGTCCCACGGACCGCAGGGCGTCCTCGCCGTCCTCTGTCTGATCCCGGTCGCTTCCCTGGCCCTGGGCGCCTTCCTGACGGACCCTCAGGAGCCAACGGCGGCCTGAGTACCGTCCGGGCCGGCCGGCTGCCGGGCCTGGGCGAGGAGGGCGCGGAAGCCTTCGACGAGGACGGTGACGCCGAAGTCGAAGGCACGGTCGGCGCGGCCGGTGGCGGTGGGCTGGGCGGCCAGCGCGGCGGCCAGGCGGGGGGCCCGCACCCCGTCCGGGACGGCCCACATCACCTCGGGCGCGGCCAGGTCGAGCGCGGCCCCCAGCACGAAGTTCTCGAACGCGGTGAGCGCGGTCATGATGACCTCCAGCGGGAAACCGGCGCTCTCCAGCAGCACCACGATCCGCTCGTAGGTGGCCAGCACCTCGGGCGCCTGCACCGGCGCGCCGGTGAGCAGCGGCACCAGGTGCGGGTGGGCGGCGAAGGCGGCCCGGTAGGAGTAGGCGAAGGCCCGCAGCGCGGGTTCCCAGGACTGGCCCTCGACCGGCACCGCCTCGATCCGGGTCCCGAGCCGGACCCGCAGCAGTTCGACGATCCCCGAGCGCCCGTCCACATGGTGGTAAATCGAGGCGGTCTGTACCCCCAGACGCCGCGCCATCGCCGGGACGGTGAAGTCCCCCGTCTCATCCACCAGGTCCAGTGCGGCCTGGGTGATCCGCTCCAGATCCAGCAGTGCCTTCCGCGGTCGTGCCACCTGCCGGCCTCCCTCGCTCGGTACTTCCCCTGCGCCGTGCCCCGAACAGCGCGCCCCGATCGGCGTGCCCCTTGGCGGATGCCGTCGCTGCGGCTATATTGCCCGAAACCTAAACCTAATCGGTTTAGGTTAACTTCCCTCCGCCCCCACGCACGCACCACGGAAGGACCCCATGGAGCCACAGCTGCGCCGCGGGACGCTCGGGACCGGTGACATCGCGTTCTTTGTGATCTCCGCCGCCGCCCCGCTGATGATCCTGGCCGGTGTCGCCCCCTACGCGATCCTGGTCGGCGGCATCGGCACCCCCTCCGCCTACCTCATCGCCGGGCTGGTGCTGACCGTCTTCGCGGTCGGGTTCACCACGATGTCCCGCTACGTCTCCAACGGCGGCGCGTTCTACGCCTACGTCCGGGCCGGCCTCGGCCGTCCCGCCGGGGTGGCCGCCGCCGTGCTGGCGCTGATGTCCTACAACGCGGTGCAGATCGGGATGTACGGCCTGCTGGGCATATCCGCGCAGAGCACCGTCCAGTCGCTGGCCGGGGTCGACATCCCCTGGTACTGGTACGCGCTGGCGGGGGTCGGGCTGGTCTGGTTCGCCGGCTACCGCAGCATCCAGTTCGGCGCCAAACTGCTGGCCGCGCTGATGATCGCCGAGTCCGGCATCCTGGTCCTGCTCGCCGTCGCGATCCTGCTCAAGGGCGGTGCGCACGGCCTGGACCTGCGGTCCTACGCCCCCGCACACGTCTTCACCGGCGCCACCAGCTCCCTGCTGGTGTTCGCGTTCGCGGCGTTCATGGGCTTCGAGTCCACCGCGATCTACCGCTCCGAGGCCCGCGACCCGGCACGCACCATCCCGCGCGCCACCTACATCGCGGTCGGCTTCCTCGGCCTGTTCTACAGCTTCATCGCCTGGACCATCATCCAGGGCTTCGGCGACGCCCAGGTGCAGGCCGCCGCCGCGAAGGACCCGGCCGGGCTGGTCTTCACCGAGATGGACAGCTACGTCGGCCACGGGGCGACCGACGTCATGCACCTACTGATCATCAGCAGCACCCTCGCCTCCCTGCTGGCCTTCCACAACGCCATCAACCGCTACACCAAGGCGATCGCCGACGAGGGGATGCTCCCGGCCCGGCTGGCCGCCGTGCACCCCCGTACCGGCGCGCCGTACCTGGCCGGCGGGCTGCAGAGCGTCCTGTCGCTGGTGGTGGTGGCCGCGTTCGCGCTGGGCGGGCTCGACCCCTATCTGAACCTGCTGATCTGGGTGAACACACCCGGCGTGGTCGGCCTGGTGCTGCTGCAGGTCCTGGTCGCCGTCGCGGTCCCGGTCTACTTCCGCCGGATCGACCACACCGAGGGGCGCTGGCGCACCCTGGTCGCCCCGGTACTGGCCGCGCTGGGCATGGCCACCGCGCTCTACCTCATGATCACCAAGATCGCGCTGCTGACCGGTGCGTCGGACACCGTCAACGTGGTCCTGGTCGGCCTGGTCCCCGCCATGATCATCACCGGTGCGGTGCTGGCGCTGTGGCTGCGCGCCAAGCGCCCGCAGGTCTACGCACGACTCGGCGCGCCCGCGCCGGTCCCCGCCGAGGAGGCACGCCTTGTCCGCAGCTGACACGATCATCGTCGCCGACCGGGTGCACACCCTGGACCCGGCCGGCACCCGCGCCGAGGGCGTCGCCGCGGCCGTCGCGGTCAAGGACGGACTCATCGTCGCCGTCGGCGGTGCCGCCGAGGTCACCGCCCAGTGGCGCGGCGCCGCCACCGAGGTCCAGCACCTGCCCGGCGCCACGCTGGCCCCGGGTCTGACCGACGGTCACATGCATCCGGTCTTCGGCGCGGGCAGCTTCCGCGGCGTCGACCTGTCCGGCTGCCGCACCGTCGCCGACCTGCGGGCCGCGCTCGCCGCCGCCGTCGCCGGCACCGGGCGCGGCGAGTGGATCAGCGGCTTCGGCCTGGACCACAACACCTTCCAGGGCGCGCCGATCACCAACGCGGTGATCGACGAGGTCCTGGACGGCATACCGGCGCTGCTGGTCCTCTACGACGGGCACTCCGCCCTGGCGAGCTCCGCCGCGCTGCGCGCCGTCGGCATCGAGGGCCCGCGCACGTTCGCCAGCCGGTCGCAGATCGTCTGCGGCCCGGACGGCAGGCCGACCGGGCATCTGCTGGAGGACGGCGCGATCCGCCTGGTCCGCGACCTGATGCCGGTCGCCGACCTGCAGGAACGCCGGGCACAGGTACTGGACCTGCTGCACTCCATGGCCGCCACCGGGCTGACCGGCGGCCATGTCATGGACTGCGAGGGCGACGCGCTGGAACTGATCGCCGGAATCGAGGAGTTGCCGCTGCGGCTGCGGATCGCCCCCTGGGCGATGCCCGGCGACATCGACGCCCAGATCGACCACCTGCTGGCGCTGCGCGGCACCGGCGGGCCGCGCTGGAGCGTGGACGCGGTCAAGTTCTTCATCGACGGAACCGTCGAGGGCGGCACCGCCTGGCTGGAGACCGCCGACTGCCACGGCCGGAGCACCGACTCCTTCTGGCACGACCCGGCCCACTACACCCGCGCGGTCCAACGCCTGGACGCCGCAGGGATGCAGGCTGTCACCCACGCCATCGGCGACGCCGGCGTCCGCCACGCGCTGGACGCGCTGGACCCCTCGATCGGCCCGGGCGGCCCGGCCGGCCCTGGCGCTCCGTCCGTCCGGCACCGGATCGAGCACATCGAGACGCTGCCCTACGACCAGATCAAGCGCTTCGCCCACCTGGACGTGGCCGCTTCGATGCAGCCCACCCACACCGCCTACACCAGGGCCGACCACAGCGACGACTGGTCCACCCGGCTCGGCGCCGAACGCGCCGGACGGGCCTGGTGCTGCCGCGATCTGCGCGACACCGGCGCCACCCTGGTGCTCGGCTCCGACTGGCCCATCGCCCACTTCGACCCCCGGCAGGTGCTGGCCACCGCGCAGTTGCGCAGGCTGCCCGGCACCGACAGCCGACCGGTCGGGCCGGAGCAGGCGCTGACCGCGCTGATGGCGCTGGAGGGCATGACCACCCACGCCGCCCACGCCACCGGGCAGGGCCACCACGCGGGCCGGATCGCCCCCGGCCACCGCGCCGACCTCACCGCCTTCGGCCTCGACCCGCTCACCGCGCCCCCGGACGAACTCGCCGAGGCCCCGATCCGCCTCACCATGGTCGACGGCGTCACCACCCACCGCGGCTGACCCCGCAGGAACCCCGCAGACTGTCAGCCCCGCACCGTTCGCCAGTGCGGGGCTGACGCGTGCTCAGTCCGCGAGCGGGAGGATCGCGCTCAGCGGCAGGACGGTGTGCTTGAGGTCCGGGTCGACGGGGTTGTTGAGCGCCGGGTACTTGGGGCCGCCGGCGTCCCTGCGGTAGGCCGCGGTCGAGTGCTCGGGGTTGTGGTCGAACTCCGGGATCACCTGGTCGCCGAAGAGTTCGACCATCTCCAGGTGCTCCTCGAAGGACATGCCGGCGGCCAGGCCGAACACCAACTGGTCGCAGCCGACCTGCTGGTAGGCCTCGACCTGCTCGCAGACCTCCTCGGGGGTCCCGCAGAGCAGGTAGCCGCCCTTGATCAGCTCGTCCAGCAGTTCCTCGCCGCCCAGCGAGCCGAGGTCGATCGGCGGGTCGGGCCAGGTGATCCCGTCCACGGACTTGGGCATGGTGTCGTGGTAGAGGTTCACCAGGGTGACGATGTAGGCGTTGCCCGCCGACAGCGCGATCTCGCGGGCCCGCCTGCGGTCGTTGAGGCAGACCACGGCGTTGGTCATCATCACATTGTTGTTCTGGTAGTCGCCCAGGATCTCGACCGGGTTCTCCGCGGCCTCCTTGTAGGCCTCGATCCGGCCCTTGAGGTTGTAGATCGGCTCGAAGTTGAAGGCGATCGCGCCGATTCCCAGCGAGCCGGCCTTGGCGAAGGAGCCGGGGTTTCCGCAGGCCATCCAGATCGGCGGGTGGGAGTGGCCGTAGGGCTTGGGCAGGATGTTGTGCGGTGTGGGGACGGTGAAGTGCTCGCCCTGGAAGGAGTAGTCGAACTGCTCCCACATCCGGACGATCTCGCGGGAGACCTCGTCCCACTCGGCCTTGGTCGAGTCGGTGTCCATGATGTTGAAGGACGCCACCTCGTGGGAGCCCGCGCCCCGCCCGGTGCCCCACTCGAAGCGGCCTTCGGTGATGTGGTCGAGCATGGCGGCTCGTTCGGCGTAGCGGACCGGGTGCTCCTTGCGCGGGGAGAGCGAGTTGATGCCGGTGCCCAGGTGGATCCGCTCGGTCCTGGCGGCCACGTAGCCCATGACCACCTCGGGCGCCGACATGTGGCTGTATTCGGTCAGGGAGTGGTGCTCGCCGAACCAGACGTACTTCCAGTGGTGCTTGTCGGCCTTGATGGCGATGTCCATCTCCCGCCGCAGCGCGAGGTGTTCCGAGGCGCGGTCGTGCGCGGCCGGGCCGGGGATGAATCCGTTGACGAAGATGCCGAACTCCACGGCTGGTCCTCCTGGTTCGTCACGAGTGCCCCGCGGGTGGCCGCACGGCGATGCGCAGAGCAGTTATCTGACTACCCGTCAGTTATTAGACATGCTGCCCGTCGAAAACGGAAGGGACCCGGAAGGGACCCGGAAGGGACCCGGAAGGGACCCGGTCGCAGCGGCGGCTTCTCCCAACGGGCTTACCTTCGTGTCATATTGAATGCGCTGGTCAGAGGTGTCGCGTCTACCGGGAATACCCCGGCGGAGCGGGCCGGGTGTGCAGAACCAACACATCTCGCAGAACGAAGGCGTATAAGTCATCACAAGTCCGGGTGCGGTCGCGCTCTGTTGCCGCTGGCTGAAGGGACCGGCCGGGAAGGAAGGGAACGGGTGACGACGACAAGGGGTAGGCATGACCGACGCCAGGGAGAGGCCCGTGCAGCGGGAGGAGCACGGGACGTGGCCTTCGTGGGAGTTCGACGAGAACGACGAGAACGACGACACGAGCTTCCGGAAGCTGGCGCGCTACGCCAGCTTGGCGGCGATGCAGCGGCTGGGCCTGTTTCTGCACGGCATCAATACGGAGAAGACGGAGGACACGGAGGAGACGGGGCAGGAGCGGCTTCGCCTGCTGTACGAGCGGCTGCGGCAGCGTGCGCCCTCCCGCAACCCGGTACCGTTCAAGCTGGGCCGGAGTCAGCGTATCCGCGACCCCGAATGGGTTGATCGGGACTCTGGCAACTGCCTCGACCTGTCGCTGATGTTCGTGACCATGTGCATGGAGGCGGGCCTGCGCCCCTACTTGTGCTTGCGCACTGGAGGGGATAGCCAGCACGCTTTCGTGCTGGTCGACGTCGACCCGACGAAGGCCGAGCTCAGCCATTGGCCGCCACCGGTAAGCCACCGGCCCACCACGACCCCGGACGTCTACCAGCTCGCCGGCGGCCTGCGGCTCGAATCCGAGGGCATTGCCATCGATGTCACGCTGGCCTGCCGAGACCAGGAAAGGCCCTTCTCCGAAGCAGAGGAAGGAGGAGGCAGGGAGGTTGGGAGGGGGAGAGGGAGGGGGAGCACCTACATTGTCGACATCGTCGGAGCTCAATCCGACCCCGACCTGTCCCCCTTCTCCTGGGTCTCGCCCTACGCCCGCTCCGCGATCGGTCGCCGTCTGCCGCCGAGGCCGAGCTTTACCTCTTTCAACAGCCGCGCCGGGCTCTTTGCGACGTTGAAGCAGCGGGCGGACGCGGGTGGGGTCATCGTGCTCTACGGCGCTCCCGGCACGGGCAAGACCCTGCTGGCGCACCAGCTGGCCATCAGTGTCGACTTCGGATGCGGCTGGTTCCTGAACGCCTCCGACCGGCGGGCCCTGAACTACTCGCTCGGCGAGGCAGAGATCGACGAGGCGGGCGCGGCTCACCCAGGACTGGGGCAAGGAGCTGAACGTGAGGTGTTCGCGATGCTCGCCCGCCAGCGTCTGCTCGGATCCAGCGCGCCCTGGGTGGTGGTGGTGGACAACGTGGGTGTCGGGCCGGACCGGATCAACCTGCCGCAGGGGAAACACCCCGGTCAGTTGGTCGTGGTCACGACGAACAACCCGGCCTGGGCCGAACAGCCGGAGACCATCACGCTGAGCGGTCTGGATCCGTGCGAGGTGGCCCAACTGCTCGGCGAAGATGCGCCGTTCGAGGGCCTGGATGGAAGCCCCCTGCTGATCGCGGCCTCGGCGCGCTTCCACGCCGCCGTGGGCCATCACTGGTGGCAAAACGGCGCTCCACAACCCGCGGAGCCCTGGACGACCCCCGGACTGCTCTGGGCGGCGGCCAAGCCTCGGCTGAGCATCGTGGAACTCTGCACAGCGATTGCGATGGCCTGGCTCCCCGCGGTGCCCCTGGCCCCGGAGCTTCTGGCCGTCAGCCTGTACGGGCCCTCTGACGCGCCCGCCGACAAGGTCACTGAGCAGCAGGAGACCGAACTCACCGAAGTGGAGAATGCGGTGAGAAGACTTGAGAAGCTGGGCCTGGTCGACTGTGCCGGGGGGCGCACCACCATGCACCGACTGTTCCGCAGTGCGGTACGCGACGACATGGCTGCGACCGACAGTAAGGCCGTCGCGGCGGTGAGCCAACTGTGCGGCAATCTGCTGGACGCCGTTGACCAGCCACCGGACGGGGCCCCGGGGCTGGAAGCGCCGCCGGTCTTCCCCCGGGACTTGTTCATGGACCCGGCCGAGGATGTGCGATCCATCCGCAATCTACTCAACGGCGCTTCCCCATTGGCCGTGACCGCGCCCGCCCTGTACGCGCTGGGCCGAATGGTCGAACGGCACGACGTCCGGACCGCCGCTGAGATCTTCGCCGATGTCGAGGCTGCCCTGGAGGGCCAGAACACGGACGCCTGGTCGCCGGCCACCCGACTGATGGTTGCCGACTGCCTGCGCAGCAAGGCAAGGGAGGTGCTGTGGGCTCGGCCATCGCCGCTGAGCACCCAGCAGGCCGTCGATTGGTGTAGGGAGGCTATCCGGCTGTGCGCACTGCCAGGAGCCACCGCGCCGGTGGGCCGGGCCGCCAGGCTGGCCGCCTCGCGCGCCGAGGCCTTGCTGGGTCTCCTGCTACGCGTCCAGTCGGGACGCATCACGCAGTCGAAGGAGGAACAGCTCAAGCAACTGCGGGTGGCCGCGTCGGCCCTGGAGCACAGCATCGCGGAGCGGTCCGCGCTGGGCGGGGCGGACAGCCCCGAGGTGGACCGCAGCATGTTCAACCTGGCCGGCCTGGAGCTGCGGCTGGCCTGGGTGGATCGGGCGGTACCGGCCGCCGGGCACCTCTCGAGAGCGGAGAGGTACTACGAAGAGGTCCTACGAATCCGCAGACGGCGTTACGGTAGCAGCGAGTTGGAGGAGGTCGCCTGCTGCGTGAACGGTCTCGCACTCGTCGGCTTCTACCGTGTTCTGCTGGTGCAGGTCCCGGACGACGATCGGGTCCGGTTGCTGCGCGAGGCCGCCGAGCACGCGGCCGAGGCGGTGCGGATCCGACAGGGGCTCGGCGGGCAGGCCGATACCGAGGACAGCAGCGACACGGTGAAGAGCCTGGCCCTCGCCACAAAGATCACCCTGCTGCGACTCGACGTCCAGCAGCGAATGAAGGGCCCGGGCCCCGACGCCCGCGCCTCACAGGACGTCGCCGCCGGCTACCAGGCAGAGTACGACGACGCGTATCACCGCCGAACCGGCGGGGAAGACCCCGCACCCCAGGACAACGTATCCCGATGACCATCCGTTTCGACCGCCCCCAACTCCCCGGCACCGGTAAGAACCTGCCGTCCGACATCGACACCTGGCTCGGCTCCGACGCCATGCGGGCGCTGCTGACGGCCTTCGGCGGCGACCCCGAGCAGCTCTCCGGAAGCATCGACGACCTCCCGGCCCGCTGCGCGCGGCTGCTGGAGTTCACCGAGCAGACCAACACCCGGGTCGGCGACCTGGAGCGGCACGAGACCGGTGAGCTGGCGATGACCGCCGAGCAGGCCGAGGTGGTGCTCGCGGTGGTGGACGCGCTCGGCCTGCGCAACTCCCAGCCGCCCGACCACGCCGAGTACGACCATGTGCTGATGCTCGGCGGCCTGATCAGGGCCTGCTTCAACCGCCCCGCCTACGCGGCCCAGTTGGTGCGCGAGGGCAGGGTGGGGGCGGGTGCGGTGACGGCGCTCGGCGCCCACCGGCCGTTCCGGGAGAACCTGGTCAACCCGCAGGAGGACGAGAGGCTGCTCGCCAGGGGCCTCGGCCATCCGGGTCTGACCGACGAGTACCAGGCCCTCGACCTCGGCACCAGGCTGGCCTTCGGCCTCGGCGAACCGGAGTCGGTGGAGGGCGAGACCTCACCCGATCCGGTGAACCTGCCCGGTCTGACCTGGGGCATCCACCACTACCGGAGGGCGGACGGCAGCTCCGCCCGGGTGGCGGCGGCGCCGTCCACCGAGCCCCAGCGGCGCGCCCACACCGGGGAGACCTACGAGTTCTTCGCCCGGGAGATGGCCGAGTTGACGCCCGGCACCCGGCTGCTGCTGGTCACCACCCCGATCTACCTGCCGATGCAGCACTTCACCGCCGTACGGATGCTCGCCCTGCCGTACGGCGTGGAGGTGGAGACCGTGGGCGGCGACCCGGCGGCCCAGCCGAACGAGCTGGTCCAGAGCTTCACGCCGACCCGCTACCTCAACGAGATCCACACCAGCGCCCGGGCCCTCAAGGCGCTCGCGGACGCGCTGGCCGAGCAGGACGAGCGCTGACCCCCGCGGCGGCGGGCGTGGACGCGCCCGCCGCCGGACGTCGAGCGACTTCGCAGGGCCGGCGAACCAGCAGGACCTTTGAGCACCCGGAGAAGGTCTCGGACGGCTTCCGGTCCTCCACCACCCGCCAGGTGGCGCACCGGGTCGTGTACAACGCCATCGACTCGCTGCTGCGGGACCGGGGCGGACCCCGGTGCCGGGGGCGAGACCGGGAGCCGGTCGGCCATCCGGCCGGGCCGGGAGAACCTGCCTAGACTGGGTCGCAGGGGGGTCGCCCTACGGAGGCCGCCATGACGCGTCAGCACCACTTCCACCTCGACCACGCCGGGCACTCGATCACCGTGGACGTCCGCAGCGGCCACGCCCGGGAGATCGAGCTGCTGGTCGACGGCAAGGAGGTCGGTTCCCGGCGCGAGCGGGCGTCCGACGCGGCCAGCCTGCCCGGCGAACTCCCCGGGGATCCGGCGCTGCCGTTCACCGTGCGGGTCGAGCACCTGCGGCACCGCTCGCACGAGCCGAGCTGCACGGTCCTGCTGGACGGCCGCGAGCTGCCCATGGCCGAGCGTTAGCGCCCGCCCGCCGACAGGACGCCTCCGTGGCTACTGGTGAGGTGGGCGTAGACCACGACATTGCCCAGGTACTCCTGGCGGGCCTTGTCGAAGCCGGCGCCGCAGGTGATCAGGCGCAGCTCCGGGCGCGTCGCCGGGCCGTAGACCTTCTTGCTGGGGAACTGCTGGGCGGTGTAGACCTCGATGGCGTCGATGGTGAAGACGGCGGTGACGCCGTCGGCACGGTCGACGTCGACGGTCTGGCCCTTCTTGAGCGCCCCGAGGTTGTAGAAGACGGCCGCGCCCTGCTCGGTGTCCACATGCCCGGCCAGGACGGCCGTACCGGTGGCGCCGGGGGACGTTCCGTCGCGGTACCAGCCGGCCAGGTTCTGGTTGTTGTCCGGCGGCGGCACCAGCCGTCCGGTGCTGTCCAGGGACAGCGCGGTGAGCGGGGCGTCGACCTTGATCGACGGAATGCGCACCCTGGTCGGCGCGGACGGCGGCAGCGGGGGGACCGCCGGGGCCAAGGGGCTCGCCGCGCTCGGCTCGCCCGCGCTGTCGTAGGCGGGGAACGCCTGGGCGGCGCTGGGCTGGGGCGGGGGTGTCGGTGCCTGCGCACCGTGGCCTATCAGCCAGACTCCGAGGCATATCGCGACGATCGCCGGAGTTCCCAGCACGGTGCGGCGCAGCGTGCCGCCGCGGCCGTGGGCGGATTGGTCCACTGGTGCCTTCCTCGGTTCACGGGCGGGGCGGTTTCGCGGGCGCGGAGCTCCCGGCGGCGGCCCTGTGCCCCGCGACTGGGTCACGGGGCACAGGGAGTGCAGCCAGGTACGGCCGGGGAGGTGTTCCGGTCAGGCCTGGCTGCCGCTGTGGCGGCGGCGCAGCACGAAGGCTCCGGCACCGACGGCGGCGAGCAGGCCCGCGCCCAGGGCGATGTCGCCGGAGTTGGTGCCCTCACTGGTGCTGCCGACGCCGGTGTGGATCGGGCCGACCGGGACCTTGGAGTCCGGGCAAATCCGGGCCGCGTCCGAGGCGGTGAGGTTCACGTTGTTCTGCAGCGCGGCGATGTTGTCCTGCTCGGCCTTGCCGGGGTGGCCGCCGGCGGCCACCTGCTTCTTGTAGTCCGCCACGGCCGCGTCGTAGGCCGACTGAGCCTTCTCCGCGGCGGCGACCGCGGCGGCGCAGGCCGGAGTGGTCTGCGGCAGAGCGGTGGCGGCGTGGGCGGCCGGAGCGGCCAGCGCGACGGTGGCGCCGAGGAGAGCGGTCCCGAGAAGCGTGTTGATCGAACGCACGATTTCTACCTCCGGTGAACAAGGACCCGGCACTTCCTGCGCCGGAGAGTTGACCTTGCTCGCATCCCCAGACAAGCCCAGCGGCTGTGGCGCCGCCTGCCGAGAACCCGGCGGGCGGCGACGGCCGCTCCGGCGCGTCGTCGCGAAAATCCAGGATTCACGCAGTTCAGCGTGGTAATGGCGGGTCAGACGACGGTTCGTCAGTACCCGAGCCGAACGGGTGACCGGCAGCTGACGCCCACCCAGCTGACTTCCGCTCAGGCCACCGGGAGTTGCGGAACGGGCCCGTTCTCTTGACAGTGCTCCGACTAAGGGCGGATTCTCCTGAGAGCGCTCTCACGACTCCCTCCACGCCGCCGCTCCCCAGCCAGAAGCGGCGTGCTCGACCCCGCCCGCACGCGGAATCCCCCACCCATCAGGAGTTCACATGTCGCTCAGAGGCACGCGCTTTCGCTTGAGCCGCCGCCGACCGGAACGGCGGTTCGCCGTCGGCCTGCTGGTCCTCAGTGCCGTTGCCGCGGTCACCATGGCGGGCTCCCCCGCCGCTTCCGCCCAGCCGACCGCCGCCCGGGCCGTGGCCGCCGCGGTGCAGCCCGCCGCCGTGCCCGCCGCGCCCTCGGGGTTCACCACCACCTGGAGCGACGACTTCAACGGCGCCGCCAACTCCGCGCTGGACACCGGGACCTGGCGCTACGACGCCGGCGCCGGCGCCAACTTCGGCACCGGTGAGATCGAGACCACGACCACCAGCACCGCCAATGTGTACGAGGACGGCAACGGCCACCTGGTACTCAAGGCGCTGCACTCGGGCACCGACCCGAACGCCGGCTGGACCTCGGGCCGGGTGGAGACCCAGGCCGACGGCTTCGGCGCGCAGCCCGGCGGCGTGGTCCGGATGCAGGCCTCGATCCAGCAGCCCAACGTCACCACGGCGAACGGCGCCGGGTACTGGCCGGCCTTCTGGATGCTGGGCTCGCCGCTGCGCATCGGCGTGCCGTGGCCGGGCTCCGGCGAGATCGACGCCATGGAGGACATCAACGGCCGCAGTTCGCTGTTCGGGACGCTGCACTGCGGAGTCAGCCCCGGCGGCCCGTGCAACGAGTCGACCGGCATCGGCAGCGGTGAGCGCGCCTGCGCCGGCTGCCAGACCGGCTACCACACCTACGCGGTGGAGGTGGACCGGTCCACCTCGCCCGAGCAGATCCGCTACTACCTCGACGGCGCCGTCTACTTCACCATCAACTCCAACCAGGTCGACGCCGCCACCTGGGCCAACGCGGTCGACCACTCCTTCTACATCATCTTCGACCTGGCCATCGGCGGAGCCTTCCCTGCGGCCTTCGGCGGCGGCCCCAACGCCAGCACCGTCTCCGGCGGAGCGCTGAACGTGGACTACGTCGCCGTCTACAACAAGGCGCCGGCCGCCGCCTCGGGCACCGACATCGCCCTGGGCAAGCCCACCACGGCCTCGTCCGCCGAGAGCGCCCAGTTCCCGGCCTCCAACGCCACCGACGGCAACATCACCACCCGCTGGTCCAGCGGCTTCAGCGACCCGCAGTGGCTCCAGGTCGACCTCGGCCAGAACTACAACCTCAGCCACGCGACCCTGACCTGGGAGGCGGCCTCCGCGGCGGCCTACCAGATACAGACGTCGAACGACGGCACCAACTGGACCACCATCGCCACCAACAACAACAGTCCGGTGGACATCCAGGACCTCAGCCTCTCCGGCTCCGGACGCTACGTCCGGGTGAACGCGACCAGCAGAGCCTCGCAGTACGGCGACTCGCTCTACGAGTTCGCGCTCTACGGCACGCCGTCGAACGGCGGCGGCACCGGCGGCCCCGCCACCCTGCTGTCGCAGGGCAAGACGGCCACCGCCTCGTCCGTGGAGAACGCCAGCTTCACCGCGCCCAACGCGGTCGACGGCAACGCCGGCACCCGCTGGTCCAGCGCCTTCACCGACCCGCAGTGGCTGCAGGTCGACCTCGGCGCCAGCCACACCATCAGCCAGGTGGTGCTGAACTGGGAGGCCGCCTACGCCACCGGCTTCCAGATCCAGACCTCGGCCGACGGCAGCAACTGGACCACCGTCTACTCCACCACCACCGGCACCGGTGGCAACCAGACCCTGAACGTCAGCGGCACCGGCCGCTACGTCCGGGTCTACGGCACCGCCCGGGCCACCCAGTGGGGCTACTCGCTCTGGGAGTTCCAGGTCTACGGCAGCTGACCGCAGCCGCCGCCGGCCAGACCGCCGAGGGCCCCGACCGTACGTCGGTCGGGGCCCTCAGCGGTCCGCGGGGAGGGCGGCGGCGGGGGCGGCCTCGGTCCAGTCGCGCAGCGGGCCGACCCAGACGGTGGTGATGCCGCTGATGTAGCGGGCGCCGCAGACGTCGGTGGGGACCACCAGCTGGGGTCCGGCCTCGTCCAGCGGACGGCCGTCCATGCTGGTGGCCAGCAGGATCTGCTGGCCGCTGAACTCGGGGTCGATCTCGGCCCAGGACAGCAGCACGAAGTGCCCGTCGGCGCCGGTGACGGTGAGCAGGTGGCCCAGCCTGGCCTTGCGGGTGCCGGCCTCGAGCCAGGGCTTGGCGGTGCGCAGCACGTCCCAGAGCATCGGGCCGTCGAAGCTGTGGTGCTGGGGTCCCTTGCTACTGCAGTCGAAGGTGACCTCGGCGTGGTGGGAGGGCAGGCTGCGCAGTTGTTCCACCGTCAGTTCCGCCGGACGGTCGAGGTGGCCGTGCAGGAGGACTGCGGGGTTGGAGCGACTCATCTGGAGCCCCTTCCGAGGCGGCACCGTACGGACGACAGGGGTGGCGTACCCGGCACGGCCTCCACTGAATCGCACCTGCGGTGATCAGCTCAATGATGGGTCAGCATATGCCAGGCATTATTCCATCCACGGCTTGCATCCGCTGCCAGATCCGGTCCCGGGTCAGCGGCAGCCGGGTGAAGCGCAGCCCGGTGGCGTCGCGCAGCGCGTTGGCCAGGGCCGGGGCGACCGGGTTGAAGGGGCTCTCGCTCATCGACTTGGCCCCGAGCGGGCCGATCGTATCGGCCGTCTCCATGAAGTGGACCTCGGTGCGCGGCACATCCGCGAAGGCCGGCAGGTGGTAGCGGCGGAAGGCGGCGGTCTCCACCGCGCCCCGCTCGTCGATCAGCACCTGCTCCCACAGCGTGGCGCCCAGGGCCTGGGCGATGCCGCCCTCGACCTGGCCCCGGCACTGCATCGGGTTCATCACCTTCCCGGCGTCGGCGGCGTGGACGCTGCGCAGGATCCGCAGCTCACCGCTGCCGGGGTCGACCGCGATCCGGAACCACTGGGCGTTGAAGGCCACCGAGCGCGGGGTGCCGCCCCAGTGGCCGGCCGCCGCGACCTCGCGTCCCGCGGCCAGCATCGCCCGGTGCAGGTCCTTGAGCGCCAGCCGCTGTCCGCCGCAGACCACGGCGTCCGGCTCCAGCCGGCAGTCGGCCGCCGCCGTGCCGGTCTGCTCGGCGGCGAAGTCCAGCAGCAGCCCGGCCAGCGCGGTCCCGGCCCGGAGCACGGCCTTGCCGGCGACCACGGTGCCGGTGGAGCCGAAGGCCCCGGTGTCGTGGCGGACAACATCGGTGTCGGACTGGCGGACGGTGATCCGCTCGGCGGTCGTGCCCAGGGCTCCGGAGGCGATCTGCTTGTGCACGGTGGTGGTGCCGTTGCCGAACTCGGCGGTGCCCACGGCCAGGTCGTAGCCGCCGTCCGGCAGCAGGGTCACCGTGGCGTCGGCGAAGTGGCCGCCGGGCGGACCGGTGGCGATCATCGACATCGCCATGCCCTCGCCGAGCAGCCAGCCCGGCGGGACCTGACCCTCCGTCACCGGCTCCGCCGCCGCGCCCCGGACCACCTCCAGGCACTGGTCCAGGCCGTAGCTGGCGATGTGCAGGTCCTCCTCGGCGCCGTCGGCGGTCATCATCGGCTCGCCGGGGCCGATGATGTTGCGGACCCGCAGCTCCACCGGGTCCATGCCGATCCGCCGGGCCAGCTCGTCCAGCACCTGCTCCATGGCGAAGACCACCTGGCCCAGCCCGTAGCCGCGGAACGCCCCGGCCGGAACGGTGTTGGTGTAGACGGCGTAGCCGTCCACCTTCTTGTTGGGGCAGCGGTAGACCGACACCGACTCGCCGCAGCCGTGGAACAGCACGGCGGGCCCGTGGTTGCCGTAGGCGCCGGTGTCGGAGACGATCCGCAGCTGGATCGCGGTCAGTGTGCCGTCGCGGCGCGCCCCCACCTTGGCCCGGACGGTGAAGGGGTGCCGGGTGGTGGCCGAGGTGAACTGCTCGGCCCTGGTGTACTCCAGCTTGACCGGACGGCCCGTACGCAGCGCGGCCAGCACCACCACGTCCTCGACCAGCATCTCCTGCTTTCCGCCGAAGCCGCCGCCGACCCGTCCGGCCAGCACCCTGACCCGGTCCTCGGACAGGTCGAACAGGGCGCACAGGGCGCGCCTGGTCAGGAACGGGGTCTGCGTGCTGGAGCGGACGACCAGCCTGCCGTCCTCCTCGAACCAGGCCACCGCGCCATGGGTCTCCAGGCTGGCGTGCTGCACCCGCTGGGTCCGGAACTCCTCCTGGTAGACCACGTCGGCCTCGGCGAAGCCGTCCTCGACGCTGCCGGTCTCGCCGTGCACCTCGCCGACCACGTTGTCGCCCGGCCGGGCGATCCTGGCCCCGGCGGCGTCCTTGGGGTGGATCACCGGGGCGCCCGGGGCCATCGCCTGCTCCGGGTCCAGCACGAAGGGCAGCAGTTCGTAGTCGACGGCGATCCGGCGGCAGCCCTCCTCGGCGGCGCCCTCGCTCTCGGCGACCACGGCGGCGACCCGCTGGCCGACGAAGCGCACGGTGTCGTCCAGCACCCGGGTGTCGTCCGGGTCCTCGGTGGGGTGCTCGTGCCGGGCGGTGGAGAACAGCCGCTCGGGGGCGTCGTGGTGGGTCAGCACGGCGACCACGCCGGGGACCCGCAGCGCCTCGGCGGTGTCGATCGAGCGGATCCGGGCGTGCGGATGCGGCGAGCGCAGCAGCTTGAGGTGCAGCAGGCCCTCCACGGCGAGGTCGAAGGTGTAGCGGGCGGTCCCGGTGACCACCTGCGGCCCGGCCGGGGCGGGCAGGTGGCGGCCCACCGCCTCGCCGGGCGCCGGCTCCTCCACCTGGCACACGCCGCGGACCGCGTCCTCGATGGCGCGGTAGCCGGTGCAGCGGCAGAGGTTGCCCTTGAAGGCGCGCGGCAGGTCGGCCAGCAGCTCGTCGTCCAGGGCGGCCGTGGTCATCAGGTAGCCGGCCGTGCAGAAGCCGCACTGGAAGCCCTGGGCGTCCAGGAACTTCCGCTGCACCGGGTGCAGTTCGCCCTCTCCGGCCAGGCCCTCCACGGTGGTGACGGTCCGTCCGTCGGCCCGGAACGCCGGGTAGAGGCAGCTGTGCACCGGCTCCCCGTCCACATGGACGGTGCAGGCGCCGCAGTCGCCCGCGTCGCAGCCCTTCTTGACCCCGAACCAGCCGCGTTCGCGCAGATAGGTGCGCAGGCACTGGCCCGGACGGGCCGGCTCGGCGGTCTCCTCGCCGTTGACGGTCACCCGCACGGGGCACTCCTCTCCTGGTCGTCCCGATCCCGCGCTTCCCTGTCCTGCAGTTCCCGGCGGATCTCCTCGGCCAGACGGAGCGTCATATGGCGGCGCCAGTCCGGGAGTCCGTGGATGTCGTCGAACCAGCTGCCGTCCGGCACGGCCGACCCCAGCGCCCGGCGCAACTCGCCCGCCCCGGGCGGCAATGGGAACCACAGCAGCACCGGACGCACCGTGGAGGCGGTGACCGTGAGCGTCAACGAGCCGTCCACCGGGTCGAGTCGGCCGATCAGCAGGGCGGCCGAGCGGCCGTGCCGGTGCAGCGAGGCCCGCCGGAAGGCGGTACGGCCGCGCAGCGCGGCGTCGGGCAGGGTGACCGAGCGCAGCAACTCGCCCTCGCCGAGCGCGTTCTGCCCCGCTCCTGTCACCAACTCGGCGACCGGCAGCCGACGTTCGCCGCCGTCCAGGGCGCGCAGCAGGCAGACGCCGTCGAGGGCGGCGGTGAGCGAGATCATCGGCCCGGCGGGCAGCGCGTTGCAGAGGTTGCCGCCGACGGTGGCCATGTTCCAGATCTTGAAGGAGGCCAGGAAGGAGCGGCAGCACTGGGTGACCAGCTGCTGGTTGACCGCCCACGCACCGGGCAGGACGAACCGCGAGAGCTGGGCGACAGTACAGGTCGCGGCGATCTCCAGCCCCTCGGGGCGGACGGTGAGCGGCGGCCAGCCGGCCCCGGACAGGTCGCGCAGCCGGCGCAGGTGCGGCTGCGGCTCCGAGAACAGGTACGTGCCCCCGCCGAGCCAGGCGTCGCCGGGACGCCAGGGCTCCGCCCAGTGCACCGGACCGGACTCGGTGATCGTGTGCAGGTCCATTCCCGTTCCGCCCCTTCCGACGTCCTCGGGCCGATTGAAGCAGCGGTGTGTTACAGGCGACGACTGGTCGGGAACACCAGCCGCGACCTGCTGGCCTGGTGGATCCACCAAGAGGCATGTACGTCGTTTTCACTCGCATCTACGATGACAGGACGTATCTTTCCCTCGCTTCTGCGGCAGGACCTCGTGATACGGAACGACCGGGTACGGAGAGCGGTACATGATCGTCGGAGACCTGCTGCGACTGGAGGACCTGCCCCTCGGACTGGCCTGGGGAACGGCCGACCTGCTGGAGCGGCCGGTGACCGGGGTGACCTCCACCGACCTGCAGGACCCGGCCCGCTACCTCCAGCCGGGCGAGCTGGTGCTGAGCGGCCTGGTCTGGTGGAAGCCGGAGTCGGGGGCGGCGCTGAGGTTCGCCACCTCGCTGAGCAGCGCCCGGGTGGCCGCGCTGCTCGCCGGGGAGGGCACCCACGGCCAGGTGCCGCCGAGCCTGGTCGAGGCCTGCCGGATCCACCGGATACCGCTGATCTCGATCCCGGCGGGCACCAGTTTCCGTACCGTCACCGACCGGATCTACCTGCGGCTGTGGGGCGGCCTGGACAGCGGTGCCGCACCGGCCGGGGCGCTGCCGGAGTCGGCCAGGCAGGAGCTGGCCGCGATGGTGGAGACAGGGGCGCCGCAGAACCTGGTGCTGGCCCGGGCCGTGGCCCGGCTGGGCCTGCCGCACTGCGCGGTGCTCTCGGTGGCGGGCCGGGTCATCGCCGCCTCCGACCCCGCCTCCGACGCCACCGCGCCGGCCACCGCCGCCGGCCCTGGTGTCCCGGTCGGGGCGCCCGGCGCCTCGCCCTTCGACGGCTGGTACCTGCACACGGCCGGACCCACCGCCCAGGCCCGGTCCCTCGCCGAGCTGCTGGCCCCGGCGGCCCTCGGCGCCCGTTCCCGCGACAGCGAACTGCGCAGCTCGGCGGCCGGGCTCTTCGACCTGCTCGCCGCCTCCGGAACCGCCGACCGGGGCGACTTCTCGCATGCGCTCGACCGCTGCGCCCTGCCCTCCGACACGCCGCTGACCACGGTCGCCGCGCGGATCGACCGGGCGCCCACCGCCTGGGCCGTGGACGCGCTCGGCGAACTCCTGCGGCTGGCCGGGGCCCGCTTCACCGCCGGGACCGACGAGCGCGGGGAGGCCGCCGCGGTGCTGGCGGGACCGGCCGGGGAGCTGCGCCCGCTGCTGCCCCGGCTGCAGGCCCTGCTGGGGCCCGGGCACGTGCTCCGGATCGGGGTGGGGCCGGTGGCCGACCCGGCCGTCCCGGCGCTGCGCGACTCGCTCGTCGGCGCCCGCTACGCACTGGCCTCGGCCGATCCCTACGCGGACGCGGCCGGCCTGGACTCGCTGGCCGCGCTGCTGGCCGGCATCCCGGCCCAGGTCACCGCCGCGTACCGGGACCGGCTGCTGGGGCAGTTGCTGGCCAACGACCGGGGCGGCAGCGTCTCACTGGTCGACACCCTGGCCGTGTTCCTGGACCACGACGGCTCCTGGGCCCGCACCGCGGAGGCGCTGCACGTCCATGTGAACACGGTCCACTACCGGGTGCGCCGGATCGAGGAGCTCACCGGCCGCAGCCTGGCCCGGCTCGCCGACCGGACCGATCTGCGGGCCGCCCTGCTCTGCCCCGCCCGGGAGGACGGGCCGTTCCGGTCGAAATAGGCTGGTACTACGCCGTTCACGACACCGCCGTCCCCCGGCGGCGCGGAGAGCAGCCGAATCAGGGCCTCCCCCCGTGGTCAAAGCATGGGCCGCCGGGTAGAGGAGCGCTAGGGTCTGGATCTCAGGATCGGAATGATGGGGGGCGGCCACCGATGGTGCCGGACGAGGCCGTGATCGGCTGTACCGGGGTGCTGCTTGTGCGCACCCTCGGCAGCATCGGTCCGGGCGAGGTGCTGGTACGTGTCAGGGGTGGCACCGAGACCTTCCTCGCCTGGTCCCCGGAGCCCCTCGCGAAGGGGACTCCCGTGCTCGTGATCGAATCACGGGGCAGCCGCCAGGTGGATGTCGTCGCCTGGGCCGAGCCCGTGGATCCATTGGACGCGTTGACCGGGGATCCCGGCGACGCAGGTTGAGGAGATGTGAAGGATGTTCGGTTACCGGGTTCCCGCCCCCGACGAGGCCATGCTGATCTCAGGTGGCAGGCGTGGCATGGGTGACGCGCCGTTCCGGGTGGTGACCGGCCACGGCGCGTTCGTGCTCCCGGTGTTCCGGAAGACCCGCTTCCTGACCCTGGCGCTGTGCGAGGCGGAGGTCGCCGAGACCTGTGTCACCAAGCAGGGCATCGCGCTGACCGTGCGCGCCGTGATCGCGTTCAAGGTCGGCAACGACAAGGAGAGCATCGTCAACGCCGGGCAGCGGTTCCTGTCCGACCAGGACCAGATGTCCATCCTGACCGGCCGGATCTTCGCGGGCCACCTCCGCTCCATCATCGGCTCGATGACGGTCGAGGAGATCGTCACCGAGCGGCAGAAGCTGGCCTCCGAGGTGCTGGCGACCTCCAAGACCGAGATGGCCACGATCGGCCTCAGCGTCGACTCGCTGCAGATCCAGTCCATCGACGACGGCGACACCGGCTACATCGCGGCGATGTCCGCCCCGCACAAGGCCGCGATCCAGCGGCAGGCCCAGATCGCCCAGGCGAACGCCACCCAGCAGGCGGTCGAGGCGCAGCAGGTGGCCGAGCGGAACCAGGCCGAGTACGCCCGGCAGACCGCGGTGGTCCGGGCGCAGTACTCGGCCGAGATCGAGAAGGCGCAGGCTGAGGCCGCCCAGGCCGGGCCGCTGGCCCAGGCCCACGCGCAGCAGGAGGTGCTGCTGGCGCAGACCGAGCTGGCCCAGCGCGCGTCCGAGCTGCGGCAGCAGCAGCTGGTGGCGGAGATCGTGCGCCCGGCCGAGGCCGAGGCCGAGCGGATCCGGGTGCTGGCCACCGCCGAGGCGAACCGGATGAAGATCCAGGCCGAGGCGGCGGCGTCGTACGACCGGGTGGCGCTGGACCGGATGCTGATCGACCAGCTGCCGCAGATCGTCAAGGAGGCCGCGGCCGGCCTGCAGGGCGCCAACGTCAACGTCCTGAACGGCGCGGACGGCCTCGGCGAGATCGCGGCCGGACTGGTCGGCCAGGGCCTGACCATCCTGGACTCGGTCCGGCAGAACCTGGGCTCGCCGCAGGCGCGTTCGGCGGAGAAGCGGAAGAACAGCAGCAACGGCGACGGCCCGGTCGAGATCGAGCCGTAGCCCTGCCGAAGCCCTGCCAACTGCCGTGCGCGGCAGGCTGATCCCGGTGGCCCCAGGGCTGCCGGGATCACTGCTGTCCGGCTCCGGCGGCGTCCCGCGGTCACGGGCGGGGGCCCTGTCCTGCTCATGCAGAGCGGCCTCTAGGATCCTGCTGAGAACGATCGTGGGCATACCGCGACCGGCACGACTGAGGGTGGGGCATGGGGCACAGCAGGAAGTCCGCACGACGGAGTGCCGTCGGGTTGCGAACCCGGGTTCTGGTCACCGCGGGGGTCGTCCTCGTGGCCGCCACCGGGGTCGCGGTGGCGGTGAACCACGGTTCGGGCTCCGGCGCGGCCGGGGGGCCGGGCACGAGCGCCGACAGCGCGACCGGGCCGATACGGACCTCGGTCGCCTCGCTGGCACTCACCGGCGGCACCGGCACCGACCGGGTGCTGACCGGCCGCTCCACCAAGCCCTTCAGCTCGGTCGGGGTGACCTGGACCGACGCCCACGCCACGCTCAGGGGCACGGTGGAGGTGCGGACCCGCTCCTCCGCCACCGGCAGTTGGGGCGACTGGATACCGCTGGAGCAGGACGACACCCCCGACGCCTCCGAGGTGGACCGTCCCGGGGTGCGCGGCGGAACCTCCCCGCACTGGGTCGGGCCGTCCGACGGCGTGCAGGCCAGGGTCCGCGCCGCGAAGGGCGTGACCGCGCTGCCGGCCGGGCTGAGCGTCGCCCTGGTCGACCCGGGCACCGCCCGCAGCAGCGCCGACGCGCAGCCGGCCGGCTTCGCCATGGACGCCGACCCCACCGACTCCAGCAGCGCCGACCCGGGCGACAGCACCGCCCCCGCGGACCCCGCGTCCGCAGACCCGACGCCGACCGACACCGGCACCACCCCCACCGACCCGGGCACCCCGTCGGCGACCGCCACCGCTCCCGACACCGGCTCGCCCTCGCCGACCACCCCCGCCGCCGCCCCGACCACCACCGCGCCGGCCAGCCCGACACCCAGCGCCACCCCCTGGCCCAGCCAGCTCCCCTCGCTGGCCGCGGCCTACCCGACCGGGAAGGGCTGCACGGCCGTCCCGGCCGCCCAGCAGAGCGCGCCCAGTCCGCTGCCCCCGGCGACCAGCTCCACGATCCCGACGCCAACCGTCGTCAGCCGGGCCGGCTGGGGCGCGGACGAGTGCATCCGCGAGAACGGCTACCCGGACTACGGCAGCGCGGTGAAGGTGGTCTTCGTGCACCACACCGACGACTCCAACAGCTACAGCTGCAGCACCTCCGCCGCCATGGTCCGCTCCGTCTACGCCTACCACGTGCAGAGCGAGGGCTGGCGCGACATCGGCTACAACTACCTGGTCGACAAGTGCGGCACCATCTTCGAGGGCCGCTTCGGCGGCGGCGCGCTGCCGGTGACCGGGGCGCAGACGCTGGGCTTCAACACCAACAGCATGGGCATCGCCGCGATCGGCACCTACACCGACCTGACCGGCGGTGACTCCAAGTCCAGCGGCAACAAGGGCGCGACGCCGACCAAGGCGATGCTGGGCGCGATCGCCGACCTGGCCGCCTGGAAGCTCGGCATGTCCGGCATCAACCCCTCCACCGGCACCGGTCAGCTGGTCGAGGGCGTCGCCCCCGCCGCCGGCGGCAAGTTCCCGCTCAACGCCAAGGAGACCTTCAAGGCGATCTCCGGCCACCGCGACGGCTTCGCCACCGACTGCCCCGGCAACCAGCTCTACACCGCGCTGGCCACCATCCGCGGCTACGCCGTGGGCCCGGTCACCGGCCTCACCGTGACCAGCCTCAACGGCGGCGCGGCCAAGTCCGGCACCCGCTACCTGACCCGGGGCGCGGCCACGGTCAACTGGACCACCGCGACCCCCGGCCAGGTCATCTCCGGCTTCGACGTGCTGGTGGACGGCGTGGTCAAGGCCCACACCAACGGCCTCGGCACGCACGCGGCGATCACCGTCGGGGCGGGCAGCCACACCGTCACCGTGGTCGCCACCCACATCACCGGGAGCAGGGCCACCTCCACGCCGGTCACCCTGGTCAGCGACACCACCGCCCCGCGCTTCAGCACCGCGCCCTCGCTGGCCCTGCGCACCGGCGCCGTCAGCACCACGGCGGTCCCGGTCACGCTGAGCTGGAAGGCCACCGACACCGGCGCCCTGGCCTCGGTCCAGGCCACCGCCCCCAGCGCCGCGACCTTCGGACCGACCACGACCGGCTGGAACACCAACGCCACGCCCGGCCGTGCCGACCTGTTCACGCTGCGCGCCACCGACGTGGCCGGCAACTCCGCCTACGCCTCGGTGACCCGTACGCCGAGCCTGGTCCAGGAGACCTCGGCCAAGCGCACCGGCAGCTGGACCAAGCGCACCAGCAGCAGCTACCTCGGCGGCGCCTCGTACAGCGCGAGCGCCAAGAACGCGTCGATCAGCTGGACCTTCACCGGGCGCTCGGTGTCCTGGATCGTCTCCCGCGCCTCGACCTCGGGACAGGCGTACGTCTACGTGGACGGGGTGAAGGCGGCCCTGATCGACCTGAGGTCCTCGTCCACGCTCTACCGGCAGGCGGTCTGGGCCAAGAGCTGGAGCACTTCCGGCAAGCACACCCTGAAGATCGTGGTCGTCGGCACCGCCAAGCGCCCCACGGTCACCACCGACGGCATCGCCGTCCTGGGGTGACGACGGGGTGACCGGGCGCTGACGGACCGGCAGAGGGCTTGACCAGGAAGGCTGTTGCACGGCTGTGACGGGGGACACATCGTTCCCGGACATCCGGGTGACAGCCTTCTCGGTATCGCGCCAGTGCCGTGTGCCGGGGCGCCCATGCCGCTGGGGGAAACCGTGTCCTCTCGTTCTCGCACCGCCGCCGCCATCGCTCTCACCATCGCCGTCACCGCGGGATCGGCCACGGTGCTGACCGGCTGCGCCTCCACCGTCAAGGTCGGCGCCGGCGCCCCCGCCGCGGGTGTGCCCGGCAGCGGCGCCACCGGCTCGCCCACCGCCGCGCCGTCGGCGTCGGCCTCGGCGTCAGCCCCCGGCGCGCCGTCAGGACCCGCCGCACCGGTCCTCAACGGCACCGCGAAGAACGGACTGACCATCAGCAACGGCACCAGCCGAGTGCTGATGAACGGCACCTCGGTCGACTTCGGCACCGTGGTCAGGGACCTCGCCTGGAACGCCGGCGGCACCAGGGCCGCGTTCATCGACGGCAACGGCAACCTCGACACCGCCAACCCGGACGGCAGCGGCCGGGTCCTGGTCGCCCGCGCGCCCAGCGGCGAGAACTGGTCGCACCCGACCTGGCAGACCATCAAGGCCAACAGCCAGTACGGGTCCCCGGCCAGTACCTCCTTGATCTTCGCCGCGTCGAAGAACGGGGTGCTGCAGGTGAAGCGGGTGTCCGCGACCCCCGACGGCAAGGCCCCGCAGCTGACCGACACCGGCACCGACTACGACGGTCCCGGGCTGCCGCACGCCGGCAACGCCTGGCCCAGCAGCAGCGGCAAGCTCGGGACGACCGTCTACGCCAACGCCGGCACCGGGGACATCTACGTGCTCGACGAGAACGTCCGCGAGCAGGTCGCCGAGGTGGCCCCCGGCTCCGAGCCGGCCCTCTCCCCGGACGGGGAGACCGTCGCCTTCGTCCGCTCCGTCGCCGGGCACGACCACCTCTTCACCGAGCCGCTGCAGAGCCCCGAGCGGGTCGCCAAGGACCTCACCCCGACCGCCACCACCGACTACACCGAGCCGGCCTGGTCGCCGGACGGCAGGACCATCGCCGCCCGCGTCCCGAACGGCGTCGCCACCCTCCCGTCCGACGGCTCCGCGGCCCCGACCCGGATCTCCTCCACCGCCGGCCTCCCGGCCTACCGCGGCTAGGGGCAGGGCCGGAGGTCTACGGCCTTTCTGCCAGCACCGGAGCCAGCAGCGCGTCGAGCTGCTGCTCCGTCAGCGGGGTCCTGGCCCAGGCGGCGACCCTGCCCTGACGGTCGACCACCGCCGTCAGCGGCATCGACTCGCTGTCGTCCGCGTAGGGCCGGAACTCCTGCCACAGGCCGCCGGTGGGGTCGTAGAGGCTGGGGAAGCCCAGGCCGTGGTCCGCCGCGAACTGCTTGGCCGCCCCGACCGTGCCGTCCCGGGTGTCGACGCCGAGGAACTGCACGCCCCCGGCCCGGGGCCCGCTGCGGACCGCCTCCACGGCCGCCGCGTCGGCGCGGCAGGGGACGCACCAGGAACCCCAGAAGGTCAGCAGCACCACCTTGCCCCGGTACTGGGCCAGGCTGAGGCTCTTGCCGTCCAGGTCCTGGCCCGCGAGCTCCGGCGCGGACTGCCGTCCGACCGTCGACACCTCCACGATCAGGGGCGTCACCAGGCTCGGGGTGTCCGCCACCGCGGCCGGCCCGGAGGTCCGGGGGCCTGGCGGCGCCAGCGCGACCACCCCGACCGCCACCGCCGCCACGGCCGCCGCGCACACCGCCGAACCCAGCGCCCGGTGCGCCCGGCGCCGCCGGCGGGCCCGGGCGATCAGCCCGGCCGCGGGCGGACCCGGCGGCGGCCGGACCCCGGAGACCGCCGCGGCCAGCAGCTGATGGACGTCCTCATGGTCCTGGCCGTGCTCGCCGTAGCCGTGCTCGCCGTCGTTCATGCTTCCTCGCTCTGCAGCTGGTGGATCCCGTGGGGCAGGGCGGCCCGCAGCGCGGCGATTCCGCGTGAGGCATGGCTGCGCACGGTGCCGGGGCGCATGCCCAGCAGGTCGGCCGTGGCCTCGGCGCTGAGGTCCTCCCAGAACCGCAGCACCAGCACCGTCCGCTGCTTCACCGGCAGGCGGCCGAGCGCGGCCTGCACCGCCAGGCCCGCGTCCAGGTCCACCGCCGGGGCGGAGGACTCCGGGAGCTCGCCGAACGGCCGCTCGCGCCACCACATCCGGCGCCGGGACGCGATGAAGACGTTCACCAGGGTCCGCCGGGCGTAGGCGTCGACATTGTCGATCCGCTCCAGCCGACGCCAGGCCAGCACCACCTTGAGCAGCGTCGTCTGGACCAGGTCGTCGGCCTCGTCGCGGTTGCCGCAGAGCAGGAACGCGCTGCGGAACAGCTGTTCGCGCCGCCCGTCGATGAAATCCTCCAGGGCACCGTCGTCCTGCCCCATGCGCACCTCTTCCCCTCGGCCGTCCGGCTGGACGGCCTCCACCCGTATCAGTGCGACGGGAGCGGCGAAGTGTTGCAGTGCGGAGGCTCGCAGCAGGGAGCGGCGGTCATCCCCGGGCGCGTCCGGCCAGTTCGGCCCGCAGCTCCGGGAGGTGCGAGTCGGAGAGCTCGTGCGGCAGGAACTCGACCACGTCGAGGAAGCGGAACAGCACCTGGGAACCGGTGACCGCGAACTCGTAGTCGCCGAAGCCGACCACCGCGCCCGTCCCGCCGCGGACCGCGCCGCGGACCACATGGGCGGTGAGGTCGTCCGGCTGCGCCGCGGACATCCCGCGCCGGGCGTTGGGACGGGCCAGGTAGGGGCAGACCATCGAGGCGTAGAGCATGCAGGCCCGGTGGCCGGGCCCCTCCAGGGTCGGCGCCATGTTCCGGTACGGACGCCCCGCCGCCAGCGCCTCGGCGATGGCCGCGCTCTCGGTCCCGCCGACCACCCGCCAGACCGGCCCGCGCGGCATCAGGGTGTTGCAGACCGAGCAGAGCCGCTGCTCCGCGCACGCGGCGCTCTGGTCGTAGCCGGTGAGGGCGAACTGCGGTTCGCCGCCCTCCCAGGGAGTGATCGCGGGCACGGGGTAGCCACGGCTGTCACGCGGCCTGGCCTCGACGGCGGGCGGCATGGGAACGGAGTCAAAGCGCACAGCCCATGCCTACCAGCCCGCACTCCCCGCCCACCACCCCCCACCGGCGGGTCTGCCCGGCTGGGGCGGGCCTACGGGGTCGGCCGGGCCGGGCTCTGGAGCCAGCCCGCGCTGCGCCAGTTCTGTTTGCGCCGCTGCCGCGCCAGCACCTCGGGGGCCTGACCGGCCTCCGGCGCAGCCGGGTGCGCGGCCAGCGCCGCGTCCAGGTCCAGGTGGACGGGTATCCCGCTCAGCTCGGAGATCAGCGCGGAGTCCGCGCCCGAGGGGACCGCCGCCAGCTCCAGCGTCCGCTGCTGCTCGGCCAGCCGCAGCACCGCGTCCCGTACCGCGCCCTGCCCCTGCGGGGACCAGCCGTGCAGCGCCTTGAGGTCGACGATCAGCGGCCCGGTGCCACGGGCCAGCGCCCAGCCCACCGCACCGGCGAAGCGCGGCACCGACTCGGCGCCGAGGTAGCCGGACACCTGCAGCACACCCGCGCCGGCGCCGTCCTGGAAATGCCACTGAATGGTCAAGGGAGCCTCCGGCGTTGGGATGGACGTCATGGACCGAACCGTCATGCCGCTCTCCTCAGTCCCTTCGGAGCGTAACCCACGCCTGCGCCCGCCGGGTCTGCCCCTATTCTGGCCCGATGGCTCGAACCCGGCTCTACCGCAGCGGCAACCTGGAACAAGAGAACTTCCCCGCCCAGGACATATCGGACTATGTGTGCGATCCCACATGCACGGTCTGGCTCGACCTCTGCGATCCGACCCCGGAAGACTTCGAGATGATCACCGAGGAGTTCGGGCTGCACGCCCTCGCCGTCGAGGACGCCAGGCACGACCACCAGCGCCCCAAGCTGGACCGCTACCGCACGCATCTGTTCCTCAGCGCCTACGCGGTCAGCAACAACCCCGAGGGGGCGCTGCTGACCAGCGAGATCGCGGTGTTCATCACCCCGAACGCGCTGATCACCATCCGCAAGGGCGAGCACTTCGACATGCGGAAGGTGGTCGACCGCTGGGACGACTCCCCCGACCTGGCCAAGAACGGCGTCGGCTATCTGCTGCACGGCCTGCTCGACTATCTGGTGGACGGCCACTTCAACGCCGTCCAGGAGCTGGACGAGCGGATAGAGGCACTGGAGGACCTGCTGTTCGAGGAGGGCCGCGACGAGATCCAGGCGGTCCAGCGGGCCTCGTTCGAGCTGCGCAAGAACCTGGTCCAGCTGCGCCGGGTGGTGCTGCCGATGCGCGAGGTGGTGAACACCCTGCTGCGGCGCGACCTGCATGTCGTCAACGAGCCGATGATGCCCTACTACCAGGACGTCTACGACCATGTGCTGCGCGCCACCGAGTGGACCGAGTCGCTGCGGGACATGGTCACCTCGGTGATGGAGACCAATCTGACCATCCAGGGCAACCGGATGAACCTGATCATGAAGAAGGTCACCAGCTGGGCCTCGATCATCGCCGTCCCGACCGCGGTCACCGGCTTCTACGGCCAGAACGTCCCCTACCCGGGCTTCGGCACGCACGCCGGCTTCTACGAGTCGACGGCCGTGGTGCTGATCCTGTCGGTCGTGCTCTACCTCAGCTTCAAGCGCAAGGACTGGATCTGAGCGGGGCAGCTCACCCCTTGAAGGTCTAGACCAATACCGGCGGCGCGGCTACGGTGGCTCCCACACACCCAGCCGCCTCACCCCTGCCGGAGCACCCCGTGGAGTCGTCCGTCCTCGCCTTCGCCACCGATCTGATCGACGAGGGCGCCGACCACTTCTTCGGCAACCTCACCGACCGGGCCGGGGTCGGCGGGCTCACCCTCGCCTCGGTCTACCACGAGGCGCGGGACGTCTTCCCGCACAACCCCCGCCGGGTGGTCTCCTACCTCGAGCCCGGCGCCGCCTACTTCCGGCCCGACCCGGCCCGCTGGGCCGACCAGCGGCTGCGCCCGGTCCCGTCCGGCGCCATCGGCGCGGACGACCCCTTCCGCACCGCCGCCGAGGAGGCCCGGCGGCGCGGGATGAAGCTGCACGCCTGGACGGTGTTCCTGCACAACGACAGGCTCGGCTTCCAGTACCCCGACTGCGCCCCGGCCAACGCCTTCGGCGACCGCGCCAGGACCGAGCTCTGCCCGGCCAACCCGGAGGTCCGCCAGTACGTGCTGACCCTGGTCGCCGAGCACGCCCGCTACGGGGTGGACGCGATCAGGGCCGAGTCGCTGCACTTCCACGGGCTGCGGCACGGCTACCACCACGAGCGCTACTTCGAGCAGCTCGGGCCGGTCGCCGAGGCGCTGCTCGGGCTGTGCTTCTGCGAGCACTGCCGGTCCGCCGCGATCCGCCTCGGCGTCCCCGCCGACGAGGTGCAGCGGGCCGTCCGGGCGGAGATCCGCCGCTGCCTCGACTCCGAGCAGGCCGCCGCCGAGGCCACCCCGCTGGACCGGATCGCCGACGGCGCCCTCGCCGCGTACGTGGACGCCTCCGCCGCCACCGTCGGCTCGCTGGCGGCCGAGGCCGCCGGGGCCGCCGAGCAGCTCGGCATGCGGCTGACCTTCATGGACGCCGACGGCCCCGGCAAGGGCTGGCTCTCCGGCGTCGACCTGCCGGCGCTGGCCAAGACGGTCCACCGGATCGAGACCCTGGGCTACGCGGCGACACCGGAGCAGGTCCGCGAGAAGGTCGCCGCCTTCGCCCTGTACGGGGTCGACCCGTCCGCGCTGGCCGTGATCCTGCGGCCGATGTCGCAGGACTGCGACGGCCCGGAGAACCTCGCCGCGAAGCTCCGGGTGCTGGACGAACTGGGAGTGCCCGAGGTCGAGTTCTACAACTACGGACTGATGCGGCTGAGCTCCATGGACCGGATCGGCGCGGCCCTGGCAGCACTGTGAGCGAGCGTCCGGGCGGTGCCCCGCAGTGCGGCGAACACTCTTCCGGGTGACCAGGACGGAAAGAACCTTTCCCGGACACGCGACAAACCCCCTGGTGACAGACCCCGTTCAAGCGGGGCCGGATCACGGACTGTCATCCTTGCTGCGACGCACCCCCGCGGACGGGTAGTCTCTGCGTGTGATCTTCAAGCGCATCGGCAACGGGCGGCCCTACCCGGATCACGGCCGGGTCAGTACCCGCCAGTGGGCGGACGTGGCCCCACGTCCGGTACGCCTCGACCAGCTCGTGACCACCAAGGGGCAGCTCGACCTGGAGACCCTCCTCGCCGAGGACTCCACCTTCTACGGCGACCTCTTCGCGCATGTCGTGAAGTGGCAGGGGGACCTCTACCTCGAGGACGGCCTGCACCGCGCCGTACGCGCCGCGCTGCAACAGCGTCAGGTGCTGCACGCCCGCGTGCTGGAGATGGACTGATCGGCCTATCGTGCATCCTTTCGGGTGCCCCGATAGCCCAGATGATGATCCTTTAGTACGCACAGTGGCGCCCCAGCACTAGTCTGGTGACAGTCAAGCAGTTGCTGTCCGACCAGCACTGAAAGCCCGGCGCACAAGGGGGCAACCCGCGGTGAGCATGCTGACTCCCCCTGGCCTCAAGGGAAAGCAGTACCGAGTCACCGGCACGGCGTATCCACGTCTGGCCCGACCCAACCACAGACGCCGCCTCATCCTGCTCGCCATCACCGGTGTGACGGTGCTCGCGGTGCTGGGCTGGGGCACCTCCCAGCTGCTGGACGTCTTCGGCGGCAAGAAGAGCACCGCCGCGGCGGGCTGCGGCACCAAGGTGGCCGCGCACGGCGACAGCGTGCCCTCGGGCGCGGCGTCCGCCTCCCCGTCCGCCGGCTCCTCCGCTGCCGCGGGGACCAAGGCGGGGGCCGGGGCTGGTGCCAGTGCCGGCGCCGGAGCGGCCCTGGCGGTCGTCCCCAAGCCGACCGGCATCACGGTCAACGTCTACAACGCCACCGACCGGGCCGGGTTGGCCGGCCAGACCGCCGCCGAGCTCAAGAAGCGCGGCTTCACCATCGGCAAGATCGGCAACGCGCCGACCGCGCTGCAGCACAAGGTGCTGGGGACCGCCCAGGTCACCGGCAACAGCGCCGCCGCCAAGCTGATGACCGTGGTCGGGACCGAGGTCACCGGCGCCAAGCCGGTCACCGACCTGCGCAAGGACACCACCGTGGACCTGATCCTCGGCAACGGCTTCACCACCCTCGCCACCCCGGCCCAGGCCGCCCAGGCCCTCGCCCTCGCCACCCGCCCCACCGCCACCCCCAGCCCGGCCCACTGCTAGCCCTCGGGGACGGGGTGGGGCCGAGGCCGAGGCAGGGGCGGGGCCGGGGTTCCGCAACCAGCGGTAGCACGGCCGCGCCAGGCCGGACGGGCGGCCCCCGGCTACACCTACGGTGCCGACCGCACCGACGCTGACTACCGGGTTGATGCGGCCCGGGCGCACGCGCCCACCGGCAAGCCCCAGCCGCGTGCCGACGTCCGTCCGGCCCACCGGCCCCGGTCGGTCGCAGCCGCCAGGTCGGCGGCGAGGCCCTGGCCGGCCGCAGGCGTCCTGTTCAGCGCCAGTGGGCAGTTGGTCGGTCGCCTGTCGGCGCCGGCCGCCGGGCCCGGGCCGCCGGGCCGACTACCGGCCCGCCCGTCCCCGCCCGTCCCTGCCCACCTCGGGTCAGCCGCCAGGCCGCCCCCGGACGGGCCACCCCTCCCCGGAGGGGTCACTCCCCGGCGGTGCCGTACAGCCGGTCGCCCGCGTCACCCAGACCCGGGACGATGTAGCCCTGCTCGTTGAGGTGGTCGTCCACCGCGGCGGTCACCACGGTCACCGGCAGTCCGGCCAGCTCCTTCTCCAGCACCGCCACCCCCTCCGGCGCCGCCAGCAGGCAGATCGCCGTCACATCGTCCGCGCCGCGCCCGATCAGCAGCCGGATCGCCGCGACCAGCGTCCCGCCGGTCGCCAGCATCGGGTCCAGGACGTAGACCTGACGGCCCGAGAGGTCGTCCGGCATCCGGGTGGCGTAGGTGGACGCCTCAAGCGTCTCCTCGTTGCGGACCATGCCGAGGAAGCCGACCTCGGCGGTCGGCAGCAGCCGGGTCATCCCGTCCAGCATGCCGAGCCCGGCCCGCAGGATCGGGACGACCAGCGGCCGGGGGTAGCTCAGCCGGGTGCCGGTGGTGACCGCGACCGGGGTGGTGATCTCCACCGACTCGGTCCTGACGTCCCGGGTGGCCTCGTACGCCAGCAGGGTCACCAGCTCGTCCGCGAGGCGGCGGAAGGTCGGTGAGTCGGTGCGCTCGTCGCGCAGCGTGGTGAGCTTGTGCGCCACCAGGGGGTGGTCCAGGACATGAATCCGCATACCGAGACATTATCCGAGGGCGGAGGGCCGCACGATGTTGCAGGTCGGCAACGTTTTGACAGGCTCATGTTAAAACGGTGTCAGGCTGATTTCAGTGGGAAGGTGAGGAGGTAAGAACACCCCGAGACCCGAGGGGCAGACCGGCATGTCCGAACAGTCGAACGACGACGTGGAGACCAGAGCAGAGACGCCCGCAGAGCGCCGCCGCCGCCGCGCGGCCTTCCTCCGCGAACTCGACGAGGCCAAGGAACTGCAGGCCAGAGTCCATCCCCGACGCACCAAGAACGAGCGGATGCGACAGGCCCTGCGGATGCGCACCTTCCGCATCTGACGCCATCTGACGCCCCGTCCGTGACCGCTCCACGGCTCTTCTCCGGGCCGCCACCCCCCTTTTGCGACACGACCAGCGAAGACGCGGGCCGGAACACTCCCCGGAGCGGCCTGCTTTCTGTCACGATGCCGATGGGGCGTTCGCATGGACCCCTGGACTCCGGGCCCGCTCAGAGCCCGGTCCTGTGGCCAAGACCTGGGAGAGTCGCTGGTGGCGTACTTCGCTGCATTGCTCGCTCGCACCGAGGACGGGTGGGACGTGAGCGAGACCGAGCTTGATGACGTCGAAACCCTTGCTGACCTTGCTGACCTGGCGCGCGAGGCCGCGGAGGACGAGGAGACCGTCCTGGTCTTCATCGAGCAGGAGGACTCCTGGTTCGCCGTGGTCCGCGTGGACGGCGAGGAGGACCCTCGGATCTTCGTGTCCGACGCCGCCGCCGCCTCGCGCAGCGCCTACGGCGAGATCGTCCTCACTGACGAACTCGTCGGCCGCGGCGCCGGGGACGACGACCTCGACGACCTGGTCGTCGAACTGGACGAGGACGCCGAGGCCCTGGACGCCGACACGGACGAGGACGACGAGGACGAGGAAGCCGTGGTCGACCCCGACGGCCTCCCGAACGGTCCCCTCGGCGACGCCGGACTGCTGATCGAGTTCGGCGTCGGCGCCAAGGAACTGATGGACATGAGCGTCGAGGGTTCCGTCCCCGGCGACGCCCTCAGCGAGATCGCCGATGCCCTGGGCTGCGGCGACGTCCTGGAGGCCGTCCGCTAACCGGCCGACCGGCCGCAGGGTCGCCCGACCGCAGAGCCGCAGGCCGACCGCTGGGCCGCAGGCCCGGGCGACCGCAGAGCCGCGCGACGGTCTGTCGCCAGGACAACCGCAAGACCGAAGCCCGCCCACCGAAGGTGACCCGCAGCCCGGGACGCCACCGCCGGGCGGGCTTCCGTCTTGCGGTCGGTGCCGTCAGCCGACCGCCACTGGGACGACCTCGTACCCGGGCGCCACCCACCGCCGGCCACCCGCAGGCCCGGTCCCGCACGCACGCGGGACAACCTCACCCCCCCCAGCCGGAAACCCTGCCCGGAGGGCCGGTGCCGCAGACTGGTGCCATGCAGCGCGCCACTCCCCGCACCGACCCCGCTACCGGCCCCGGACCCCACCCCGAGGCCACCCCCGGCCCTCGCCCCGCCTCCACCCCCGGCCCCCGGCCCGACCCGGTCCGGGCCCCCTGGGTCCCGGCCATGCGCCTGGCCCTGGCCGAGTCCGCCCTCGCGCTCCCCACCGGCGACGTCCCGGTCGGCGCGATCGTGCTGGCCCCGTCGGGAGACGTCCTCGGCCGCGGCCACAACGAACGCGAAGCGGTCGGCGACCCGACGGCGCACGCCGAGATCCTCGCCATCCGCGAGGCAGCCCGCGCAGTCGGGGAGTGGCGCCTCACCGACTGCACCCTGGTGGTCACCCTGGAGCCCTGCACCATGTGCGCGGGCGCCATCGTCCTCAGCCGCCTGGCCCGCGTCGTCTACGGCGCCCTGGACGACAAGGCCGGCGCGGCCGGCTCCCTCTGGGACGTCATCCGCGACCGCCGCCTGAACCACCGCCCCGAGGTCGTCCCCGGCGTCCTCGCCGAGGACTGCGCCACAGCTCTGACCGCCTTCTTCGACGACCGCCGGGCCGAGAAACCCGCCCCGGAATCCGTTTAGGAGCACACCCCCACGTCCGGTAGGCTGTCCCACGGTAGCGTGTCCGAGCGGCCAAAGGAGCACGCCTCGAAAGCGTGTGTGGGGGCAACTTCACCGTGGGTTCGAATCCCACCGCTACCGCTCTGAGCAGCAAAAACGTGAGGCCCCGACCAGCGATGGTCGGGGCCTCACGCGTTCTGGCCTCAGGAGACAGTCTCGGTCAGTCGGCTGTGGTGTAGAGGTCGTCGAGCCCGATCAGCTCGACCTCGCCCCGGACTGCGCGTTCGAGCAGGTCTGCGGTGAAGCCTGCACCGGAGAAGCAGGCCAAACGGGTCGCGGAGGTGTCGAACTTGCCGTTCCCCGCGAGCAGTTCGCGGATGCGGAGCAGGCGTTCCAGGTGCCCCAGGCCCATGACGTCGTTCCACTTGGCCTCGCCGATGGCCAGCAGCGGGGGGCGGCCACCGTCCGTGTGGCCGAGCACCGCAACGTCGACCTGGCACGTGGTCTTGTTCGCCGGGTCGTTGACGGTTCCCGATGCGACCTGGGCGGGCCAGTCGCCGAAGCGGTCACCGGCGTTGTACAGCGTCCACTCGCGGCACACCCTCTCGAAGTGGGGCCCGAGGATGCTTCCAGCGAACCGCCCCTGACTGCGTTCCCAGATCCGGTCCGCCCCGGTCCCCCGCAACAACTGGGACCAGTACGGCCGCATGACGGCATGGTAGAAGGCGAGGAGCGGCTCGTTGATCCGGAAGTCGGTGCGGTTGGCCCGGAAGGCATCCTGCTCCCGAAGCACCAGCCCGGAGTCCTCCAGCACAGTGAGCGGGTGGGCGAGCTCATTGCTCTTCCGCCCCACATGCCCGGCGATGCCGCCCCGGCCGGTGTTCCCCTCGGCGATCGCAGCGAGCACCGAGTGGTACAGCGCCCCGTCCCGCAGATCCGGCTCCTCGGCGAGCATGTACCGGGCCTCCAGGAACATCGGACTGCCCGGTGACAGGATCGCGCGGGACACCCAGGTGTCGAAATCTGCCAGATCGACTGGGGCGTCGTACCGGATCATCTCGGTGCGGTAGGCAGGCGTTCCGCCGACCACAGCGTGCACCAGCAGAGCCAAGCGGGGTTCGGTGATGCCCCAGAAGCGGGCCGCGGCGAGGTGGTCGAGGGTGTGGACAGTCAGGTCCAGTGAGGCCCGGCCGCGAAGCGGCGCATCGCCGGACAGCAGTCCGCCCATAAAGGACATCGCCGAACCGCACAGCAGCAGTCTGGTGCGGGACTCCATCCGCTCGGCACGGCGCGGCGCGTAGGCGGCCTGGATCATCGAGGGCAGGGCCGGCGAGGCACGCGCCAGGTACGGGAACTCGTCGATCACCACGGGCACCGACCGCTCCCGGCCGATCCGCAGCAGAATATCGAGGACCGCGGGCCAGTCCCTCGGTTCGATGGGTGCGACCGGGTCCAGGTACCGCGTCAGCGCGGCACCGATCAGCGCCAGCGATTCGGCCTCTGTCGCTTCCTGCGCCGAGAAGTAGAACCCCTCAGCCTGCTGGCAGACCGCCTCCAGCAGAAAGCTCTTCCCCTGCCTGCGCCGCCCCGAGACGACACCCAGGGTGGCACCCGGCCGCTGGTCCTCCACGAAGCCGACCAGTTGGGCCCACTCCCGGTCCCGGTCGAACATGTCTGCAGGCTTGAGCACCAGAGCCGCCACTTGAGAGAAGTACAGTTATCAGAACTATAACCCTCTTCCATGGCGAGCAGACCCAGTGACAGCCCGTAGGGTTCCGCCGTGTTGCGCCTCGAGATATCCGACCTGATCACCGTTACCGCCCCCGCACCGGCGAGCGTCTCCCGGTCGATGTCCTCGGCCCGCTGTTCCGTGCGATCCGCACGACCAGCGAGCGGACGGGTCCCTTGCGGCTCGTCGACATCGGCTCGGGCGGCGGCTACCTGATCCGCTGGCCCGCGAGCACCGGGACACTGGGGCCGGACGTCGAGCTCATCAGCGCCGACCTGAACGGCGCGCTCGTCGGCGAGGCCACCCGCCTGGCCCTCGCCGAGCAGCTGAACTGCCGCTTCGTCCACGGCCTCTCCGTCGGCGCCGTCCTGCTGACCGCCACTGACTCGAACCGCACCCTGGGTGCTCTCACCGCAGGCGGGGCCGGCCACCTCCTCCCGCTGGCCGGGTACGCCGGCATCGTCCTGGTCTCCCTGGCCGCCTACTTCACCCTCCCCTTCTGGGGCGCCACCCTCGCGATGGTGATCGGGCTCGGCCCCCTCACCCTGCTGCGCCCGCTGGTCATCGCCGCGGCCTGCCTTGGCGCACTGGCCAGCGGCGGCGGCTGGACCTCCCTGCTCGTCGGCGTGGTCGCCGGCGTCGCGATGCTGGGCGTCGAGCCCCTCGTCCACCGCCGCTGGTACAGCCGGCCCCTCTAGCCAACTGGGGGGGGTGCCGGGGCGGGGTAGCGGTTCTATCCTGGAATGAGGTCCGTTTCGTCCCGATTGGAGTGGTTGGGATGTCTGCGCATTTCGAGGTCTACGAGGACAAGGCCCATCAGTGGCGCTTCCGGCTCAAGGCTGCCAACGGCGAGACCGTTGCTGTCGGGGAGTCCTATCCGACGAAGGCCGGGGCGGAAAAGGGATGCGACGCTGTGAAGCGGGCTGCTGCGGAGGCCGACATCAAGCAGGCGGCCTGAGGCGCAAGCCCCGCACGCGAGAGCCCCGACGTGAAGGCCGGCGAAGGCCGGAACCCACCGACGAGGTCGACCTGTTCGGAGCGGAGTAGCCCCATGGTTGACATGGTTGAGCTGAAGGTCGAATTCCGGCCCGCCCCCGGCGGCCGAGCCATCCACCTGTGGCACGTCGTCCACGAGGGCGGAAGCACGGGGCTCTGCGGACGTGCCCTGTCGCCGTCCGCGGGGACGTTGCCGATCGCCGAGATCGAGGAGCTCAAGCCCGGGAACCGCTGCCAGGCCTGCCGCAGCGCCTACCGCGCGACGCTGCCGCCGGGGGGCTGAGGCCGGGGGCTGAGGCCCGGCCCCGTCGACGAGCCCGTCGACGAGCCCATGGGCCAGCCGGCCGACGAGGGGCCTGCGGGCGACCTATCCGTGGCTGGTGTCCACCACGCAGAAGAGGTTTCCTTCGGTGTCCGCGAGCACGACGAAGTCGGCGTCGTCGGGGTAGGCCCAGTCCACCCGTTGGGCGCCGACCGAGATGAGGCGCTCGACCTCGGCCTGCTGCTCCTGCGCACTGTCGGCGTAGAGGTCGAGGTGCATTCGGTCGGACTCGTCCAGGGCGAGGCCCGGGCCGTTGCCGTCCTTCGGCTCGAGGATCAGCGGGTTGTGTTCGCGGGGGACGTAGCCGAGTGCCTGGGCCCAGAACCGGGCTGCCCGGCCGGTGTCCGCCACGTGCATCACTACGGTTCCAAGGGTGACCATGGCGGCAGTATCCCCCGCCGCCTTCACCACAGTCACCGCACCGGCTGCGGCGGGGAATTGGGCGGGGCATGCGAAGACCCCCCTCCCGGGGCTGACCACCAGTTCCCGGGAGGGGGGTTGCGCGACCTTGACGGTCAGGGCGGGGGAGCGGCCAAGGGGGGACTGGCCGCTCCCCCGCAGGCGGAGCCCCGCAACCGTCGCCGCGTCGGGGGGCGTACGCGGCGGTCGGTCCCACAGCGGGGGCTCCGGTTCCCTGTACCGGGCGGTCCCTGCCAGTCCCGCTCGGTACGTTCTCCACTCTGCTGCAGATCCAGGGGCCGCGCACCCGGCGGGAGTCCCCTTCAGGGGGGACCTTGGTCCTTTCGGGTTCACCGGGCCCTTAACCCGGGGACGTACCCTGGGGCCAGTGGGACGGGGCGGGGTCGGACGCCATCGGGCAGGAACGGCCGGGCGACAGCATTTGCTGGTGGCCAACGGGCCAGGCAGCGCTAGGCTTCGGCCATCGGAGTGGGGCGCGAAGTGGGGCGCGGGGAGGCGGGCGGGGTCATGGGGCAGGCGAAGAAGGTCGCGATGTATCTGCTGGTCATCTTTGTGCTGTATACGATCATCACCTCGCCGGTGCGCGCGGCCGATCTGGTGCAGGTCGGGTTCACCGGCATCTCCACCGCCGCCAAGTCCGTGGGAACCTTCATGAGCAGCCTGGTGAAGTAGTTCCCGGGCGGTCCGAACCCCTCCCGAGGAGCCTCACCGAATGATCCGCCACCTGGTCCTTTTCAAGCTCAACGACGGTGTCGCCAAGGACGAGCCCCGAGTGGCCGCCGGCGCCGCCGCGTTCGAGGCGCTGGGCAAGCAGATCGACGTGCTGCGCGAGTGGGAGTGCGGCTGGAACTTCAGCGAGCGGGACATCGCGTACGACTATGCGATCAACAGCCTGGTGGACGATGTCGCGGCGCTGCAGGCTTATCTGACGCACCCTGCGCACCAGGCCGGAGTGGCCCTCTGGCGCGAGTTCGCGACCTGGGTGATCGCCGACGTCGAGGTCTGAGACCTCAGCCGATCACGGAATCCGCGCCGCCGGGCCGTTGGGGGACCGGATGGCGGCGCGGATTCACTCGCCAGCACATCCCCGATCAACACACCTATATATGGTGCTTGCCCTAATAGCATCCCACTTGTGATGCTATGACCGGTTTGCCAGATGGTGGACTGGGGCACGCGTTGCGCCTCACGGGAGCTCGCGAGGGGTGGCGTGTCGGTGCAGACACAAGGGAGCGCAAAGGACGAGGGTGACGCACCCGCGGCTCCCCTGCCAGCGCCAACAGCGGGGCCTGTGGCCGTGTCGGCGGGGGGACCGGCAGGAGCGACGGCGGGGGGAGCGGCAGCCGCGCCGGCAGCCGTACCGCCAGGAGTGCCGGAGCAGGCCGCGGAGGCCGCGACGGCCCCGGGCAGCCCGGCCGGCCCCGACGCCGCACGGGTTCCCGACGCCGCACGGGTTCCTGACGCCGCACGGGTTCCTGACGCCGCGAAAGCCCCCGACGCCGCGCCGGCCGGGACCGGCACTGGGCCCGGATCCGCGCAGACCGGACCCGCGCCGACCGGACCCGGACCCGCGCCGGTCGAGCCTCCCGCCACCGTGGATTCGGGGCGGGTCGATGTGCGCACCCTCACCAAGGTGCTGTTCGAGCGGATGTCCGAGCTCACCCCCGGCTCCCCCGAGCACGAGCACGTCCGGGTCGCGCTGATCGAGGTCAACCTCCCGCTGGTGCGCTACGCCGCCGCCCGCTTCCGGGGGCGCAGCGAGCCGATGGAGGATGTGATCCAGGTCGGCACCATCGGGCTGATCAACGCCATCGACCGGTTCGACCCGACCCGGGGGGTGCAGTTCCCCACCTACGCCCTGCCGACGATCATGGGCGAGATCAAGCGCTACTTCCGCGACAACGTCCGCACCATGCATGTGCCGCGGCGGCTGCAGGAGTTGTGGGTGCAGGTCAGCGCCGCCATGGAGGATCTGACGGTGGCTCACGGGCGGATGCCCAAGATCCCCGAGATCGCCGCCAACCTGCGCATCCCGGAGGAGGACGTCCGGGCCTGCCTGGACGCCGGACGGGCGTACAACGCAGCCTCGCTGGAGGCCACCCAGGAGAACGAGGGCGGTCTCGCACTGCTGGACCGGCTCGGCTACGAGGACTCCGCTCTCACCCATGTGGAGCACAGGGACATGGTCCGGCATCTGCTGGTTCAACTGCCCGACCGGGAGCGACAGATTGTGATGTTGCGTTTCTTCGGCAATCTGACGCAGTCCCAGATCAGCACCGAGCTGGGAATGTCACAAATGCACGTATCTCGGCTGCTGGCAAGGATCTTCGCCCGTCTGCGCAGCGGAAACACCTGGGACAACTGAGCCCGGGGGCCTTCCGCGGGGCTTCTGGAGACCCTGCCCATTTCGTGACAATCCGTCACCATACCCCCGTGGCACCGCATTGCAGCGCGTTACCATCGCGTGACGTCTGGTCGTGTTGGGGTTTGGAGGGGATCCTGAGCCGGTATCCCAGTGGAGGTACATCGAGTCGTCGCCTTGTCGACTCGGGCAGCGGTGGCTTTGTCGACATGAGGGGGTAGCGTGTCCGTAGAACTGGGCAGCCCTGAGATTCTCTCCAACGCAGCGGTCCTGCCCGCCCCCCGGGCGGCCGGGATCGAGCCTGCCGAGCCCGATGTCAGCGAGGCGGAAGCAGCGGCGGCCGAGGCGGCAGCCGTGGTGGTCACCGACGTGGTGGCCGAGCTGGTCGAGCGCGAGGGACTCGACACCCGCGCCCTCTCCCGCAGCCTGTTCAAGCGCTTCGCGACGCTGACGCCCGAGGACCGCGACCACCCCTATGTCCGGGACACCCTGATCGAGCTGAACCTCCCGCTGGTGCGTTATGCCGCGGCCCGCTTCCGCAGCCGCAACGAGCCGATGGAGGACATCGTCCAGGTCGGCACCATCGGCCTGATCAAGGCGATCGACCGGTTCGACAACGAGCGCGGAGTCGAGTTCCCGACCTTCGCGATGCCGACCATCATCGGCGAGATCAAACGTTTCTTCCGTGACACCAGCTGGTCGGTCCGGGTCCCGCGCCGGCTCCAGGAACTGCGGCTTTCGCTCACCCGCGCCGGGGACGAACTGGCGCAGAAGCTGGACCGCTCCCCCACCGTCTCCGAGCTGGCCGCCGCCCTGGGCGTCAGCGAGGAGGACGTGGTCGAGGGCCTCGCCGTCGGCAACGCCTACACCGCCAGCTCACTGGACACCGCCCCCACCGACGAGGACGGCGACGGCCCGCTCGCCGAGCGCCTCGGCTACGAGGACGCGGCGATGGAGGGGGTCGAGTACCGCGAGTCGCTGAAGCCGCTGCTGGCCCGGCTGCCCGCACGCGAGCGGCGGATCATCATGCTGCGCTTCTTCGGCAATATGACGCAGTCGCAGATCGGCGAGGAGATCGGCATCTCGCAGATGCACGTCTCCCGGCTGCTGACCCGCACCCTGGCGACACTCCGGGAGGGGCTGATCGCGGAGGCGTGAGAGCGGTGCGGACGACCGCGACGGAGACCGGTGGGCGGGCCTCGGGGGCCTGCCCACCACAACCGGCCGCAGCCCGCCGTGCACCCCGCCGCACACCCAGGTCAATCCATGAGTCCGTCAGTCCGTGAGCAGGTTCTTGCGGAGCGCGGACAGGGTGGCCGGGTCGAGCGCCAGGCCGTCCGTCAGGAAGGCGTCGAAGGTCGGCCAGCCCTGTGCCACCGCGGCGAACGCGGCGTCCAGGTAGGACGCCTCGGCGCGGATCACCGGCATCATCAGCGTCGGGTCCTCCATCACCGCGTTGGTCCGGAACACCTCCATGATCCGGTCCATCAGCGCGGCCGAGCGGGTGTTGGTGAGCAGGTAGTCCTCGTAGACCGTGGCACGGTCGACGCCCAGCGCGGTCAGCACGATCGCCGCGGTCCAGCCGGTGCGGTCCTTGCCGGCCGTGCAGTGGAACACCAACGGCGTCCCGTTCGGGTCGGCCAGCATCCGTACCGCCTCGGCGAAGAGGCCGCGGATCGCCGGGTCGGTGACGAACCAGCCGTACATCTCGGCCATGATCCGCTCGGCGCCGCCGTCGCCGAGCAGGGCCTGCTGCGCCACCGCGTCCTGACCGGCCAGGACGTCGCGCAGGGAGAGGTAGATGTCGTGCTCGGCCGAGTAGACCGGCAGGTGCACCAGGCGCACCGAGCCGTCGTCGGGCAGCCGGTCGGCGCCGTTCGCCGTGACCTCGTTCATCCCGCGCAGGTCGACCACCGCGCGTACGCCGAGGCCGGTGAGGACCGCCAGATCGGCGTCGGTGAGCCGGCTCAGCGCGTCGCTGCGCAGAGCAACCCCGGTGCGGACCGTACGGCCGTCGGCGGTGCGGTATCCGCCCAGGTCACGGGCGTTGACGGCGGTCTTGAGGCCGAGGCTGCGGCCAGCCGCGGTCTGCGGATCGGTCACGACGGTTCTCTCCCTGGGACGGTTCGGCGCGGGCCGCGCCGACTGCGGGCGGGCAGCACTGTGCCGACCGCCGCGGCGGGGCGACGGTCGGACGACAGCAACGGGCGCTGCGGGTTACTTCATCGCCAGGTAGACGACACCGATCACGACGATCAGCGCGATGATCGCGCCGACCGCGATGAGGCCGGTGCGGCTGCTCCCGCTGACGGCGGTGGCGGGCTGGGGCTGCGGTTCGTCGACGAAGGCCCGGAACATCTGGGTGCTCGCGGACGGGTCCTCGACGGGGCGGTTCTGGTAGTCGGACATGGAAAGTGACTCTAGCCAATCCGGATGAACACCGGTCAACCGCGGGTGTAGCGAACCTGTATCAACACGAGTTCGCTACAAACCCGCGGAGCACTACAAACCCGCGGAGCACTGCAAACCCGCGGATCGCTGCAGACACGTGAAGCACCGCAGACCCCCACAGCCCCACGCCTCACCAGCCCGGCGTGTTCGGGGTGTAGCCGGGGTGCAGCCGCTGCATGTAGCCGGTGTCGTCGCGCTGCCGCAGCCCGCAGTCCAGGTAGAGCCGGTGCAGCCGGGCCAGCGCGTCCTCGTCCAGCTCGACGCCGAGGCCGGGGCCCTGCGGGACCGGCACCGCGCCGTCCACGAAGCTGAGCGCGCCGGGGACGATCACGTCCTCGTCCTCGCGCTTCCACGGCCAGTGGGTGTCGCAGGCGTAGGTCAGGTGCTGGGTGGCGGCGGCGAGCTGGACCATCGCGGCCAGGCTGATGCCCAGGTGGCTGTTGGAGTGCATGGACAGGCCCACGTCGAAGTTGGCGCAGAGCGCCGACACCTGCTGGGAGTGCCGCAGCCCGCCCCAGTAGTGGTGGTCGGACAGCAGCACGCCGATGGCCCGCTGCCGCAGCCCGGGGGCGAGGTGCTCGGGGGCGACCACGCACATGTTGGTGGCCAGCGGCATCGGCGCCTGCCGGGCCACCTCCGCCATGCCCTCGATGCCGGCGGTCGGGTCCTCCAGGTACTCCAGCACGCCGTCCAGCGCCTCGGCCACCTTGAGCGAGGTGGGGACGGTCCAGGCGGCGTTGGGGTCGAGCCGCAGCGGCAGGTCGGGGAAGGCGGCCCGCAGCGCGAGGACCGCCTCGATCTCCTGCTCGGGAGGGAACACGCCGCCCTTGAGCTTGACCGCCCCGAAGCCGTAGCGGTCGATCATGCGGCGGGCCTGCCGGACGATGCCGTCCGGGTCGAGCGCGGCGCCCCAGTCGTCGCCGTCCTCGGGGGCGGCGCCGGGGTGGCCGTCCCATTTGTAGAAGAGGTAGGCGGAGAAGGGCACCCGGTCGCGGACCGCGCCGCCGAGCAGGTCGGCGACGGGCCGGCCGACCGACTTGCCCTGGGCGTCCAGGCAGGCGACCTCGAAGGCGGAGAAGACCGAGAGCACGGTCTTGGAGCTGGAGGAGCCGCCGGTGAGGCCGTGGCTGTCGGCGAAGGCCCCGCCGCCGATGACGCGGGCGACGGCCTGCTCGATCAGGCCGAGGTGGAACACATCCAGGCCGGTGATCGCCTCGGCGGCGGCGCCCAGCAGGGCCAGGAAAGCGTCGTCGCCGTAGGACTCGCCGAGGCCGACGACGCCGTCGTCGCAGTGCAGCTGGATGATGCTGCGCAGGGCGTAGGGCTCGTGCACGCCGACCGCGTTGAGCAGGGCGGGATCGTGGAAGGCGACCGGGGTGACGGTGATCTGACGGATCTTCACTGCTACTTCGCCTCCACGGCGGCATCGGCAACGGGAGCGGCAACGGCGGCGGCACGGGCGGCCAGGACGGCACGGCCTGCCGCGATGATACGTACCAGTTCGTCCACGTGCTCCTCGCGCGCCTCGACCAGCGGCGGTCGGACCGGTCCGACCGGCAGGCCCTCGCGCCGGGCGGCGGCCTTGACCAGCGAGACGGCGTAGCCGGGGACCAGGTCGCGCAGGTCGGCGAGCGGCAGCAGGAAGGACGCCAGCAGGTCGTCCAGCAGCGCGTCGTCGCCGTTGTCGAGCGCGCGGGCGAAGGCGTGCGCGAGGTCGGGGGCGAAGGAGTGCACCGCCGAGGAGTAGCTGCCGATGCCGATGGCCGCGTAGGCGCGGGCGGAGAGCTCGGCGGTCGGCAGCCCGTTGAGGAAGTAGAACGAGGCGGCGCGCTGGTGCCCGCTGGTGCGGACGGTGGCGACGATCCGCTGCATCTGCTCGACGTCGCCGAGGCCGTCCTTGAGGCCGACCACCTGGGGCAGGTCGAGCAGCGCCAGCGCGGTCGCCGGGTTGAGCCTGGCGTTGGCGCGCTGGTAGACGACCACCGGCAGCGGGCTGTCCCGCACCACGTAGCGGATGTGCCCGAGCACGCCCTCGGGGCTCGAGCTGACCAGGTACGGGGGCAGCAGCAGCACGCCGTCCGCACCGCACTCGGCGGCGTCGGCGAGATACTCGCGGGCGACCGCCGGGCCGCCGCCGGCGCCGGCGAAGACCGGGACCCGTCCGGCCACGGTCTTCACGGCGAGGGTGACCACCTCGCGGTACTCCTCGCGGCTGAGCGCCGTGAACTCCCCGGTGCCGCAGGCGATGAACACGGCGGTGGCGCCGGCCGCGACCTGCTGCTCGACATGGAGTTCGAGGACGTCGAGGGCGAGGGTGTCGTCCTCGGTGAAGGGGGTCAGCGGGAAGGAGAGCGGCGGGGTGAGTACGGCGTGGAGGTCCATGAGGCTCCTCAGCGAGACGTGAGATCTATGTTCATATTCGTGAACTGAGTTCAGTTTACTGAACGATCCCCAGGGAGACAATCTCGGCTAATCGATAATCGGAGCCCCGATGCGCTCCCAGATCTCCAGCACATGCTCGCGGAACAGGATCCCGGCGATCTCGGGCCGGCCCCCGGCCAGCGCCGCGACCAGCGGCACGTGGTTCTCCGCGATCTGCTCCAGGCGGCCGAAATAGACCTTGTTGGAGACCGCGGTGAAGCTGCGCAGGCTGGCCTCGGTCACCGTCCACATCCGCGCCAGCAGCCCGTTCCCGGCCGCCTCCCAGACGTGGCGGTGGAACGAGACGTCGCCGTCCACCACCCCGCCGACGTCCTCGCGGCGGGCCGCGGCGCGCATCGCCTCCACGTCCGCCCGCAGCAGCTCGTCCAGGCCCTCGGGCGCCAGCCGGCACACCTCGGCGCCGGCGAACTGCTCCAGCACCGCGCGCACCCGGTACGCCTGGCGGGCGTCCTCCTCCGAGATATCGGCCACATAGCTGCCCCGGCGCGGGAACTGCAGCACCAGGCCGTCCGCCGCCAGCCGCTTCAGCGCGTCCCTGACCGGCGCCTGGCTGACGCCGTAGCGGCGGGCCAGGTCCAGTTCCACCAGTCGGCCGCCGGGAGTGAGCTCACCTGCGGCGATGGCGGCGCGGACCAGTTCGTACACCTGGTCGGACAACCGTCCGCCGAGGCCGGGTTCGACCATGGTGCGGCTCCTCGCTGCGCATGCCTGACGGCTGGGTCGGGAGTACCGACTCTAGCGGCCGGGGGGCTATTCAGCGCCGATCCGATCGATTATCGTTCGACCCGAGCCGTCCCTTCCAGTAGCCGGAGCACTGCCATGCCGCCTCTCACCGTCCCCCCGACCGCCGATGTGCTGGACGTGCTCCGCCAGGACCGGCTGCTCGCCGTCCTCCGCGGCAGCGATCCGGACGCGCTCACCGCCTGCGCCTCCGTGCTGGCCCACAGCGGGATCCGCGCGGTCGAGCTGACCCTCTCCAGCGACGCCGGTCTCGAAGCCCTGCGCCGCAGCGTCGCCGACTCCTCGCTGCCGCCCGGCACCCTGCTCGGCGCGGGCACCGTGCTCACCCGCGACCAGGCCCGCGCCGCGATCGACGCCGGGGCCCGGTACCTGGTCACCCCCGGGGTGACCGAGGAGGTGCTGGCCGAGGGCGTCGCCCAGGACGTCCCGGTGCTCTGCGGCGCGCTCACCCCCAGCGAGGCGATGGCCGCGGTGCGGCTCGGCGCGGCGGCGGTGAAGCTCTTCCCCGCCCACGCCGTCGGCGGCGCCCGCTATCTGCGCGACCTGCGGGCGCCCTTCCCCGACGTCCCTTTCATCGCCATCGGCGGGATAGCCCTGGACGACGTGGCCGACTACCTCGCCGCCGGGGCGGTCGCGGTGGGCGTCGGCTCGCCGCTGCTGCGCGAGTCCGCGCAGGACAGCAGCCGGGCCGCGCTGGACGCCCTGGCCGCCCGCGCCACCGCCTACCTCGCCGCGGCCCGGCGGGACGCGTGAGCGCGGGCAGCGCCGGGGTGGTGACCCTGGGCGAGTCCATGGCCGCCCTCGGCTCCCCCGCCGCCGGGCCACTGCGGCACGCCCCGCACCTCACCCTCTCCATCGCCGGGGCCGAGTCCAATGTCGCCATCGGGGTGCGCCGGCTCGGCCACCCCGCCGCCTGGATCGGCCGGGTCGGCGCGGACGAGTTCGGCGCCATGGTGCTGGAGCGGCTGCGCGCCGAACAGGTGGACACCAGCGGCGCGCGGATCGATCCGGGCGCGCCCACCGGCCTGCTGATCAAGGAGCAGCGCACCCCCGACGTCACCCGGGTCCAGTACTACCGGGCCGGTTCGGCCGGATCCCGGCTCTGCCCGGACGACCTGGCCGCCCCCGCCGCGGGCCGGCTGATCGCGGACGCCGCCGTGCTGCACCTCACCGGCATCACCCCGCTGCTCTCCGCCGACGCCGCCGCGGCCGTCCGCCGCGCGGTGCGGCTGGCCGCCGAGGCGGGCGTCCCGGTCTCACTGGACGTCAACCACCGCACCGCGCTGGGCACCCCGGAGCAGTTGCGGGAGCAGTTGCTGCCGCTGCTGCCGCAGGTGGGCCTGCTGTTCGCGGGCGAGGAGGAACTGCTGCTGCTGGCCGACGCGGCCGAGGAGGCGGAGGCGGTGCGCCGACTGTCCGGCGCCGTCCCCGAGCTGGTGGTCAAGCGCGGCGCCAGGGGCGCGACCCTGCACACCCCGGACGAGGTACTGCACCAGCCGGCCGTCCCGGTCCGCGCGGTGGACCCGGTCGGCGCGGGCGACGCCTTCGTCGCCGGATACCTGGCGGGGCTGCTGGACGGCTCGCCGCCCGCCGAACGGCTCCGGCTCGGCTGCCTGACCGGCGCGTTCGCGGTCTCGGTGCCCAGCGACTGGTCCGGGCTGCCCAGCCGGGACGAGCTGGGGCTGCTCTCCGCCGCCCCGGGGACCACGCTGCGCTGACCGGACCGCCGTCCGAGCCGGAAATACCTCCGCCCCGTTCCCGGTTGGATCAGATCATGACCTCTCCCACGAGCACCCGTCTCGGCGCCTCCGACCTCACCGTGTTCCCGCTCGCCCTCGGCGGCAACGTCTTCGGCTGGACCTCGGACGAGGCGCAGTCCTTCGCGGTGCTGGACGCCTTCGCCGCCGCGGGCGGCAATTTCGTCGACACCGCCGACGTCTACTCGGCCTGGGCGCCGGGCAACTCCGGCGGTGAGTCGGAGACCGTGCTTGGCCGGTGGATCGCCGCCCGCGGCAACCGCGCGGACGTGGTCGTCGCCACCAAGGTCGGCTCGCACCCGGAGTTCAAGGGCCTCAAGGCCGCGAACATCGCCGCCGCGACGGAGGCGTCGCTCGGCCGGCTCGGGATCGACCACATCGACCTGCTCTACACCCACTTCGACGACGAGAGCACCCCGGTCGAGGAGATCATCACCGCGCTGGACGCCCTGGTCCGCGCGGGCAAGGTGCGCCACATCGCCGCCTCCAACATCTCCCCGGCCCGGCTCCGCGCCTCGCTGGCCTTCTCCGACCGCGAGGGCCTGGCCCGGTACGTGGCGCTGCAGCCGCAGTACAACCTGGTCTCCCGGGACACCTACGAGGGCGAGCTCGCCGAGGTGGCCGCCGCCAACGGCCTGGCCGCCGTCCCCTACTACGGCCTCGCCTCCGGCTTCCTCACCGGCAAGTACCGGGCCGGCGGCCCGGCCGTGGACAGCGTGCGGGCCGGCGGCGCGGCCAGGCACCTGGACACCCCGCGCGGACTGAAGGTGCTGGAGGCCCTGGACACCGTCGCGGCCGACCACGACGCCGAGGTCGCCACGGTCGCGCTGGCCTGGCTGCTGGCGCAGCCGACCGTCGCCGCGCCGATCGCCAGCGCCCGCACGGTGGAGCAGCTGCCGGCCCTGGTCGCGGTCGCCGAGCTGGCCCTCAGCGAGGCCGAGCTGGCCCTGCTGACCGACGCCTCGGCCTGACCGGGTGCAGGTCCGCCCGCTGACACCGGACGCGCTCGCCGAGACCCTCGGCGAGCGCGTCGCGCAGCTCCCGCCGCCGCCCGGGGGCCGGTTGCGCATCGCCGTCGACGGGGCAGCGGCGGCGGGGACGGCCCCGCTGGCGGACGCCGTCGCGGAGGGCCTGCGGCTGCTCGGCCGCCCGGTGCTGCGGATCAGCTCCGGCGACTTCCTCCGCCCGGCCTCGCTCCGACTGGAGTACGGACACCAGGACGCCGACGCGTACTACGACGGCTGGTTGGACGCCAACGCGCTGTTCCGCGAGGTGTTCGACCCGCTGGAGCAGGGCGGCAGCGGCCTGGTCCTGCCCGCGCTGTGGGACGCGCGGGCGGACCGGGCGGTACGGACCCGCCCGGTGCCGCTGCCGCCCGGCGGCGTGCTGCTGCTGGACGGACCGCTGCTGCTGGGCCGCTGGCTGCCGTTCGACCTCTCGGTGCACCTCTGGCTCAGCCCGGCCGCGCTGGCCCGCCGCACCCCGGCGGACCAGCAGTGGACCCTGCCGGCCTTCGCCCGCTACGAGGACGAGGTCCGTCCGGCCGAGAGCGCCGACCTGGTGGTCCGGGCCGACGACCCGCGCCGGCCGGCCCTGGTGATCGGCTGACGACATGTCAACTAGCGGGTCGGGTAGGCCTTCTGTGTCGGAACGCCGTGCTCCTGCGGGCCCACCGGGATGGTGCAGAAGGAGCAGCGGGTCGCGGCGATCGGGATGGTGCTGAGGCACTCGGGGCAGTCCTTGGTCGGGGCGCCCGGCTCCTCCTTCGGCTTGAAACGCTCATGCAGCTTGTTCACCGGCATGACCACGAAGTAGTAGACGACAGCGGCTATGAGAACGAAGCTGATCGTGGCGTTGATCAGCTGGCCGTAGGCGAACGAGACCCCGTCCACCTTGAAGACCGCGCTGCTGAAGTTCCCGGTCTTCCCGGTGATCAGCCCGACGATGGGAGTCAGGAAGGCGTTGACGAAACCGTTCACCACGGCCGTGAAGGCTGCGCCGATCACGATGCCGACCGCCAGGTCGACAACGTTCCCGCGCAGCAGGAAACTGCGGAAACCCTTCATGGTTCTCTCTCCGTACTGTTCGGCGCCCAGGACAACAGGGGGTGGGCGCGGGCACACCCTCCCAGGTTTGGCACCGAACATGCGAACGGCCCCGCTCAGGAGCGGGGCCGTACACACCGCATTCAGCCGTTACGAGGCGTCAGCTCCCTTGGCGCCGGTCTTCTCCAGCGCCGCGGCGGCGGCCTGGGCCTGCGCCTGGATGCCGGAGACGCTGCGCAGCGGCACCTCCTTGATGAAGAGCACCAGCACGAAGGCCACCGCGACGACGCCGGCGCCGAGCAGGAACACCCCGTGCATGGAGTCGGCGAAGCCCTGCTTGAAGGGGGCCGCGAAGACGTCGTCCAGCTTCTGGATGAACGAGGAGTCGCTGAGCACCGAGGCGCCGCCGCCGCCCGCTCCCGGATGCTGCAGCATCTGGATCACCGGCTGGTTGCCGGGCTTCCCGGCGACCGCCGGGTCGTGCAGCGCGGCCTGGAACTGCGGGGTCTGCGACGCGGTCCGGAAGGCCGCGTTGATCTTGTCGCCGACGCTGCTGAACAGCACCGACAGGAAGATCGCGGTACCGGCCGTGGCGCCCAGCTGCCGGAAGAAGGTGGCCGAGGCGGTGGCGACGCCCATGTCCTTGGCCGGCACCGCGTTCTGCACCGAGAGCGTCAGCGTCTGCATGGTGAGGCCGAGGCCGATGCCGAAGAGCAGCATGATGACCATGGTCTCCAGCAGCGGCGTGTTCCACTGGACCTCGAAGTGGAACAGCAGCATCGCGACCGTGAGCAGCGCCGTGCCGATCACCGGGAAGATCTTGTAGCGCCCGGTCCTGGAGGTCAGCTGACCGGCCAGGATCGACGCGCTCATCATGCCCAGCATCAGCGGGAGCATCAGCAGGCCGGACTTGGTCGGGCTGGCGCCCTTCACGATCTGCAGGTACTGCGGCACCATCAGCAGTCCGCCGAACATGCCCATGCCGACCAGCACCGACAGCACGCTGGTCTGGCTGAAGACCTTGTTCTTGAACAGCCGCATCGGGATCAGCGCCTCGTCGCCCATCCGGCGTTCGACCAGGATCCAGGCGATCACACCCAGCACCCCGACCACGTAGCAGAGCAGGGCGCGGCCGGAGAGCCAGCCCCAGGTCTGCCCCTGCTCGGCGACCAGCAGCAGCGGGACCACGCCGACCGCGATGGTCACCGCGCCCCACCAGTCGATCCGGTGCTCCCGGCGGGTGTGCGGGATGTTCAGCACCTTGGCGACCACGACCAGCGCGACCAGGCCGATCGGCACGTTCACCAGGAACACCCAGCGCCAGCCGGCGATGCCCAGGATGGTGCTCTGACCGGCCAGGAAGCCGCCGACCAGCGGTCCGAGGACACTGGAGGTGGCGAACACGGCGAGGATGTAGCCCTGGTAGCGGGCCCGCTCACGCGGCGGCACGATGTCGCCGATGATCGCCAGCGCGAGCGACATCAGACCGCCGGCGCCGAGGCCCTGGAAGGCGCGGAACGCGGCCAGTTCGATCATCGAGGTGGCGAACGTACAGGCCACCGAGCCGACCACGAAGATGCTGATCGCGGCCAGGAAGTACGGCTTGCGGCCGTGCATGTCGGAGAGCTTGCCGTAGAGCGGCGTGGCGATGGTGGAGGTGATCAGGTACGCGGTGGTGGTCCACGCCTGCTGGCTCAGTCCGTGCAGGTCGTCGGCGATGGTGCGGATCGCGGTGCTGACGATGGTCTGGTCGAGCGCGGCCAGGAACATACCGATCATCAGACCGGAGAGGATGGTCATGATCTGACGGTGGCTCAACCCGCCGGACGCGGGTATCACCGCAGCGGCGGGCGCCGCGGACGCGCTCCCGCTGCTCTTGGTACTGCTGCTCACGTGTCTTCTCCTAGCTGGGTTCCGGCGGCGACAGCGGTGGGGACGGTGACCCCGACCGGCCCGCCGAAGAGTTCTGCGCGGTTTTCTGCGAAGTCGTCGTTCAGGCGCCCGAACAGCCGGACCAGCTCGTGGCGGTCCTCGGCCGGCCAGGCGTCGAGAATGCGGGCCAGCTTCTGGTTGCGCTGGTCCCGGAAGTGCTGGAAGGCGAGGACGCCGACCTCGGTGGCGGAGAGCAGCGCGCCCCGGCGGTCCTCGGGGTCGGGCTTCCGCTCGACCAGGCCGCGGTCGACCAGGGAGCGGATCTGCCGGCTGACCGTGGACAGGTCCAGGAAGGTGTCGGCGGCGAGGTCCGTGGCCCGCTTCGGCCCGCAGGTCACCAGCCGGGCCAGCAGCACCCGGTCGCCCCCGCCCGGATCCTCCCTGGCCCGCTGCTTCCAGGCGTTGATCAGCCGGACGAAGCGCTGCATCTCGTCACCGAGCGCGGTCGCCGCTTCCTCGGCGGTCGCCGTGGCCGGTGCTCGTGCTGGTACCGGTGCCCCTGCCTGGTCCATGCCGCCCTCCCCTGGGAACATAGTTGCTTGGCACTAGCAAGTAACTGTACAGCACACCTTTCCATGGCCTGTCAGCCGCCTGACTGGAACCATAGGGATCATGAGCCGCTATCTGGTGTTCAGCGACGTGGACGAGACCCTGATCAGCCTCAAGAGCATGTTCGACTTCCTGCGCTTCTCGCTGGTCCGGCAGCACGGCGCGGCGGGTGAGCAGCGCTTCGCCGAGCACCGGCGCGGATTCGCCGACGCCGCGGCGGCCGGGGTACCGCGCGAGAAGCTGAACCGCGACTTCTACCGGCTGTTCGCCGGGCAGCAGCAGGCCGAGGTCGAGACCGCCGGCGAGGCCTGGTACGCCGAACGGTCCGCCTCGGCCGGGTTCTTCGTGGAGTCCACGGTGGCGGCGCTGGCCGGGCACCGGGCCGCCGGCTGCCCGGTGGTGCTGGTCTCCGGCTCGTTCGCACCGGTGCTGGCGCCGATCGCCCGCCAGGTGCGGGCCGAGGCGGTGCTGTCCACGGAACTGGTGGTGCGGTCCGGCCGCTACACCGGCGAGGTGGTCCAGCCGATGATCGGGCAGGCCAAGCGGGCGGCGGTGCGGCGGGTGCTGGCCGAGCGGCCCGACGTCCGGGCCGAGGACTGCTTCGCCTACGGCGACCACCCCTCGGACATCCCGATGCTGGACTGTGTGGGACGGCCGGTCGCGGTGGGTTCGCATCCGGAGCTCGCCGAGTACCTGGAACAGCGGCGGCTGGCCGGGTCCGCCCTGCCGCCCGCCTGACGGCAGCCGTCCCGGACACCTCAACTGCGGTGCCCGGGAGGGCTGGTGGTCTACGGCCCGGCTACCGGACGGTGGTGTCCTGCAGCGCGGGCGCGTCTTCCTGCCCCCGCGGCCGACGGTCCGTCGGAGGCACGGCGGCGCCGCTGTGCTCCAGGGCCTGGGCATTGGTGCGCGGACCCAGCGCGGCGACGGTGCCGGCCACCGTCGCCATCGCCACCGCGGCGACGGCGAAGACCCAGCCGGGCCCGCCGCGGTGCAGCAGCGGCACCATGATGAAGGGCATCACCGCGGTGGACAGCCGGCTCAGCGAGTACGCGCTGCCGGTGGCGGTGGCCCGCAGCTGGGTCGGGAACAGCTCGGTCTGGTAGATGTGGAAGCCGTTGGAGAACACATTGGACACCATGGTGTAGGCCAGCCCGCAGGCCACGATCTGCCAGGGCCGGGCCGCCTCGGCGAAGCCGAGGCCCAGCAGCGCCATCGCCCCGGCCGAGGCGGTGATCAGCCACTTCCGCTCCACCCGCTCGATCAGCGGGATGGACAGCAGCGAGCCCAGCGGATAGCCGAAGAAGGCGGTGGCGGTGTAGCCGAGCGAGGTCACCACCGAGTAGCCCTTGGCCGCCAGCACCAGCGGGACCAGGGTGCCGAACCCGTAGTAGCCGAAGCTCTGCAGCGCCTGGAAGATCCACAGCATGATGCTGCGGGAGCGCAGCGGCGGCTGCAGCAGCGCGGACAGCGGCTGCGCCCCGGGTGGGTCGACGTCCAGCTGCGGCGGGTCCAACGGGCCCTGGGCGGTGGCCTGCTGCTCCATCGCGGCGGTGATCCGGTTGGCCTCCTCGTGCCGGCCGACGGCCTCCAGCCAGCGCGGGGATTCGGGCAGGTTGCGCCGCAGCAGCCAGACCACGGCCGCGCCCAGCGAGCCCAGGGCGAGCAGCCAGCGCCAGCCCTCGATGCCCAACTGCGGGTGCGGGACCAGGAACCGGCCCAGCAGGCCGACCACCGGCACGCCGCAGAAGGCCAGGGTGTAGGCCCAGGCGATGTAGCGGCCACGCTGCCGCTGCGGCAGCAGGTCGGCGAGGTAGGTGTCGGCCACCGGCAGTTCGGCGCCGATGCCGATCCCGGCCACGAAGCGGGCGGCGACCAGCCACCACAGGTCCGGACTGAACGCACCGGCCAGCGAGGCCACCGAGTACAGGGCCAGGGTCAGCATGAAGGCGCGGCGGCGGCCGACCCGGTCGGCCAGGGTCGGCAGCAGCACCGCGCCGGCGAAGGCGCCGAGGAACGCCGAGCCGAGCAGCCACGGGAGTTGGCCCGTGGTCACATGGAAGTCCTTGACCAGCGCGGTGCTCAGCACCCCGGCCAGGAACGCCTCGTAGAGGTCGAAGAACAGGCCCAGGCCGATGACCGCGGTGGCCCGGCGGTGCAGCGAGGTGATGGGCAGCCGGTTCAGGCGGGCGGCGACCGAGAACTCGGCGAGGGCGACGGGAGTACTGGTCGGGCAGTCGGCCGGGCGGGCGGCCGGGGGTGGGCTGGGGGTGGTCATGGTGGGCCTCTGCTCGCGGGTGGAGCGTGCCGGGGCGGTGGAGGCCGCCCCGGCCCGCGCGATCGGGTCAGTGCAGCGGGGTCAGTTCAGCGGGGTGTAGGTGTCGTTCTTGATCAGCAGCGGCACCGCCTTGTAGGAGCCGTCGCGCCCGCTGGTGAAGTTGAAGGCGCCGAGCACGGTGGGGAGGTCCTTGACCTTCTTCAGGCCGGCCAGGATTCCGGCCCGGTCCCCGCCGCCGTCGGCGACGGCCTGGGCCAGGATGGTGGCCCCGGCGTAGGCCTGGGCGCTGAACTGGTCCGGGTCCTTGCCGTAGGCCTTGTGGTACTCGGTGACGAAGGCGGTGGAGAGCGGGTTGGTCGAGTGCACGTCCCAGGCCGAGGCGACCAGGGTGTTGTCGGCCGCCGCGCCGGCGCCGGAGAGGAAGGCCGGGCTGTTGAAGCCGTTGCTGCCGACCACCGGCAGGGTGATCCCGAGCTGGCGGGCCTGCTGCAGCAGGCCGATGCCGCCCTGCGGGACGGCGGCGACGAACAGCGCGTCCGCCTTGGCCTGCTTGGCCTGGGTGAGCTGGGCGGCGAAGTCCTTGTCGGTGGAGGCGAAGGAGAGCTTGGCCGCCACCTCGATGCCCTGGGCCCGCAGCGCGGTCTCGAAGGTCTTGGCCGAGGACTGGGTGGTGGCGTCGTCGTCGGCGTAGAGCAGCACCGCGCGCTTGACGTGGTACGCCTTCTTTGCCGCGGCCACGGCCTGGGGGATGAGCTGGGCGTCGGTGAGCGAGTCGCGCCAGATCTGGTCGCCGACGTCGGTGATGCCCTTGACCGCGGAGGCCGACACCAGCAGCACCGGGACGTGCTGGGCCTGGGCCACCGGCGAGGTGGTCTGCGCGCTGGTGGAGGAGGTCGGGCCGATGATGGCGGCCACGTGCTGGGCGTTGATGAGCTGGTCGTAGAGCGCGGACGCCTGGCTGACCTGGGAGTGGTCGTCGGTGAAGACGAATTTCAGCTTGAGCGCGCCGAGTCTGCCGGAGCCGTTGATGTCCTTCTCGGCGAGCTTGAGCGCCTGCTCCTGCTGGATGCCGAAGGGCGCGGAGGCGCCGGTGGTCGATACGACGACGCCGATGGTGACGGTGTCGCTGCTCTGGGCGCTGGCGGTGGTGCCGGCGCAGCCCGCGGTGGCGCTCAGGCCGACCAGGCCGAGCGAGGCGAGCAGGACGGTGGTGCGGCGGTCGGTACGCATGGTGGTGCCCTTCTGCGGTGTGGAACGGGGTGCGGGTACGGAGCGGGGTGCACGTACGGAGCGGGGTGCGGGTGCGGGTACGGGCGGGCGGTGCCGGAGGAAGTCGGCGACCAGCCGGTTGAACCGGGCCGGCTCCTCCAGGAAGGGCAGGTGGCCGCTGTCCTCGAAGACCTCCAACCGCCCTGCGGGCAGCGCGGAGATGGCCTCCCGGGCGTCGGCCAGCGGAACCCTGGGGTCCTGGCCGCCCCAGACCACCAGGGTCGGCACGCCGACCCGGCCGAGCTTGTCCCGGACGTGCCACGGCTCCGCCCGGGGCGGGTCCTGCAGTGCGGTGAGCATGGCCGCGGTGGCCGCCGCGTGTCCTGGCAGCGCCCGTGCGGTGGTGTAGGGCAGCAGGATCTCCGCCAGCTGCGGTCCGGCCGCGGGGGCGAGCTGGCGCAACTGGCGTTCGGCCTCGGCCTCCTGGTGCCGGCCGGGGGTGCTGGGGTCACAGTGGTGCAGGGCCTCCCGCACCGAGGCGTAGACCCGCGCGGGCGGGTAGAACGCGGAGGCGGAGGCGGTCAGCACCAGGGAGCGGACCCGTTCCGGCCGGGCGAGTCGGGCCAGTACCGCCACCTGCGCGCCGAAGGAACTGCCGACGATGCTGAACTCCTCGAAGCCCAGGCTGTCGGCGACGGCGAACAGGTGGTCCCGGCACAGCCGCGCCGCCGACTGCCGGGTGTAGTCGCCCGGTTCGGTGAAGCCGCAGCCGGGCAGGTCGGCGGCGGCGACCCGGAAGTCGGCGCCCAGACCGCGGATATTGGGGGCGAACACGTCCGCGCTCAGACCGCCGCCGTGCACCAGCAGCACGGCCGGCCCTTCCGACCCCTCGGCCAGGATGCGCGTGCGCAGGCCGCCGACCTGGGCGAAGGTCACGTTCATGCGGAGACCGGCTGCGGGTCGGCCTCGGCGCGTCCGCCCAGGTAGGCGGCTGCCACGGCCTGGTCGTCCAGCAGCTCCGCGCCGGTGCCGGTGCAGGTGACCGCGCCGAGTTCCAGCACCGCGGCCCGGTCGGCGACGGCCAGGGCGCGGCGGGCGTTCTGCTCCACCAGCAGCACCGTGGTGCCGTCCGCGCGGATGTCCTTGATCAGGTCGAAGACCTGACCAGCCATCAGCGGCGAGAGCCCGAGCGAGGGTTCGTCCAGCAGCAGCACCTTGGGGCGCAGCAGCAGGCCGCGGGCGATGGCGAGCATCTGCTGCTCGCCGCCGCTGAGGCTGCCGGCCGCGGCGTTCCAGCGTTCGGTCAGGATCGGGAAGCGGTCCAGGATCCCGTTCTGGTCGGTGCCCGCGAGCAGCAGGTTCTCCCGCACGCTCATCCGGGACAGCACCGCGCGTCCCTCGGGGACCAGGACGAGCCCGGCCCTGACCCGGCGGTGCGCGGACATCCGGGTGATGTCCCGGCCTTCGAGCAGGACGCGTCCGGCCGAGGGACGCAGCAGTCCGGCCAGGGCCTTGAGGGTGGTGCTCTTGCCTGCGCCGTTGGCGCCGATCAGGGCGAAGGTGGTGTGCTCGGCGAGCGAGAGGTTGAGGTCGCGGACGATGTCGGGGGTTCCCGGGTAGCGGATGCTCAGCCCGGATATCTCAAGCACCAAGGTAGGCCTCGATCACTTTGGGGTCGCTGATGACCTGGTCAGGGGTGCCTTCGGCGAGCGGACGGCCGGAGGCCAGGACGAGCACGCGGTCGCAGGCGCGGCGGATCAGGGACATGTTGTGCTCGACCACCAGCACGGTGTGTCCCGCCGCGGCGTGTTCGCGGATGGTGTCGGCGAGGCGCAGCGCCTCGCTCTCGTTCATCCCGGCGGCGGGCTCGTCCAGGATCAGCAGGCCGGGCGCGGCGGCGGTGGCGCGGGCCATCTCCAGCCGGCGCTGGTCGCCGTAGGCCAGCGAGGAGGCCCGGTCGAGATCCCGGTCGGCCAGCCCGACCCGGCCCAATCTGCTTGCGGCGAACGAGGCTTGGGCCCGGTCGGCGCGGCGGGCGGCGGGCAGCGCGAGGATCCGGCTGGCGGCGGTGGCGGGCATGGTGGTGACGGCGCCGGAGACCACGTTGTCGCGGCAGCTGAGGTCGCCGAAGACCCGCAGGTTCTGGAAGGTGCGGCCGACCCCGGCCCGGGCGATCCGGTGCACCGGTCGGCCGGTGATCTCCTGGCCGGCAAGGTGGACGCTGCCGGTGTCGGGGCGGTACTGGCCGGTGATGACATTGATCAGGGTGGTCTTGCCCGCGCCGTTGGGGCCGACCAGGCCGACCACCTCGCCGGGGGCGGCGTGCAGGGAGACCCCGTCCAGCGCGGTGACCCCGCCGAAGGACAGGCTGACCTGCTCGATCCGCAGTTCGACCGGTTCGGCCCGGTCGAGTTCGGCGGGTTCGACCACGGTGCTGCTGACCCGTGGCCGCAGCACTCCGCTCAGTCCGCCGGGCAGGAACAGCACCACGGCGAGCAGGGCCGCGCCCTGGACCGCGACGCTGATCCAGCCGGCGCCCGCGCCGAGGTCCAGCAGTAGTTGCGGGATCAGGGTGATGACGGCCGTTCCGGCGATGGTGCCCCAGACGCTGCGGGTGCCGCCGACCACCGCGCACATCACCACGGCCAGGGTCTGGTCCAGGGTGAACTGGCTGGGATCCAGGTGGTAGTTGTGCAGGGCGCTGAGCGCACCCGCGGTGCCGGCCAGGGCCCCGGACAGGGCGAACAGCTTGATCCGGATCCGGGCCACGTCGATGCCCTGGGCCCGGGAGGCGGGTTCGTCCGCGCCCAGGCAGGCGGCGCTGATGCCGAAGCGGGTCCGGGCCAGCCGGGCCACCACCCAGCAGGCGGCCAGCGCGACGATCCAGATCGTGGGCGCCTCCACCTGGCGCGGGATCGGGCCGAGGCCGACCGGACCGCCGGTGATCGAGCCCAGGTTGACCAGCGACAGCCGGACCACCTCGGCGAAGGCCACGGTGGCGATGGTCAGGAAGACATGGCGCAGCCTGCTGACGGTGGCGGCCAGCAGCACTCCGGCCAGGGTGGCAGTGGCGGCGCCCGCGGCCACCGCGAGCGGCCACGGCAGCTGGGCGTGGATGATCAGCAGTGAGGAGGTGTAGGCGCCGAGCGCGCCCAGTCCGCAGGAGGCCAGCGAGAACACCCCGGCCCGGAGCAGCACGGTCACGGACAGCGCGTAGAGGATGCCGATGCCGGTGCTGGAGAGCAGGCTCTCATTGGCGAGGTAGAAGGAGTTGAGGTCCACGGGTCAGGCCTCCCGGGCGAGTCGGGCGCCGAGCAGGCCGCGCGGGCGCAGCGCCAGCACGGCGAGGATGACGGCGAAGGAGGCGAGGTCCTTCCACTCGGCGCCGAAGGCGACGATGGTGGCGACCTCGGCCAGGCCGAGCAGGATGCCGCCGATGGCGGAGCCGACCGCGGAGGTCATCCCGCCGAGGATGATCGCGGCCAGGCCCTTGATCTCGACCGAGTGGCCCAGGTCCGGGGTGATGCTGTTGAACTGCAGCACGAACAGCAGCCCGGCCAGCCCGCCGAGCAGCGAGGACAGGAAGACCGTGGAGCGGTAGGTGCCCTCCACGTTGACGCCGGAGACCCGGGCAGCGGTGGAGTTCTCGGCCACCGCGCGCACCCGCCGCCCCCAGGGGGTGCGGGCCAGCGCCAGTGCCAGCACCGCCATGACGGCCAACGCCACGGCGGCGCAGAGCAGTTGGGCCAGGGTGATGGTGACGCCTGCGGTGGGGTGGTAGGTGTGCTGGGGCAGCCAGTGGCTGGGGAAGGTCTGCGGGTCGGGGCCCATCCAGCCGAGCATCAGTGCGTCCAGCACCGTGCCCGCGCCGATGGCGGCGACCAGGGTCTGCAGTCCGGCCGCGGGACGGCCGCGCAGTCGGCGCAGCAGCGCCTGGTCCAGCGCCACCCCGGCCAGGCCGCAGCCGAGCATGGCGATGACGGCGGCGACGGGCAGCGGTACCGACAGTCGGGCGCAGGCCAGGGTGAGGTAGGCGCCCAGCGTGAAGATGGAGACCTGGGCCAGGTTGAGAATGTCCAGGACGCCGAAGAGCAGCGAGAAACTGACGGCGAAAAGTGCGTAGACCATGCCGAGGGTGAGCCCATTGGCGAGGTTCTGCAGCATCGAATGACCTCCGATCCGGCGGCCCTTCCGGGGCCGCGTTCGGCCGTGCCGGGTCGGCACGGAGCGGTGGGGCGCGGGTACGGTGCGGGTACAAGTGCAGGTGCAGGTACAGGTGCAAGGGAGTGCGGGGGCTCTCGGGGGTGGTTCCGGGTCCGGGCGGGGATCCGTTCCGGGGTGGCGGTGCGGGGCAGGCCCGGCCGGGTGCCGGGCCTGCCCGAAGGGGGAGCGGTGGTGCCGGGTCAGCGCACCGGGCGGAGCACGGCCCGGGCCAGGGTGTGCGCGGTGAGGTTGAAGCCGACGAAGGCGGCGGCGGTGTCGGGGGTGACCTCGAGCGCGTCGGTGTCCAAGGCGTGGACAGCGAACAGATAGCGGTGCGGACGGTCGCCGGCCGGCGGGGCCGCGCCGTCGTAGCCGAGCGAGCCGAAGTCGTTGCGGGTGTGGAACGCGCCGTCCGGCAGTTGCTTCTCACTGCCGGCCCCGGTGGCGAGACCGCGTGCGGAGCCGGGGAGGTTGACCAGCAGCCAGTGCCAGGCGCCGCTGCCGGTGGGGGCGTCGGGGTCGAAGCAGGTGACCGCGTAGCCGAGGGTGCCCTCGGGGGCTCCGTCCCAGCTCAGTTGCGGGGAGAGCTGTCCGCCGCCGGCGCCCTGATGGGCGTGGGCGTCGTCGAGCGGCTTGCCGTCGGCGACATCCGCGCTGGTCAGGGTGAAGGAGGGAACCGGCGGAAGGAAGTCGTAGGGGTCCGGCGGGGTCGGGCGTTCGAGGGACATATACGTACTCCAGTTCGGTTGTATGGGTAGCCACCCGGCCGGCGCACAACAGGTGGCGGACGGGCGAACGGACGATCAGAAGCGGGCTGCGGCAGCGTCCAGCACGGCGCACAGCGCGGCGGTCTGCGGACGGATCCTGCGGGTCGGGCCGCTGATGCACAGCGCGGCGGCGACCTCGCCGTTGGGCCCCGAGACCGGGACCGCGACGGCCAGCACCCCGGGTTCGTCGGAACGGGCGGCCACGGCGTGGCCCTGCTCACGGACGCGGGCCAGCTCGCGCACGTCCGCGTCGGCATAGCGGTGCTGGTCAACTGCCCAGGCCAGCAGCACTTTTCCGGCAGCGCTGTCGACCAGGGGCAGGGAGGTGCCGACCGGCACGGTGTCCCGCAACCCGTGCTCGGGTTCGACCGAGGCACTGCACAGGCAGTGGTCGGCCACCCGCCGGAACAACTGGACGCTCTCCCCGGTCCGGTCCCGCAACTGGCGCAGCAACGCGTAGTTGGTGCGCACCAGGGGGGTGAGCGTGGCCGCGGTGGACCACGAGCGCACCCGCATTCCCATGCTCAGGAACCCGGCCCGGTTGCGCTGCAGGACGTTCTGGTCGACCAGCTGGCCGATGAGGCGGTAGAGGGTGGAATTCGGCAGTTCAGTGGCCGCGCGAACGTCGTCGACGCTGCTGGCGCCGGCCACTACGGCGTCGACGATCACGAGCATTCGCTCGATTCCGGCCGTTGCCATTTTGGCCTCTCCCCCCTTCGCTTCGGGCTTCTGACTGTGGTTAACTTACGACCCATCCAAGCACTGAGACAATACGTTTCACATAGTGGACACCTGAAAGTGGAGGAGCAGCCATGAGTCCGCGCACTCTGGTCGAGAAGATCTGGGACCGTCACGTCGTCGAGAGCGCCGACGCCGACCTGCTCTACATCGACCTGCACCTGCTGCACGAGGTGACCTCGCCGCAGGCCTTCGAGGGGCTGCGGATGACCGGCCGCAAGGTGCGCCGTCCGGACCTGTCGGTGGCCACCGCCGACCACGACGTGCCCACCGCCAACACCCACCTGCCGCTGGCGGACATGGTCGGCGCGCGCCAGTTGCAGCTGCAGATCGACAACTGCCGCGAGTTCGGCGTGGAACTGCACCCGATGAACACCCCCGGACAGGGAATCGTGCACGTCATCGGCCCACAGATGGGCCTGACCCAGCCGGGCATGACCATCGTCTGCGGCGACAGCCACACCGCCACCCACGGTGCGTTCGGCGCGATCGCGTTCGGCATCGGCACCAGCCAGGTCGAGCACGTGCTGGCCACCCAGACCCTGCGCATGGCCAAGCCGCTGAGCATGGCCGTCACCGTCAACGGGACGCTGGCACCGGGGGTGACCGGCAAGGACGTGATCCTGGCGGTGATCGCCGAGATCGGCACCAACGGCGGCACCGGCACCCTGATCGAGTTCCGCGGCGAGGCGATCCGCTCGCTGTCCATGGCCGGCCGGATGACCCTGTGCAACATGGCCATCGAGGCCGGTGCGCGCAGCGGCCTGGTCGCCCCCGACGAGACCACCTTCGCCTACCTGCAGGGCCGCGACCGCACCCCCAAGGGCGAACTGTGGGACCAGGCGCTGGCCGACTGGAAGACCCTCTACAGCGACGAGGACGCGGTGTTCGCCCGCGAGGTCGTCCTGGACGGCTCGGCGATCCGTCCGCAGGCCAGCTGGGGTACCAACCCCGGGCAGACGGTGGCCATGGACGGCGAGGTGCCCGACCCGTCCTCGTTCGCCGACCCCGCCGAGCGCGAGGCCGCCACCCGGGCCCTGGAGTACATGGGCCTGACGGCCGGCACCGCGATGCGCGACATCCCGATCGGCACCGTGTTCATCGGCTCCTGCACCAACGGGCGGCTGGAGGACCTGCGGGCCGCGGCCGCGGTGCTGAAGGGCCGCACCGTCGCCTCCACCGTGCGCGCCCTGGTGGTCCCCGGCTCCGCGGTGATCAAGCGTCAGGCCGAGGACGAGGGCCTGGACCAGGTCTTCACCGAGGCCGGCTTCGAGTGGCGCTCACCGGGCTGCTCGATGTGCGTGGGCATGAACGGCGACATCGTGCCCACCGGCACCCACAGCGCCTCCACCTCCAACCGCAACTTCGAGGGACGGCAGGGCCCCGGCGCCCGCACCCACCTGGTCTCCCCCGAATCGGCGGCGGCCACCGCGGTGGTGGGCCGGCTGGCCTCGGCCGGCGACCTGGTCTGAGCACTTTGCACATCCAGAATCTGAGACATAAACGTCCGATATACGAACAGCCTGGAGGAACCCGATGGACCCCGTGACCACCGTCAGCGGACGCGCCGTCCCGCTGGACCGCTCCGACGTCGACACCGACCAGATCATCCCGGCCGTGTGGATGAAGAAGATCGAGCGCACCGGCTTCGAGGACGGCCTGTTCCAGAAGTGGCGCCGCGACCCCGAGTTCGTGCTGAACCGCCCCGAGCGGGCCGGGGCGACCATCCTGGTCAGCGGCCCCAACTTCGGCTGCGGCTCCTCGCGCGAACACGCCCCCTGGGCGCTGCGCGACTTCGGTTTCAAGATCGTCATCACCCCCGGCTTCGCCGACATCTTCCGCAACAACCTGCCCAATGTGGGCCTGGTCCCGGCCCAGGCCGACCCGGCCACGGTCGCCGCGCTGCTGAAGGCCACCACCGAGGACCCGTCCGTGGAGATCACCGTGGACGTCGCCGCCCGAGTGATCAACTGCCCCGCCGCGGGCGTCGTGGACGCGCCGTTCTTCCTGGACGACGCCGCCCACTACCGGCTGGTCAACGGCTACGACCTGATCGACCTGACCATGGCCCTGGACCCGGCCATCACCGCCCACGAGTTCAACCGCCCGGCCTGGCTGCCCACCTGCAACGGCCAGGTCGCCACGGCCGGCTGACGACGGGCGGGGGCCGACCCGTCCGGTCGGCCCCGGTCGGTCCCGGCCGGCCGGACTGGCCCGTCGACCCGTCCGGCCCGGCCCACCGTCCTGCCTGTCCGGCCACGTCGGGCCGACCGGGCCCGACCGGTCTGGACGGCACAACCTGCCCGACCTGCCCGACCTGTTCCGCTCCGCCCCGCCCGGGCTGCCGCCGCGCCGCGGCCCGGGTCCGGCCTGCCACATTCCGTACCCCGCCTCCTCACCCCATCCCCTCACCCCGTCCCCTCATCAAGGAGTACCCATGACCCGCATCGTGCGACCCGGCGACGTCCAGGGCCTGGTCTCGGCCGCCGACCGGCTGCGCCGCGGCGCAGTGATCGTCGCTCCCACCGACACCAACTACGGCGTGTTCTGCGACCCCTTCAACCCCGAGGCGGTCCGCCGCGTCTACGCCATGAAGCAGCGCGACGGCGGCAAGCCGCTGTCGATGTTCGTGGCCGCGCCCAACGACTGGCAGCGCTGGGCCAAGGACCCGGGCCACCCGGGCCTGCCCGGACTGCTGGACGAGGTCTGGCCGGGACCGCTGAACATCATCGTGCGCAAGCGCGAGACCGTCCCTGACTGGGTCACCTCCGGCCAGGACACCGTGGCCATGGTGCACAACCGCTGCTCGGTGCTGAACCTGCTCTCGATCTACAGCGGCATACCGCTGGCGGCCACCTCCGCCAACATCAGCGGCACCATGGACACCGGCCTGGTCGACTTCGACACCGCGGTCGAGCACCTGGGCAGCCATGTCGACCTGGCCATCCAGGGCGAGAGCGCCTCCGCCTTCACGTCCAGCAGCACGATCGTGTCGCTGACCGGTGCGGTGCCGGCCATCGTCCGCCAGGGCGACGTCACGGCGGAACTGATTGCCCGTCACCTGCCGGACCTGGCAGTCCCGGTAGCGGCGCGATGAGCGCCCCCACCGCCTCCACCGCCCCGACCGCCGCTGCTGCCGCCGCCGCTGGGCCCGTCACGGCCGACACCGCCCAGGCGGCTCCCGCCGCGCGCGGGCTGCGGGCGCTGACCGCCTACCGCATCGTTTCGCGCGCCTACTTCCATCTGCCGGTCATGTTCGTGTTCCTGTTCCGGGGACACCTACCGGTCCTGGGCATCGAATCGCTGATGGCCCTCTACGGACTGACCGTCGCGGTGGCCCCGCTGCTGCTGCGCCGGCCGACCCGGAAGCTGTCGCTGCGCGGCCAGCTGCTGGTCGGCGAGAGCGTCAAGGTCGCCGGGCTGCTGTGCCTGGCACTGGGGCCCAACCTGCCCACCGCCCTGGCCGGGCAGATCCTCAGCGGCGCCGGGTTCGCGCTCACCGCCGGCACCGACTCGGCCCTGCTCAGCACCCTGACCCGGGGCGGCGACTTCGCCCGCAGGGAAGCCGTCACCCAGGGCTGGATGTTCGCCGGATCGTTCGCCGCCGGCACCTGCGGCGCACTGGCCTTCGCCCACGGACAGCGGCTGCCCTTCGCGCTGTCCGGGCTGGCCGCGATCGCCGCGCTGGGCTGCCTGGCCGCGCTGCGGACCGACCCGCCCGCGCCCGTGCCTGCGCCCGCGCCCGTGCCTGCGCCCGTGCCCACGCCTGCGGCGGCTCCGGCTGCTGCAACTTCCGTACCTGACAAGCCGGTTGCGGCGAAGAGCGCGCCGGTGCCGTCCGCCGCGCGGTTCTGGCAGTGGTACTACGCGTTGAACCGCGCGTTCCTGCTCGCGCCCTATGTGGGCTTCATCCCCTACCTCCTGGTCAGCCGCCTGCACCTGGGCCTGTCCTGGTTCGGGGCGGTGCTGGGCCTCTACACGCTGAGCGGTTTCGCCGCTGCCCGGCTGTCCCCGCGCCTGATGAAGCGGATCAGCGAACCGCGCCGGCTCGCGTTCGTCCCAGCGGTGCTGACGGCGGGCGGACTGGCCCTGCTGGCCGGACCGAACCTCGGCTTCGCGCTGGTCGCGATCATCGCCCTGGGGCTGGCCGGCGGGTTCATCAGACCCACGGCCATGGCCAACCTCGAACCGCACCTGCAGGCCCTGGACCCGGCCGGACGTCGGGCCATGACCGGTCGGATGGAACAGCACCAGGCCATCTGGTCCGCAGTGCTGCTGGTCGCAGGCGGCCTGCTGCTGCCGGTGGTCTCGCTGCCGCAGTTGTTCCTCGCCCTGGCCGGGGTCAACCTCCTGGTCCAAGGCGTCGTCCTGGCCGGCTCGCGCCGCGCCGACCGCACCACCACCGCGTAGCCCGTGAGGGGACGGACCGACCGGTCCGTCCCCTCACTCCTGCGCGTCACTCCTGCGCGTGCCCGGCCGCCGGGTCCGGTTCGTCCCGGACCCGGCGGGCCGGGCACAGCAGCTTGCCAGCGTTCGCACTACCAACAGGGGAGGCACAGTATGCGCATGCGGACGATCCATGACGGCCTGCTGGACGGGGAGGACCCGCCCGAGCGGGATGTGCGGGTGCTGCTCGCGGATCCGGATCCCATCGCCCGCCATGTGCTGGCGCACGCGCTGCGCCGGGCCGGTGGCATCGAACTGGTGGCCGTGTCCAGCGACCGGACCGGGATGCGGGACCGGCCCGGGGGCCGGTTGGACGCGGCGCTGCTGGCGACCGACGCGCGGGAGAGCCTGGTCGGACTGCTGGACGTATGGACCGCGCAGCGGGTGCCGGTGCTGCTGATCGGCACCGGGTGGACACCGGAGCGGCTGGCCGCGGCGATGGCGGCGGGCAGCAGCGGCTGCCTGGTCAAGGACATCGCCACGGACCGGCTGGGCGCGGCGGTGCGGGCGGTGGCGTCCGGGCACCTGGTGCTGTCCCCCGAGCTGCTCAACGTCTATGCCGCCGGAGCGGCCGGCGCCTCCGCCCACCGGAGCAGACCCGGCGCCCGGGCGGCGGGCCCGGGACAGGCTGCGGCCCGCGGGCAGGCTGCGGACGGGAGCCAGGAGGCCGGCCCACGGGCCCTGCTGACGCACCGTGAACGGGAGGTGCTGGAGATCCTCGCGGAGGGACTGTCCACCGCCGAGGCCGCACGGCAGCTGGGCGTCTCGCCCGCCACGGTCAAGAGCCATGTCTCGCACTGCCTGACGAAGTTGGGCGCGAGGAACCGGCTGGAGGCAGTGATGATGGTCCGCCCGAGCGCCGCCGGGGACGACCCGCACCACTGCCCGGCCGCCTGATCAGGCAATGTCTGATTGCGGGCAGCCGACAGTTGACGAATGACAGATATTGATCTCTGTCTGCTGCGATCTGTCCGTCGAAATCGCACCGCTGACGGTGGTTCAGCTGCCGAGACGGATCCAGGCGTCGCCGCGGGCCCGGGCCGCCAGGAAGACCAGCCGCACCAGCAGGAAGAACCCGAAGACGCACCACACGCCGGTCAGGGCGGCGGCGGTGCCGGGCAGCAGCAGGGCGGCCGGTATGGACAACAGCGCCGTACCGGCGCCCGCGGCGGCGAGATAACGTCCGTCGCCCGCCCCGATGAGCACACCGTCCAGGATGTAGACGGCTCCGGCCAGCGGCTGCAGCAGGGCGATCGGCAGCAGGCTGTGGGACAGCGCGTCGCGTACTCCGGGATCGGCGGCCAGCAGCGGCAGATACAGCGGCTGGGCGACCAGCAGCACCGCGCCGCAGAGGGCCCCGCCGGCCAGGGACCACAGCACCATCTTGCGCATCGCGGCCCGGGCCCGCCGGGCCTCGCCCGCGCCGAGCAGTCCGCCGACGACGGTCTGCGCCGCGACCGCCACCGCGTCCAGCGCCAGGGCGGCGAACATCCACAGCGAGAAGCCGAGTTGGTAGGCCGCCAACGGCACCGCGCCCAGCGCGGTGGCACCGGCGGCCAGGGCAACGATCACCGCGCGCATGGTGACCGTGCGCACCACCAGGGGCAGGCCGGAGGCCGCGGCCCGGAGCATCTCGGCCGGGCGCGGCACCAGGCTGACCCGGTGCCGGCGGGCCCGGCGGGCGACGATCACGGCGTAGACGGCACCCATCGCGGTCTGGGCAATCACCGTGCCCAGCGCGGACCCGGCCACTCCGAGCCGGAAGGCGAACAGCAGCAGGGCGTTGAGCAGCGCATTCGCGGCGAAGCCGACCGCCACCACGGCCAGCGTGGTGCCCGAGCGGCGCAGTCCGCGCAGCACCCCGGCCGCGGCGGTGGCGACCAGCACCCCGGGCAGACCGGCCGCGCTGATCCGCAGATAGAGCACCGCATTGTGGGCCACGGCACCGGTCGCGCCCATGGCATGCACCCCCGGCGGGGCGACCGCCCAGGTCACCACCCCGAGCAGGGCCCCCAGGAACAGGCCGAGCGCCAGTCCGTCCACCCCGGCCCGGACCGCACCGGCCTCGTCACCGGCCCCGACCCGGCGGGCCGCGGTGGCGGTGGTGGCGTAGGCAAGGAAGACGCAGCAGTTGACCAGGGCGCCCAGCAGGTTGCCGGCCACCGCGACCCCGGCCAGCGGTTGCGCCCCGAGATGGCCGACCATCGCGTTGTCGGCCAGCACAAAGGCAGGCTCGGCCAGCAGGGCGCCCAGCGCCGGTAGCGCCAGCCGGGCGATGTCGGCAGGGCTGCCGACGCGCACGCCGGTGGGGGGCGGCGGCGCGCCGGCGGATCGGGGCCGCAGGGCGGCGGGTGCGGTCATGGCCTCGGTTCCAGGGGTTGCAGCAGTTCCGACAGAGAGGAGTGGCGTACGGCCCGCCCGGGCGTGGTTGGGCCGGGCGGGCCGTACGGAAGGGCCGACCGGAGTGGGCCGGCGCGGGGCGGACGGGGCCGGGGTCTCCGGCGGTGAGGGTGACGCGGCGCGCAGGGCCGAACCGGCGTGCCCGGACGGGCCGGGTCCAGGGCCAGGCCGGGCCGGTGCAGCCGGGCAGCACGCACGGACGGAAGGCAGTGCGACGGGCGGACCGCGCGGACGGGTGGGGCCGGGCCGGGGTCTCCGGCAGCGGGGTCTCCACCGACAGCGGGGGTGCCAACGCGGGCGGGTTACGGCCGGCGGTGCGGGGCGCGCCCAGCAGGACAGGCCCAGGCAGGACGGGCCCAGACGGGCCGACGTCCGGCGTCCGGCGTCCGACGTCCGACGTCCGACGTCCGACGGAAGGTGGTCCGGGGGCCGGATCAGGGCATCCGGCCTGAGGGGTGGTCAACCCCGGCCGGGTACGGCCTAGTCGGCGACGCGGCCCACGACGCCGTCCATCCACTTGTCCGCGTGCCGGTCGGCGGCGGCCTGGTCGCGGAAGGCGTAGGTCTTGAGCAGCCAGCGCTGCCGGGCCCGCTCGGGGTTGTTGATCTCCACCATGTCGCGGCTGTGCAGGCCGTCCTGGTTGGCCAGGACGAACAGGTCGCGGGTCAGGATCATGTGGCGTCGCTTGCGGGCCTTGACGATCGCGTTCTTGAGCGCGATCAGCGCCTCGTAGGCGTCGACGCCCGCACCCGGGGCCACCCGGGTGCGGGTGTCGTAGTACCGGAAGCTGTGGTGGTTCTCCAGCACCGCGTGCGGCTCGGAAACCGTCTGGCTGGTGTTGGAGTCACGCGAGTAGCGGTCGAACGGCGTGATGAACAGCGGGCTGCGCAGCGTCGCCTGGACCTCGTCGCTGAGGTTGGTCAGCAGGTCGCGGCCGTCGGCGAAGCCGGTGAAGATGAGGTCGCCCTCGGGGCAGCGCATACCGAGCAGGGCCAGGAAGTCGGCGCGCACCGGGTGTGCGGTGCGGTCGTTGTGGAAGAACAGCTCGCTGTCGGTCTTCTGGGTCTGGGTGCCGGTGTAGCGGTTGACGGCGTAGACGTCGTGGAAGAAGTCACCGTTGTTGCGGGTCTCGTAGGCCAGCAGCGGGGTACCGACCAGCTGGCCGAAGAGCTCAAGGAAGGTCTCACCGACGAAGGTGGTCTTCTTGCGGTACTTGTCCGCGACCGGGTCCTCCTGGTCGAAGAGCGGGATCTCCTCGTCGATCGGGCAGTTGCGTAGGACGTGGGCGTCGGACTCGCCGGATTCACGCTCGGTCCGCACCGTGGTGCAGAGCTCCTGGAAGAAGCCGGGCACCTCGTCCCGGTCCACCACGTCGCGTACGGCCGCCGAGAAGGCGGGGTAGTCCTCATAGGGGCTCTTGGCAACGGAGGCGAGCACCGAGAATAGCTCGTCGCGCTCGGCGTCGGTGAAGACGTAGACGGGATCCATCTGTGGGTTCACTCCTTGGTGATCGGGTGCTTCGTGCCGTCATCCATGCTCGCGATCAGGGGGGTTGGCAGGCATCGGCCGATGGATGAACTGAGGCCGCCCGGGCGGCAGTTGCTCCGATGCGCGTACGCCGGGGGTGGAGCGCGGTGGAGATCCGGCCCAGGCCTCCGCCGAAAGGTGGAGACCTGGGCCGCCGGGCCTGGTCCGACTCATCGTTCGGCGGTGGCCGTGCAGGCCTCGGCGGTGACAGCGGCAGCGGCGCCGGTGATGGACGCGACGTCGGCGGGAACCTCCACGCCCACGTGGGCGCTCAGATCGCCGCCCAGGTGCGGGCGGGCGTGCGGGTGCGGGTGCGGGTGGGCGTCCACGCCCGCGCTCACACCCGCGGCCGTGCCTGCACCCGTGCCTGCACCGGTTCCCGCAGCCGTGCCAGCACCGGTTCCCGCAGCCGTGCCGGTTCCCGCGTCCGCAGCCCCAGCGGTGCCGGTTCCCGCGTCCGCAGCCGTGCCCGTTCCCGCAGCCGCGCCCGCACCCGCGCCCGCGCCCGCGGTCAGCAGGTCGTGGAGCATCGACCACAGGTCGCGGGTCTGCACCGGGTGCTCCCCCGTGCTGTCGATCAGCGGCAGCTGCGGCATGCCGAGCAGCGCGGCGACCAGGAGCCAGGCCACGGTCCGGCCGTGGTGCCGGGGATCGATCCGTCCGCAGGCCTGCCCCCGGTCGACCAGGTCGGCCAGCCGGGAGTGGACCCGGTCCAGCAGGTCGGGCGGGCGCGGCTCGGACCGTACCTGTTCCGCGACCAGTCGCAGGGCTGCCCGGACGCGCGGGTTCTGCTCCACCAGCTCGGCCAACTCCCGCAGCAGCTGCTCAAGTTGGTCCACCGGATCCTGCGTCCGCTCCAGATACCCCAGCTCCAGCTGCGCCCAGGCCCGCTCGGCGTCCTGCACCAGGACCAAGGCAAGGGCCTGCTTGGAGGAGAAGTGCCCGTAGAGGGCACCCTTGGTCGCTCCCGCACGCGCGGAAACGGCCTGCACGGTGGTGGTGTGGTAGCCGACGGAGGCGAACAAGTCGGCGGCGGCGTCCAGCAGTTGTTCACGGGTGTATCGAGCCCGGGCTTGGATCATCGGGGAGTGCCTTTCCGGCGGGCCTGCCGCCCACCAAAAGAAACCGGCTAGCCGGTCAATTTCTTGATGCTGAAGCGGCCCGGCGAAGGACCGCGAAAAAACGACCGCAGAGAAACGGCTGCGGGGAACAGCTGTGCAACGACGGCTGCGCCCCGGCCCCCGGCCCGCCGTCCACGGGGGCGGAGACCGGAAGGCCGGAGCAGCAGCGAGCCGGGTGCTAACCGGTCGAGTCGGCCTCGACCGGGAAGCGGACGGCAGCGTAACGGGACGCCGCCGCCTCGAAGTTGAGCGTGCCATGGCTCGCCGCGGCATGGACGTCGCGCCATCGCACCTGGATCGGATTCAGCTGTGTCTGGGTGCTGGTACCTCCGGCCCGGAAGATCCGCTCCACCGCGTCCACCAGCAACTCGACGGCCAGCGCCACGTCCCGCTGGATGCCGGTGACCGTGTACGCGTCCATCGGTCCGCCGTCCGCCGAGCGGGCGCTCTGCGTCAGCAGCAGTTCCGCCGCGTGGATCTCGCCCCCGGCGCGGGCCAGGGTCTGCTGGACGGCGGGCGAGGGGCCGGGCCCTCCGGCCGCCGCCTTGGCACGCAGCGCCGCGCTCCAGGCATCGAGCGCGCCGCCGGCCGCGCCCAGCACCGGTGCGGCGAAGATCAGCGCCGCGACCATGGGGAAGGGGACCTGATGGCAGCGGGCGACCTCCTCCCCGTCCACACTGGTCCGCGGCCGCAGCAGGTCCGCGAGGACCATGGTGCGGTGCGCGGGCACGAATACCCGGTCGACCACGACGCTGTTGCTTCCGGTCCCCCGCAGTCCGGAACTGCGCCAGGTGTCCAGCACGGTGCAACTCGCGCGCGGCAGCAAGAAGATGCGGTGCTCGGGCCCGCTGGGGCACGGGGTCCAGCTCGCCAGCAGGATCCAGTCCGCGTGGTCGACGCCGCTGGCCAGGTTCCACCGCCCACTGAGCCGCCACCCGGCAGCGCCGGCCTGAGCGGCGACGCCGGCGGCGGTGCCGCCGACTCCGCCGCCGACCTCGCTACCGGCGTCGGCGGCCGGCTCGGCCGTACCGGCGGGCGGGATGACCGCTGCCGCGATCCGGGTGTCCGGGCCGTCGGCCCAGAGCGCGTACTGCGCCTGCTCGGGCAGGTAGGAGGCGAGCCTGCCGTGGGCGGCGAACAGGGCGGCACACCAGGCGGCGGAGGCACAGGACTCCCCCAGATCGGCCACCGACTGCACCAGCTCACCGAACCCGCCGGCCCGGCCGCCCCACCGCTTCGGCACGAACTGGCGGGGGAACCCCGCCTGCGTCAGCGCCTCGGCCACCTCCGGAGCCAGCCTGAACTCGTCCTCGCAGGTCTTCACATGACGGGCCGCCACCTCACTGACGACGGCAACGCTGTCCCGCAGTCCGGAGACCGCATCCACGGTCAGCACCAGGTGCTCCGCACCTGCGGCACGGACACCTGTTCGTCCGGCATACCCGACGTACCCGACACACACAACTCACCGTTCGCGCCAGGCGCGCCCGGCGCGGGCAGCCCGGGCAGCCGACCGGGCGACCACTGCAGCAGCGCCGTGGCCACGTCCCGCTGGTCCTGCTGGGCGCTGAGCATCACCACGAAGCGCTCCTCGCTGCAGGACGAACGCTGGGTACGGGCCTGGACGGTGACCGGGCGGTTCAGTTCGGCGAAGCTGTGGAACCAGACGGTGGCGTCGCGCAGCGCCGGGTCCGGCAGCTCCTGGCCGCGCGGAACCGGAACCAGAACCGGAACCGGAGCCGCATACCGGTCCTCGGACAGCGTGCGGGCCCAGGCCAGCTGTCCGGCCTGGCGCATCGCCTCCAGCAGCACCATGCCGGGCAGGTGGTCCGAGGGGTGGTCGAAGTAGGTCGGGTGGCCGAAGTCCACCACCACCTCCCAGCCCTGCCCGTCGGGCAGGGTCGCCAGCAGGACGTCCCCCCGGTCGCGGCGGCCGACCGCCCGGGCCTCGACGTCCACCTGGGCCGGCTCTCCCCGGGTCCCGCTCGTGACGTCACCACCCGTCACGTCGCCACCACCATCGGCGCCACCGCCACCGCCACCGCCACCGCTGCCACCGCCGCCGCGTCTGCGCACGGCGGCGTACGCGCGCGGGTCCAGCGCCTCCCAGCGCATGCTGCCGTGGCCCACCCGCTGTCCGGCGACCAGCAGTTCGGCTTCGAGGACCATGCTCATCCGACGGCCGCTGCGGGCGCCCGGCGTGCAGGTGACGTCGACGGTGACCGGCAGGCAGCCCAGCGCCCCGGCGGCGGGAAGGGGCCCGGCGGCCGGATCCAGGTCAAGGTCCAGGCCGCAGAGCAGGAACATGTGGGTCGTGGGGACGTCGTAGAAGCGGTGCGAGATGTGGATGGCGAGCTGGCGCAGGGTCTCGGCGACGAGCATCGGGTCGGCGGCGCCCGAGCGGGTGCCGTAGAGCCGGTGTCGGGCGGGCCAGCGGGCCCCCACCTCGAACCGGTCGGCGCCCCTGCGCTGTGCGTCGGTCAGTAGGACTTCGCTGGGATCAACCTTGTGTACAGACTCGCGCGGCACCGACTCCGCGAACGAGATTCCGTCGGTGAGCTGGGGCTCCGTAGTCCCGATCGGGCACGGTCTGTCCGTTATGTCTGTGGTCGTGTGCATGAGTTTCCCCCTCAAGATGCAGTCCGGCCACCGGTCCGACCTGGCGTCTCATCAAGTACTCACCTGACCGCCGTCCCGGCACGGGTCGAAAATATACCCTCCGGCCGGTATATTACAACGTGCCCAAGAGGCATATTCATGGCCGCGGAGACCCCGAGGGCCCACCTCTACGCAGACACAAGCGCCAAGGGAATCCGATGACCCAACTGTCCCCTCCTGAAGCCTGGTTGCAGCAGACAGCAGCCCGGCGCTCCCCCGACCTGCGCCAGGAGCGCGCCGTCCGCACCAGAGAGCAGATCCTGTTCGCCGCCGCCGAACTCTTCGCGCAGGCGGGCTTCCAGAAGACCTCGATCAAGGACGTGGCCGACCGGGCGGGCGTCACCAAGGGCGCCATCTTCTTCCACTACCCCACCAAGGAGATCCTGGCCACCGCCGTCGTCGAGGCCCACTACTCCCGCTGGCCGGACCTGCTCGCGCGGGCCCAGGCGCAGGGCCTGTCGCCGCTGGACGTCGCCTTCGAGGTGCTCGACCAGGCGGCTGTCGCCTTTCGCGACGACCTCGTCGTGCGGGCCGGAGCCCGGCTGCAGATAGAGCGTTCGCTGATCGACGCCCCGCTCCCGCGCCCCTACGAGGGATGGACGGACGTGCTCGCCACGCTGCTCCGCGATGCGCGCGACAGCGGCGAACTGCGCCCCGGCACGGACCCCGACGCCGCCGCGAGGTGCCTGGTCGCCAGCTTCTTCGGCACCCAGCACATCTCCGACACCCTCAGCCAGCGCGCCGACCTGCTCGAGCGGTGGGCGGACATGCGCGAACTGCTCGCACTGTCGCTCCGGCCCTGACGCCGCGCCACTGACGCGGAGCCTCTGACGTAGCGTCAACTGCTTGTCAGCACCGCCCCTTGGACGGAAGCCCGAGCCGCCGACCGGGCCTCCGTCCATGGTCACGCCCACAGCCCTGCCAACGATTCTCACCTGCACCACCGTTGACACCCGTTGGCATGTGCGCGACGCTCGGTCAAGGGCCCGGTCACGGTCAGAGCCGGCCCTGGTACGTCTCCCATCCCGGCGCCGCACGAACGAACCGGAAGGCACTCCGTTCTCGTGCGAGCAGCGGTTCGCGGGGCGATCTGGCCGCAGCGCATCTCCGACTGACAAGCCTGATCACCCATGGAACCCGCCATGAAGGCTCATTCAGTCGACGGAGGATCGCCGTGGTGTACGACAAATTCTGGCCGCATGTCCTTTCCCTGTTCCGAATCATCGTCGGGGCGCTGTTCCTGGCCCACGGCACCGCCAGCATCTTTGGTGTCCTCGGCGGGAACATGGGCTCGGGAGCCTCTCTCCACCTGGGCACCTGGCCCGGTTGGTGGGCCGCCCTGATCCAACTGGTGGGCGGTGCCCTGGTCATCCTGGGCCTGGGCACCCGTCCGGCCGCGCTGCTGTGCTCGGGCTCCATGGCCTACGCCTACTTCAGCATCCACCAGGACAAGGCGCTGCTGCCGATCCAGAACGGCGGCGAACCGGCCGTGATGTTCTGCTGGACCTTCCTGCTCATCGCGATCGCCGGTCCCGGCACCTGGGCCCTGGACTCACTCCTGAACAGGAACCGGAGCCGGAGCACCACCGCGCCGGCGACACGACCGGTTGGCGCCGCACGGGACAACGTCACGGCCTGACCGTCACGCCTGTCGCACCTGCCGAAGGGGCCGCCGGCCTGGCATCACACCCAGGCCGGCGGACCCCGGACAATCCGTTGGGCGGGAGCGTCGGGTCATGCCTGCTGAACTCCCGCTGCCGGTCCCCGATCCCTGGTTCCGCGCCACTACGGTCGACACCGGCCTGGGTGTCGACCAGCTGCGCACCGCGTTCCCCGACCTCTTCCGCCGCGAGCCGCTCGTCGTGGTCACACATGCCCACCTCGACCGCATGGGCTCCGCCCACGAGTTCGAGCAGGTCTGGGCCCACCCGCTGGAGCACCAGGAGAGCCCGGCGTTCGGCAGCCTCCGCGGCGACCTGCCGGCCGACGCCCTCGGCCTGCGCCCTCACCCGGATGCGGGCCCTCATCGACGCCTACCTGGAGGCCACTGCCGACTAGTTTGTCGGCATCAAGTATCTTGACATCGAGATTGTTTCCCGGCAGGCTTCCCCCTGATCTCTTGACGTCAAGATATATGCGGGAGGCGGGCGGATGCAGAGCGGTACAGGCGGCCGGACGGGGGCCCCACGGGAAGCTCCGGGGGAAAGCCGGGGTCTGGTGGCGCAGTTGCGCAACCCGCCGGGCGGCCGTGATGCGCGGATCATGCTGGGCGCGCTGTTCCTGGACCGGACCGGTTCCGGACTGTGGGCCGCGTCGTCGGTCCTGTACTTCACCTTTGTGGCCCATCTGCACGCGCAGACCATCGGCCTGTTGCTGGGCGTGGCCGGCGTGGCCGGGATCGTCGGCTCACCGCTGGCGGGACGCCTGGCCGGGCGCCTCCCGCTGCGGTCGCTGCTGATCGGCTGCCACCTGCTTCGCCTGGTGACCCTCGGCCTGGTGCTGGTCTGCACCGGATTCGACGCGCTGCTCCCCGTGGTCGCCGCCACCTACCTGGGCGACCGGGCGGCGAAGACGCTGGAGATGCTGTTCGCCACCCGGGCCGCGGGCGAGCAGCGGTCGACCTACCAGGCACTGTCGCGCACGGCGGCGAACGCCGGGACCGCGATCGGCGCGGGGATCGCAGCCGCGGGTCTGGCCGTGGGGACCGAAGCCGCGTACCGGGCCCTGATCCTGGGCGACGCACTGTCGTTCCTCGCCGCCGCCGTCCTGGTGTGGCAGATCCGGGAGCCGCGCGACAGCGGCAGCAGCATCACCCGCGCGGTCAGCGGCGTCACCTCGGCGGCGAGGACCAACAACGCGGTGGCCGACGGCAGCACCCGCGCAGCGAATCCCTGGCGGGACCGTGGATACCTCCTGTTCGTACTGCTGGACATCCCGATGAACCTGGACGATTCGATCCTCAACGTCGGGATGCCGCTCTGGCTGGTGAACCGAACGTCCGCGCCGCACGCGCTCGTTCCTGCCTTCCTGATCATCAACACCGTGCTGGTCGTCGTTCTGCAGCTACGGGTGTCGGCACGGGCCGAGGGTCCGCGCCGGGCCGCACGCGCGGTGATCCTGTACGGGGCCTTGCTGTTCGCGTGCTGCATCGCCCTGGCGTCCGCCGCAGCAGGGGGCGGGGCCGGGGTGACCACGGTCGTCCTGCTCGCCGCCGCGCTGCTGGTCACCATGGCGGAGCTGATGCGTTCGGTGAGTTCATGGGAGCTGGCAGTCTCGCTCGCGCCCCGGGAGGCCGGGGCCCGCGCGTCCTATCTGGGGGTGGCCGGAATGTCCCAGTCGGTGCAGAAGTCGGCCGGCCCACCGCTGCTGACCAGCGTGGTGATGGCCGCCGGACCGGCAGGGTGGGTGGTACTCGGCACGGTGGTCGCGGGGCTGTCGATCGTGCAGCGGACCGCGTGCCTGCGACGGCTCAAGGCGTTCACGCCCCCGGCCGCCGCAGCCGCCCCGGCCGCCGCAGCCACCGCAGTCGCCACAGCCACGCAAGGCGTTGCGGCGGACCACACCGCGACGCAATCGCTTCAGGTCTAAGGTCTCCGCGGTTCACCGGTGTCGAAGAAGGCGTCCAGGAGTTCCTTCAGCTGGGTGCGTTCGGCAGCGTCGGGGCTGCGGCGGTAGCGGCGGGAGTAGCCCTCGACCCAGGCCCGGACCGGGCGTGCACCCTCCGCGGTGGGTTCCACAGCGACCCGGTAGATGCCATGACCGGTCCAACTACGGTGCAGATAGAGCTGGTTGTCCTCCAGGAAGATGTTCCACCGCTCCTCCATGGCCGCGGCCCGCACGCCGTGGCGGATCCGCTGCCACTGCCCGGCGGTCCAGCTGATGTCGGGGACCGGGATCGGCTCAGGACGTCGCATCGGCTCGGCCTTGACCAGGCCGTCGCGGCGCAGGTCGGTGCCGAGCCGGTCGGCGTCCACCCAGTCGGGCAGGGGTTCGGTGGAGTCGCGCCAGAGGACTGGAATGCTGTCGGCGCCCAGGTGGGCGGCGACGATGCCACCGACGATCGCGCAGGTGGTGTCCACGTCCCCGCCCGCCGAGGCGGTGGCCCACAGCGCTGCCTGGTAGTCGTCCAGGTAGCTGGCCGCGCACCAGAGCGTGAAGGGCACCGTGTCCACGGCACTGACCTGGCGGCCATTGCCCAGACGGTGGGCGGCCAGCCCCACCTGCGAGGGCTGCCTGAGCAGCTCCAACGCCTCGGCCACGCCCTCGCGAACCCGACTGGCCGGTGTCAACTCGACTACCGTACGCAGTAGTTGACGCGACTCCGGACGTCCGCCCCGGGTGCGCGCAGCGCAGGCTGCGGCCAGCGCGACCGCAACGGCGCCGGCCACGGCCTCCGGGTGAGTGTGCGTCACCTCCGCCGACCGGGCGGCCTGCCGGACGACCTCGTCCAGGTCTGCGGCGAACCAGGCGCCCAGCGGGGCGACCCGCATGGCCGCGCCGTTGCCCCAGGAGCCCTGACCCTCGAAGAGGTCACCGGCGAGCGCGCTCCACGACCCGCCCTCCCGCACCAAGCGGAGCAGACGATTGGTCGCCGCCCCGTAGCCGCGGTCGAAGTCGTGGTGCTGGGCGAAGGACTGGGCCAGTTCCCACTGGTCGATCGTGCCGCGATTACGGAGGGCGGCGAACACCGAGCAGGCCATCTCGGTGTCGTCGGTCCACGGCCAGGGCGCGGGCGGCAGCAGCCCTCCGCGCAACGCGGGCAGATTGTCGGGGACGAAGAACTGGGCGCCGAAGGCGTCTCCGACGGCCAGACCGCGAAGCGAGTCGCGGGCGGCGGTGCGATGGTCGAAGCGAGGAGGTTCCAGGGTGGTTGAGGAGTCGTCAGTCATCGGCGGCCATCCTGCCAAGCGGCCTGACCGGGCGCCAGGCAATTGCGGCCGGTGACGGCCAGACCGTGCGCGGCCTGGCCATTCGCGGCCTCGCGCATCCGCTGGTTCCGGTACCGGTCCACCGCGTCGGCGCATCCGCCGGCGGGCTTCCCCGGCACCCGCCGAGTGGCCCGCCGCCACCGCTGGGCGAGGCCCGTTTTCGCAGCTCACGACCCATATGCACCGACTAGAACGCCATCGCTCCTGCGGATTCCAGCAGGTGGGCTGCGCTGCGCTGAAACGACGGGCATACAGGGGGACATACCTTTGGAAGCATCACGACGGCGCCTGCTGTTCAGGTCCGCGGCAGGTATCGGCGGGCTGGCCGTGGCGACGGGTATCGCCTCTGCGGGTAGCGCCGAAGCGGTCACGGCGAGCGGGGTCGACTGGCTCAACGTGCGCGACTACGGCGCGGTGGGCGACGGCAAGCACGACGACACTGCGCAGATCCAGTCCGCGCTCAACGCAGTCACCGCGGGCGGGGTGGTGTACTTCCCCAACGGCGTCTACGAGATCTCCGCGCCGCTCGTAGTGACCGTGGCCGGCACGAAGCTGGTGGGCGACAAGGCATCCACCGGCTACAGCGCGGGCGGCTCCAACCAGACCACGATCGATGCCCTGCCCGGCTTCACGGGCGCTGCCATGCTGCAGGTCAGCGGCGTGCCCGACTTCGCCATGCGGGACCTGACCGTGCACGGCACCAACACCACCGGCACTACGGTCGGCGTCAGCCTGACCGGCGCCGGCTCCTGCATGATCGAGAATGTGCTGGTCGGGCGGACGGCCGGAGACGGCTTCTTTGTGCAGGGCAACAACCCGGTCGTGATGCGCCAGGTGGGCGTCTGGCACGCGGGGGCCAGTTCCGGCGCGGGTTACGGATTCAACCTCCAGGCCATCACCGACTCCTGGTACACCGACTGCCTCTCCTCCGGGTGCCAGACAGCGGGCTGGAACATCCAAGGTGGCGACAACTCGACCTGGATCGGCTGCCGGGCGGAGGACGGCCCCGGCTACGGCTTCCACTTCCACGACCGCGCCAACCTCTTCGGCGGCCTCACCTTCGTGGGGTGCAGCACCGACCTCAACGGCAAGGACGGCTTCAGGCTGGAGAACCTCTCCGGCAACGGAGCCGTCCAGCTCAACGCCTGCGAGTTCCGCCGCGACGGCAACAACGCCGGGGCGGGGACGACCATGTGCGCCGGCATCGCCGTGGTCGGCTGCGCCATCCCGGTGCTGCTGGACGGCACCACCGTGACCGCCCGTCAGGGCGACCACGGCGGGGCCGACGCACCGCACTACGGCCTGAACGTCTCCCGGTCCGTCTATGTGTCAGTCAACGGGGGCTACCTGTCCTGCGACGCCACCGGTGCGCCGGTGCAGTGGGACGGCCAGGGCGCGCTGCCCATCGGGCCGGCAGTGCTCACCGCCACGGTCAGTGCCTCGGTCCCCACCTACAACACGTCGCGTCCTTGGAACACCACGCCGAACAGCCACTTCGACCAGAGCGCCACCCAGGACACGTCCGTGCTGACGCAGACCCTCTCCGGTGCGACCTCAGGGTCCAACCCGCTGATCCACCAGTACCACCCGGCGGCCACGACCAAGGGCCTGGGTCTGCAGATCAGCGGCGAGCCGCTGATGCGCTGGGTCGTCCAGGCCGACGGCACCCAGGTGTGGGGAGGCGGCAGTACGACTCGCGATACGTCCTGGGGACGGCTCGGCCCCGCCGCCATCGGCTCCATCGACTCCGACATCGTCGCGGCCCTTCCGGGCAGGGGTCTGCGGATCGCCGAGGGCACCAACGCCAAGATGGGAACCGCCGACCTTCGGGGAACGACCGGGGTCGTCGTCAACACCACCGCCCTCACCGGCGGCTCCCGCATCTTCCTGACCGTCCAGAAGCCCGCAGGCACCGCCGGCGGAGTCGCCTACGTCTCCGCGGCGGATCCCGTCGCCGGCACCTTCACCATCAAGGGTGTGGCGGGCGACACCTCCACCGTCGCGTGGATGCTGGTCGAATCGGCCTGACCAGTGTCGGACCCTTCCACCGGGGGCGGGTTGTGCCTGGCGGCGAGCCGTTGACGGGTCTGCTTGGCGGCGTGTCGGCGCTGGATGCCGTGTTGTCGCCGCTCGGCGAAGGCGCAGCGGCCCCGACTCTGCTGTTCGCGGCGCTTGGCGGCGTCGGCGATCTGCCGGCGGATGCGGGCGTCAGCCGCCGCGCGCAGCCGGTCGAGGTCGGAGAGGATGCCGCTTGCACTGGTTGCGCCGCTGGTGGGCTCGGAACGGCTGCCGTCGTTCATGTTCATCACCCCAGGGGTGTCCGTAGTGAGTGGTCAAGCCCGACTGTCGTTCACCAAGGGACTGGACTACCGGCACACGCAGGCGGAAGGGCCTGCTGGCGGAGGGCGCGGGCCTGGGCGGAGCGCCCGGCTGACGCGTGATCAGAAACACTGTGCGAGGAGATGGGGCATCAGCCCTGCCGCAACGACCGAGGGCCCCGCTTCACCTAAGTGAAATGGGGCCCTGACCTGGGCTTGTAGCCCGTTGCGCTGGTGCGCTCAGCAGGATTCGAACCTGCAACCTCTTGATCCGTAGTCAAGTGCTCTATCCGTTGAGCTATGAGCGCCTGCCTGGCTTCCGGGCGTTTTTGCTTGCCCCGCTGCCTTGCGAGAACAACATTACACGAGCCCCGGCCTGGGGTGAAATCGGGTTTCCGGGACTGGCTGGACCCGCCCCCGAGCCCGGACCGCGCGCCGGCGAGCGACACCCCCACACCCCACACCCCGAGCGCATGGCACACCCGGAAGAGGGGCGAGTGAACGGAAAGTAAATTAAAAAAGAACCGATCAACACTCCACGGGAATGGCGCCACGCCCTGGCATAGCGTCCCCGAATGCGGAAGTCAACACCCGCCTCGTGGACATTTATCAATTTCCTGGATCTACCTTGTAAACACCTGACCCACACGCGGCATTCACATTCTGCTATGTCTACGATGGCGTCAGCAAGCCTCAGGCCAAACGCCTACCCCAGGATTTCCATGTCCAGTATATCCTCTTTGCTCCATGACGCCCCGCACTTCATCAACACGCTGACCTCGGGAAACGCCTGGCGGCAGGTTGTTCCACTCGGTCTCGCCGGGGTCATCGTCTGGGTTCTCTGGCTCTACCGCGCGGTGGTGTCGCGATTCGCCTCGCCGGTGGTCAACGATTACCGGACCTCCACATCCGTAGTGGTCCCCTCCTACCGCGAGGACCCGGAGATCCTGCTCCGCTGCCTGGAATCCTGGCGGTCGCAGAATCCCACCGAAATCATCATCGTCATCGACACCGGCGATACCGAGGCGCAGCGCCTTCTCGCCGAGGTGGACGATCCGCGACTGCGGGTCATCGTCTTCGAGCACCACGGGAAGCGTTCCGCGCTCGGGGTCGGCATCCGTGCCGCGACCAGCGAGATCCTGGTGTTCGCGGACTCGGACACGTCCTGGGAGCCGGGGCTGCTGGACGCCGTCCAGATGCCCTTCGTGGACCCGCAGATCGGCGGCGTGGGCACCCAGCAGAACGTGTACCAGCGGACCACCAGCGTCTGGCGCCGGATCGCCGACTGGCTGGTGAACCTGCGCTACTACGACTACGTCCCGGCGATGAGCCGTCAGGGCGGGGTGATCTGCCTGTCGGGCCGGACCGCGGCGTACCGCCGTTCGGTGGTGCTGCCGGTGGTGGAGCACCTGGAGAACGAGTTCTTCCTGGGGCGGCGCTGTGTCGCCGGGGACGACGGCCGGCTGACCTGGCTGACGCTGGCGTCCGGCTACAAGACGGTGCACCAGTCGAACGCGCATGCCATCTCGATGTTCCCCTCCTCCTTCCGCGCTTTTGTGAAGCAGCGGATCCGCTGGAGCCGCAACTCCTACCGCTGCTATCTGACCGCGCTGTGGAAGGGCTGGCTCTGGCGGACCCCGATGGTGTCCAGGATCACGGTGCTGCAGATCCTGCTGACACCGGTGACCATGGGCCTGACCATGGGGTTCCTCTTCTTCAGCCGCCTGGACTACACCGCTCGCGGCTGGGCCTTCGCCGCCGCCTGGCTGCTGATCGGCCGTGGCATCCGCGGCTACTCGCACCTGCGGCGCCACCCGCTGGAGATCTTCCTGCTGCCGCTCACCGCACTGACGGTGATCATGATCTCGCTGCCGATCAAGCTCTATGCCTTCGTGACCATGAACAAGCAGGGCTGGCTCACCCGCACCTCCGACTCGGTCGGCGGCCAGGGGCAGAGCGCGGCGACGCTGCAGCGGGAGGCCCCACGGGTCCTGCCGGGTTCGCAGAATCCGCCGAACCCGCAGCAGAAGGAGGCGGTCGGGGCATGACCAGCCGTACCGGAAACAGCATGCGCACCCGTCTCACCGCCACGGCACTGACCGCCACAGCACTGACCGCGCTGGCACTGGCCGCGCTGGCCGGGCCGGCCGCGGTCGGCGCCGCCGCGGACACGCCCGACAGCACCGTCCCGGTCGCCGCCGCGCCGCCGCTGGACGCGACGACCGCGGCCAAGGAGTCCGCGGTCCTCGCCGCCGAGGACCGCCGACTCTCCCAACTCCGTTCGGTCGTCTCGGTCGCGCCGCTGCACGGCGACGCCTGGAAGTCCCCGTACCGGCTGGCCACCGCCTCCGGCTACACCCTGGTGCTGACCTCGCGCAAGGCCGCGTACACCGTCGCCGATCTGCTGAAGCTCGCTCCGGAGACCTTCGTGCGGCAGGCGGACGGCTCGTACCTGCTGCTGGAGAGCATCTATGTGGACAACGGCGCGAAGCTCAACCTGACCGCGCCGGGCGGACTGACGCTGCGGATGGCCAGCAACGTCAACGGCTTCGTCAGCATCGTCGCGTTCGGCGGCTCGCTGTCCATGGTCGGCAGTGTGCAGCAGCCGCTGCGGATCACCAGTTGGGACGCCAGGACGGCCAAGCCCGACACCGATCCCACCGACGGCCGCGCCTACATCCGGGCCATCGGCGGCACCTTCACCATGGAGCATGTCGAAGCCTCCGACCTGGGCTTCTGGAGCGGGCGCACCGGGGGGATCAGCCTCACCGGCACGGACCGCCCCAACACCGGTTCCACCCAGGGCCCGACGCCCTATGTCTCGGTCCACGGCAAGGTCGCCCGCAAGGACAGCAAGGCCGCGCAGAAGCTGCAGAAGGGCAAGGACGCGGCGAAGTCCACCGACAACCTGGGCACCAGCGGCGTGGACAGCCTGCCGGCCGGCGCCATCGCCACCCCCGGCAGCCAGTTCGACGTCGGCGGCCTCTCCTATGTGTCGGCGACGATCAGCGACTCGACCATCACCGGCGACGCGTACGGCCTCTTCGTCTCCAGCGCCAACGGCGTCCAGATCTCCCGGACGAAGATCAGCGGAAGCCTGGTGGACGGCCTGGTGCTGTACCGCTTCGCCACCCAGGTGGTGCTGGAGAAGGTCGACTCCAGCCGCAACCAGGGGGACGGCTTCGTCCTGGCCCGGGCCGCGCAGGAGATCCGGATCAGCGGCTCCACCGCCAACCAGAACTCCGGCAACGGCTTCACCCTCAACGGCCAGCCGCTGGCCACCGGCCCGTCCGCCTCGGGCGGTCCGGTCGGCTCGTACGGCAACAACACCATCGCCAACAGCACCGCGAACGACAACGGGCACTACGGTGTCGAGGTGCTCGGCGGAATGAACATCAACATCGACAACAACGCCATCGCCGGCAACACCATGGGCATCGTGGTCCGCCGCGACTCGCAGAAGGTGTCGCTGGTCGGCAACATCCTGACCGCCCAGCAGCGGGAGGGCATCTCCATCCGCGACGGCAACACCGGGGCCACGGTCAGCGGCAATATCGTCACGGGCGCCCAGACCGGCATCTACCTGCGCGACTCCACCGCCGAGATCACCGGGAACACCGTCAAGGGCGCGGCCCTGCACGCGGTGACCCTGGTCGGCAAGGACAGCGGCGCCAAGGTCTCCGACAACGTCCTCAGCGGTGTGGGCACCAGCGCGGTGTCCTCGTCCCGTTCCGAGGGCAGCCGCCTGGTCGGCTCCAACGACACCATCGGCTGGCACAACACCACGCCGCTGCTGACCCGGATGCTGCGGCTGCTGCATCCGACCACGCTGGTCTGGATCGGCGTCTTCCTGCTGATCGTGGTGGCCGGGGTGAAGGGCCGTCGGACCAGGCGGATGCACACCTCCGGATCGTCCCGCGACCTGCTGGCCGGGCTGCCCTACCAGGACAAGACCCCGCTTCCGCAGGTCATCCTGGGCGAGTTGGCGACCCCGGGCAGCGAGTCCTCCGGACGGCACGCGGCGCAGCCCGCCGCGCAGGGCACCGCCCAGGCCGCCGCGCGGGGGAGCGACCGACTGGAGCCGGTGGGGTGAGTGCCGACATGAGCAGCGCACCACCGGCGACACCGCCCCCGTCCCAGCCGCCCGAGCCGGCCGGGCCGCCCAAACCGCCCAAAGTCCCCCGGCCGCCGGGGTGGTGGCGGATGCCCGCCCTGTTCGCCCTCGGCGGCGCGCTGATGGCCACCGTCGTCTGCGTGCTGGCCTTCAGCGGCGGGGGCGGCGGCCGGACGGCCGACGCGGGCAGCGGCAAGCACCACCGGAGCGCGCTGCCGACCGGGGTGCCCACCGCCGGAGCCAGCAGCTACACCGGCGGCGCGGTGAGCGAGGACCCCTCGGACGACCCGTCGGCCGACCCCTCGGCGCTGCCGTCCGCGGACGACTCGGCCGGCCCGGGTGCGGCCGGGGCGGGCGGGGCGGCGTCCTGTCCGGCCGCGACGGTCACAGTGAGCTCGTCCGGCGAGTTGGAGAACGCGCTCGCCTCGGTCACGCCCGGCGCGGTCATCGACCTCGCCGACGGCAGCTACCAGGGCCAGTTCACCGGCACCGCGGTGGGCAGCGCGGCCGATCCGGTGTACCTCTGCGGCGGGCCCGGCGCGGTGCTCGACGGCGGCGGCACCGGCAAGGGCTACGTGCTGCACATCCAGGACTCCGCCTACTGGCACCTGGTCGGCTTCACCGTCCAGAACGGCCAGAAGGGGGTGGTGCTGGACCACACCCAGCACTCCACCGTGCAGGGATTGACGGTGCGTCAGATCGGCGACGAGGCCATCCACCTGCGGGAGTTCAGCAGCGACAACCTGGTCGTCGGCAACACCGTCGAGCAGACCGGCCTGAACCGCGACAAGTTCGGCGAGGGCGTCTACCTTGGCAGCGCCAAGTCCAACTGGTGCTCGCTGACCGCGTGTCAGCCGGACCACAGCGACCGCAACACGGTCAAGGGCAACACCTTCGACCGGACCACGGCGGAGAACGTGGACATCAAGGAGGGAACCACCGGCGGTTTCATCCTCGACAACACCTTCAACGGCGACGGCATCACCACCGACGGCGGAAGCGCCTGGATCAACGTCAAGGGCAACGGCTACCTGATCCAGGGCAACACCGGCCGCAGTTCACCGAAGGACGGCTTCCAGACCCACGAGATCATCAAGGGCTGGGGCACCGGCAACACCTTCAAGGACAACACGGCGAACGTGGAAGGCCCCGGCTACGGCTTCCACCTGACCCCGGTCCTGGGCAACAAGGTCACCTGTGACAACAAGGTCCAGGGAGCCGGTCAGGGCCTGAGCAACGTGCCCTGCACGCCCTGACCAGGACCTGAGTCCGGCCCGAGAAGCAGAACCCGAAGCAGACCCAGCCCCAGAAGTGGAGATCCCCGTGTCCGCAGGCTCCGCACAGCCGCTCCGTCTCACCGTCATCGGCACCGGCTACCTCGGTGCCACCCACGCCATCTGCATGGCCGTCCTCGGCTTCGAGGTGCTCGGCATCGACGTCTCGCAGGAGAAGGTCGACCGGCTCAACGCGGGCGAGGTGCCCTTCTTCGAGCCCGGACTGCCCGAGCAGCTCGCCAAGGCCCTGGACTCCGGGCGGCTCCGCTTCAGCACCGACTACGCCGAGGCCGGCGCGTTCGGCGACCTGCACTTCCTCTGCGTCGGCACCCCGCAGAAGCCCGGCTCTGACGCCGCCGACATGACCTATGTCGACAGCGCCGTCACCTCGCTCGCGCCGTACCTCGACCGAAGAGCCCTGGTGGTCGGCAAGTCCACGGTCCCGGTCGGGACGGCGGCGCGGCTCACCGCGCTGCTGCAACGGCTCGCCCCGGCCGGGGAGCAGGTCGAACTCGCCTGGAACCCCGAGTTCCTGCGCGAGGGCTACGCGGTCGAGGACACGCTGCGTCCGGACCGGCTGGTCTTCGGCACCTCCTCGGCCTGGGCCGAGGAGCAGCTGCGCGCCGCGTTCGCCCCGGTCATCGAGGGCGGCACGCCGGTCGTGGTCACCGACCTGCCGACGGCGGAACTGGTGAAGGTCGCCGCCAACTCCTTCCTGGCCACCAAGATCTCCTACATCAACGCGATGGCCGAGGTCTGCGAGGCCACCGGCGCCGATGTGCACGACCTGGCGGCGGCCCTGGCCTACGACGACCGGATCGGCGGGCGCTTCCTCAAGCCCGGCCTCGGCTTCGGCGGCGGCTGCCTGCCCAAGGACATCCGCGCCTTCGCGCACCGCGCGGAGGAACTCGGCGTCGGCCAGGCGGTGGCCTTCCTGCACGAGGTGGACGCCATCAACCGGCGCCGCCGGGCCCGCACCGTGGACCTGGTCCGCGAGCTGGCCGGGGGCAGCCTGGAGGGGGTCAGGGTCGCGGCGCTCGGGGCGGCGTTCAAGCCCAACTCGGACGACATCCGCGACGCGCCCGCGCTGGACGTCTCGGTCAGCCTGCGCCGCGCGGGCGCGATCGTCCGGGTGTACGACCCGCAGGCGATGGACAACGCCCGCCGCAGCTACCCCGAACTCGACTACGCCGACAGCACGATGGAGGCGGCGCAGGACGCCGACGTGGTGGTGCTGCTCACCGAGTGGAACGAGTTCCGCGAGATCGAGCCCGACGCCCTGGCCGCCGTCACCGCGGGGCGCGGCATCGTCGACGGCCGCCACGCCCTGGACCCGGCCGCCTGGCGCGCCGCGGGCTGGACCTACCGCGCCCTGGGCCGCCCCTGAGGCGCGGCCCGGATCGCGGGCAGAGTGGTGGCCCGGATCGCGGCGAAGTGGTGGCCCGGGTTGCGGGCGGGGTCCCGGCACGCTGAAATCGGCGGATGACCGGTGACCGGGATGCGCGGGTGCTGTACGTCGTCGTGTGCGCCGCCGGGCCCGCCCCGGGGGTGCGGACGCTGATAGCCGCGGCCCGGGCGGACGGATGGCGGGTCTACGTCATCGCCACGCCCGGCGCCGTGGCGTTCCTGGACGTGGCCGCGATCGAGGCCGGCGGCGTGCCGGTGTTCAGCGAGTACCGGCGGCCGGACCAGGAGAAGCGGCAACCGCCCGCCGACGCGGCGGTCGTCGCGCCGGCCACCTACAACACGATCAACAAGTGGGCCGCCGGGATCGCCGACAACTACGCCCTCGGCACCCTCGCCGAACTCACCGGCCAACGGGTGCCGCTGGTCGTGCTCACCTCGGTCAACGACGCGCTGGCCGGCACCCGCGTCTTCGCCCGCAGCGTGGCCGAGCTGCGGGCCGAGGGCGTCCGCATCCTGCACCCGGCGGAGGCGGACCCCGCCTCCCCCGACTTCCCCTGGCACCTGGCCCTCGCAGCCCTGCGCTGACGGGCAGCGGACGGGCGAGGACGGCGACTACCTGCTCTTCCGACGCCGACTCGGCTGAGCAGCACGGCCCCGGAAACGACCGAGGGAGCCCGCACCCTGAGGTGCGGACTCCCTGGTCGTGCTGCGGAGGCTGGGGGATTTGAACCCCCGATGGGCGTTAAAACCCAAACCGCATTAGCAGTGCGGCGCCATAGACCGGACTAGGCGAAGCCTCCAAGCATGGATCATGACATGTCTGATGACGGTCACGACCTGCTGCATGGATGATGCCACAGCCTCGTGGGCTGCGGCCAACCGGTATCCACGTTACTAGGCGGATCGCCGCAATCGCAAAAATGAGTGTGGGATAGTGCTTGTCTGGTGAGCCTGGGGGAGGCCAGCAGACGCAGCGGCAGGTTCGGGCGGCTGCGGCAGGGATGTCAGCTAGGGAGGACGGCTCGTCGTGAGCAGCAGGCCGACCCGAGGCACTGCTCGCCTCGCAGCCATACTCGACGCGCTTCCGGACGCGTTGCTCCTGGTGAACAGCAACGGCACGGTCGTGGACGCCAACGCCGCCGCCGTGCGGAGCCTGCAGGCCCCGGGCACGTCGCTGGTCGGCATGGGCGTCCTGGACCTGCTGCCCGACTTCGACCCGAGCCGCATCCCCGGTTCCATGCGCCCGCGCACCCGCGCCGAGGACGGCACCGACGACGACGGCGGAACCCCCGTAAGGATGACCGCGCGGCGGACCGACGGGACGGTCTTCCCGGTCGAGGTCGCCGGAAACGAGTTCGAGGACGACGGCCTGCTCGGCGGCGGCCTCGGCACCACCGGCGGATCCGGCGAGAGCAGCAGGGAGGGCTACGGCCCCTACGACTCCTACGGGGGCGTGTCCCGCTACGGGTACGGCGCCAGCGGCGGCGGGAGCGCCGGGGGCGGCGCGCATCCCTCCGACCGGGAGCTGCTGCTGATCGTGGTGCGCGACCTGTCGGCCCGGCTGGAGGTCGAGGCCGAGCTGCGGCGCCAGCACAAGCAGACCGAGATGATCCTGCGCGCCGCCGCCGAGGGCGTGCTCGGCGTGGACATCGAGGGCCGGGTGGTCCTGGTCAACCCGGCCGCCGCGCACATCCTCGGCTACCGGGCCAGCGAGCTCGGCGGCCAGGAGCTGCTGCCGCTGGTGCAGCACTCCAAGGCGGACGGCACCCCGCAGCCCGCCGAGGAGTCGCCGCTCGCGGACACCCTCGCCTCGGGCCGCAAGCACCGGGTCCGCACGGCGGTGCTGTGGCACAAGGACGGCCGCCCGGTGCACGTGGAGCTGTCCACCGCCCCGGTGCGGGACGGCGACCAGCTGGTCGGCGCGGTGATGACCTTCACCGACCGCACCTCCTACCTGGCCCTGGCCGCCCGGCACGAGCACCTCACCGCCGTGCTGCGGGAGGAGCTGGACGAGCCGCTGACCCGGCTGCAGGGCACCCTGGAGCGGCTCGCCGCCGATCCGGCGGGCCAGCTGTGGCCGGAGGCCAACTGGGTGCTGCGGCGGCTCGCCGCCGACTGCGCCCGCACCTCCCGGCTGGTCGACGGGGTGCTGTCGTACCAGCGCTTCGACGCCTCGCTGGACGCCGGACGGGAGAGCCTGGAGCGCCGGCCGGTCGGTCTCGACAAGGTGGTGCAGCGGGCGGTCGCGGCGGCGACCGAGCTGATCGGCGAGGACCGGGTGCGGTTCGCGGTGCACCCGTCCGAGGTCGAGGTGATCGCGGACCAGGAACGGCTGGCACAGGCCCTCGGCCATCTGATCGCGGACGTCGCGGCGACCGGGACGTCCGGTGCGAGCGAGGGCGGGAACGGGCTCTACGGGATGGCCGTGGGCGTCGCCTCCGGTCTGTCCGGCACGCCCGCGCAGGGGCCGACCGTGGTGATAGCGGCGGCGCAGCGGGGCCCGGTGGCCCGGATCGAGGTCCGCGGGCCCAGCGCGGGCGGGAGCCCGGTGCACCTGCCGATAGCGCGCGGCATGGTGGAGCGGCACGGCGGCGTGCTGCAGTCCCACGAGCTGCCCGGCAAGCAGGGCCGGACCTATGTGGTGGAGCTGCCGCTGGACCCGGCGACCGCCGGGGCGGCGGCCGAGCGGGCCGCGGCGGCGGCGCGGGAGGGCAGCCGGGTCCGGGAGAACGACACCGCGATGCTGCCCGAGCTCCCGGGCCTGGACGGCCAGCCCCCGGCCCCCGGCCAGGGCGGCGGAGCGCCCGGCGGCGGCGCTGCCGACAGCGACGCGAGCAACGGCGGCAACGGCGGCCAGGGGACCGGCGGCGGCCGTTTCGGCGCCCCCGGTACGGGCGGCGAAACCGGCGCTGGAACGGCCGTTGGCGGTGCCCAGGGCGGCGGCAGCGCCGGGGGCGCCTCGCTGCCCGCGGCCCGGCGCAGTGCCGAGAGCCTGGCCGAGGCGAAGCCGGAGACGCCCGCCCAGGGCATCGACCGCTCGCGGCGGCGGCGCGCGCTGCCCGCCCCCGAGGTGGTCCGCCCGCCGCGCGCGGTGCTGGAGGCACAGCAGCAGGAGCAGCAGGAGCGCCAGCAGGCCCAACAGGCCCAACAAGCAGCACAGGAGCAGCACGGGCAGCAGCCGCAGCCGGGGCTGGGGACCAACGGGTTCCCCGGCCTGATCGGCGGCCCGGTCTACCCCGGGCTCGAGCACGCGCTGCCGCCCGCCGGGAGCAGGATCGATACTCCTGCCCCCGCCCAGCCGGAACTGGGCTCCCCGAGCGGTCGCCGCCGACGGCTGGCCATCCCGCCGGGCGACGACCAGCCCAGCGGCCCGCTGGCGCTGGAACCGGTGGGCGGCAGCACCGGAAGCGGCAACACCGGCGCCGCCGGCCAGGTGGTGGTGCCCGCGCAGCAGACCCAGGAGCAGGGCTCGGGCCCGGCCGCGCTGCAGCCGGTGGCCCTGCAGTCGATCCCGGCCGCCGCGCCCTTCGGCGGCCGTTTCGGACCCGACGGCGGCGGCAGCACTCCTCCCGGCGGCGCCCCCGCCGACAGCACCGGCAGCGGCACCGGCACGGCCACCGTCCGCGCGCTGGGCGCGAGCGCCGACGCGCGCGCGCTGGCGCCCGCCGCCCCGTCCGCGCCGGCGCCCGGGAACGCCGATGCGAACGGGGAGGGAGTCGGCACCGAGAGCCGTCTTGAGTTCATCGCCGGGGCGGACTACCCGACCATGGTCGCCCCGGCCGCCGACGGCCGTCCGCGACGGCTGCTGGTGTGGCCGGAGCCGGATCCGTCGACCCGTCAGGCGCTGCAGGACCGGGGCTACCGCCCCGTCATCGTCCGTACCAGGGAAGAGGTCGAGGGGCAGGTCGCCGGGTTCCCCGCGGCGCTGTTCGTGGACCCGCTGACCGGCCCGATCACCCGGACCGCGCTGCAGACGCTGCGCACCGCGGCCGGGGACGCCAATGTCCCGGTGCTGGTGACGGCGGGTCTGGGGCAGGCGACCAGGGAGGCCGCGTACGGGGCCGACCCGGCCGTGCTGCTGCGTGCGCTCGCCCCGCGCGACAGCGAGCGGCACGCGCCCCGGGTGCTGCTGGTGGAGCAGGACCCGGACGTCGCGGCGGCGTTCACGGCGACGCTGGAGCGGCGCGGGATGCACGTGGTGCACGCGCTGAGCGAGAACGACGCGGTGGAGAAGGCCGGCAGCGTCCAGCCGAACCTGGTGGTGATGGACCTGATGCTGATCCGCCGCCGCCGGGTCGGCATCGTGGACTGGCTGCGCGACAACAACCAGCTGCACCGCACCCCGCTGGTCGTCTACACCTCCGTCGACGACGGCGGCGACGGCACCGACGGGTCGCGGCAGAACTCGCGGCTGCGCTCCGGCGAGACGGTGCTGTTCCTCGCCGAGCGCTCGACCAGCGCGGAGGTGCAGGCCCGGATAGTGGACCTGCTGGGCAAGATCGGCTCCCTGGGCGGCTGACCCCGCAGGGCCCGCCGCCCAGGCCGCTCCGCGCTGCCGCCGCCTACTCCCCCTTGCCGAGGGTGGTCACGTCGAGGCCGCCCTCGGCGTAGGCCCTGCGGATGACCTTCTTGTCGAACTTGCCGACCGAGGTCTTCGGCACCGCCTCGACGACGCTCCAGCGCTCCGGCAGCTGCCAGTGGGCGATCCTGGTGGCCAGGAAGGCGCGGAGCTCGGCGAAGCCGGCCGTGGCGCCCGGGCGCAGCACCACGGTGACCAGGGGCCGCTCGCCCCACTTCTCGTCGGGCACGGCGACGACCGCGGCCTCCAGCACGTCCTGATGGGCCATCAGCTCGTTCTCCAGCTCGACCGAGGAGATCCACTCGCCGCCGGACTTGATCACGTCCTTGGCCCGGTCGGTGAGGGTGAGGAAGCCCTCCGGGCTGATGGTGCCGACGTCGCCGGTGCGCAGCCAGCCGTCCTCGCTGAACTTGTCGCCGGTCTCCGGCGGGTTGTTGGCGCCGCCGTAGTAGGCGGCGGCGATCCAGGGGCCGCGGACCTCGATCTCGCCCGCGGACTCGCCGTCGTGCGGCAGCGGCGTGCCGTCCGGGCCGATCACCCGGGGCTCGACCGAGGCCGGGAAGCGGCCCTGGGTCAGCCGGTAGGGCCACGCCTGCTCCGGGGTGAGGCCGCCGGGCGGGATGGCGACGCTGCCGAGCGGCGAGGTCTCGGTCATGCCCCAGGCGTGTATCACGTTGATGCCGTGGCGCTCCTCGAACGCCTTCATCAGCGCCGGCGGGCAGGCCGAGCCGCCGATGACCACCCGGCGCAGGGCGCTGGTGTCGTAGCTGCCGGGGTGGGCGTCGAGCTCGTCCAGCAGACCGGTCCAGATGGTGGGGACGGCGGCGCTGAAGGTGGGGTGCTCGGCGGTGATCATCGCGGCCAGCGGCTGCGGCTGCAGGAAGCGGTCGGGCATCAGCAGCGAGGTCCCGGCCATGAACGCGGCGTAGGGGATGCCCCAGGCGTTGACGTGGAACATCGGCACCACCGGCAGCACCTTGTCGGCGCTGGTCAGCCCGAAGCTCTCGGCCGAGAGCACCTGCATGGAGTGCAGGTACATGGAGCGGTGCGAGTAGGCGACGCCCTTGGGGTCGCCGGTCGTGCCGGAGGTGTAGCAGAGCGCGCCGGCCGTGCGCTCGTCCAGGTCCAGCGGGTAAGGGAAGCTGGTCGGACGGTCCGCGATCAGTTCCTCATAGCCGTGCACGCTGCCGGTGAAGCCGTCCAGCGCGGAGCGGTCGCCGTCGCCGACCACCACGATGTGACGCAGCGTCGGACGCAGCTGCGGCAGCAGCGGGGCGAGCAGCGCCAGCACGCTGCAGTTGGCGATGATGGTGTGGTCGGCGGCGTGGTTGATGATGAACGACAGCTGCTGCGGGGGCAGCCGCAGGTTGAGGGTGTGCAGCACCGCGCCCATGGACGGGATGGCGAGGTACGCCTCCTGGTGCTCGGTGTTGTTCCACATCAGGGTCGCCACCCGCTGGTCCGCGGTCACGCCCAGTTCGTCGCGCAGTGCGTGGGCGAGCTGCGCGGCCCGGGCGCCGACCTCGGCGAAGCTGCGGGCGACGGCCTTCTCGCCGTCCCAGGTGGCCACGGTGGACCTGCCGTGGAAGGTGGAGCCGTGGGCGAGGATGCGCCCGACGGTGAGCGGGACGTCCTGCATCGTGCTGAGCACCTGGGTCCTCCTTGACCGGGAGCGGACGACTGTACTACCCGACTACCTGCCGGTAGCAGCGTTGCTGAGAGGTGATTCTGTCGCCCGGGAGAGACCGTGTCAGTAGTTGGGCCCGCTCTCCGTCCGTTTCGGTGAACCGGGCGGGCGCACAGGACCTAGTGGACCAGGGCGACCGGGGCGTCCACCGCGTTGCGGTCGATGTTCATGGTCACCCCGCCGTGGGTCTCCCTGGTGTTGCCGACGAACTGGTGCACCCGGCGGTGCCCGGTCCACAGGCTGCCGCTGAGCGCGCGGTAGCCGTCGGTACTGGCGCGGTTGTCCCAGCGGGCGTACCAGAGCACGTCCGGCAGGTCGGTGGCGGCGGCGCGGGCGCTGCGCTTGAGCGCAGCCGAGGCGATGTCGGCGATACCGGTGTCGGCGCTGCTGTAGAAGCCCGCCAGGTAGCCGGCCGCGCGCACGGCGCGGGACCAGGCGGCGGTGTACTGCAGCACGGCGAGGGTGCAGCTCGAACCCCGGTCGTAGGACTCCATGTCCAGGTAGAGCGGACTGCCGGGGGTGAGCGCCAGCGCGCTCGCGTCCTTGACCGCGTCCTTGCCCTCGCTGGCGCCCTGGGCCAGCGCGCGGGCCGCGCTGATCCGGGCCGTCCTGCTCTTCGCCGGGAGGCACGGGGCCTGCGAACCGACGTAGAGCGGCAGCAGCCGCCAGCCGATGGCGGTGGCGGAGCGGGTCCAGCTCGCGGTGAGCAGCGGCTGGGCGCAGCCGCGGTTGTTCCCGCCGATGTAGATGCCGAGGGCCCGGTACGGGGAGGCGGTGTGCCAGGCGCGGAGGCTGGTGAGGCTGGGCGCGGCGCAGGTGTCGAACGCCTGGCCGGTGAAGATCTGCGGCGTCCGGGCGGCGGCACCGGCCGCGCCGTTGAGCGTCGCCGCGAGGCAGACGAGTGAGAGCAGGGCGGCAACAACTGCCGTACGGAGAGTAGTCACATGCGATCGTGACCGTTATATCCACTATCGTCCTATTAGCCACGCCACGGTAACGCGTTTGTCCCCCAAACGGTCCTTACGTCAGACTGACGCCATGTCCGCTCCCGTCATCGCTCCCACACCCGGCGAACCCCGGGGCCCCGGCGCTTCCGGCGGCTCAGCTGACGGTCCGTCGGCGATCGCCGTGGACCCGGCGCCGCGGGGGCGGCTGAATCGGGTCCCGGCGCCGCTGTTCTGCCTGGCCGCGATGTTCACCGTGCAGACCGGCATCGCGCTGTCCACCCCGCTGTTCTCCACCCTCGGCGTGGCCGGGACCACCTCGCTGCGGCTGATCACGGCTTCGCTGGTGCTGCTCGGCTGGACCCGGCCGCGGCTGCGCGGACGCAGCGCCCGCGACCTGCTCTCGGTGGTCCTGCTCGGCCTGGCCTCGGCCGGGATGACGCTGCTGTTCGCGGACGCGGTGCACCGGCTGCCGATGGGCACGGCGGCGACCATCGAGTTCCTCGGACCGCTGGCGGTCGCGCTGCTGTTCTCCCGCCGGCTCGGCCATGTGCTGTGGGCGCTGCTCGCCGGGGCGGGGGTGGTCCTGCTGACCCTGGTCGGCCAGGCGCAGGGCTCCGCCCTCGACCCCCGGGGGCTGGCCAGCGCCTTCGGCGCGGCGGCCTGCCTGGCCGGGTACATCCTGTTCACCCAGCGGGTCGGCCGGGCGTTCGCGGGCTTCGACGGACTGGCGCTCTCGCTGACCGTCGCCGCCCTCGCGCTGGCCCCGTTCGGCCTCGGCGAGGCCTGGAACGGGCTCAGCCAGAGCCCGAGGCCCTGGCTGCTCCTGCTGTCCGTGGCCGGTGTCGCCATGCTCTTCCCGGTCGTCCCCTACCTGCTGGAGATGACCGCGCTGCGACGCCTGCCCGAGCGGGTCTTCAGTGTGATCGCCAGCCTGGAGCCCGCGGTCAGCGCCCTGATCGGCCTGCTGATCCTGGGTCAGGTCCTCGGCGGGATCCAGCTGGTCGGCATCGCCTGCGTGATCGGCGCGAGCGCGGGCGCGACGCTCAGCGAACGGCCGCCGCGCCCCCAGCCGTAACCAGCCGTGGCCACCCGTGGTCAGCCGCGGTAGGCGACCAGGCCGGTGTAGGAGGAGACCCGGACCGGGGCCTTGGAGCCGTTGGCCGGGACGGTGTCGGTGCCGGTCGGCGTACGGAAGGCGATGGTCTTCCCGTTCGGGGACCAGGCCGGCTCGGTGTAGTCGGTGGTGGCGTGCGGGGTGATGTCCTTGACGTGCTTGCCCCGGATGTCGCTGGTGAAGAGGTGGTCGTGGCCCTTGACCGCGCGGACGAAGACGATCTCCTCGCCGTTGGGCGACAGCGCCGGCTCGGAGCCGCGGGTGACCGCGCCGCCCATCTGGCGCAGGTAGTCGTCGCGGAGGTAGACCTCGCCGTTGCGGGTGTTGTCGTACACCGAGGTGCCGTAGCCGCCCGCCGCGCTGGCCCAGTTGTTGCCGGTGGTCGGGTTGTAGGAGACGTCCGGGCCGAAGTCCCTGCCCAGCGCCAGCACGGAGGGGGCGCGGTGGTACGCGGTGGCCGAGATGGTCATCAGGCGGGTGGTGCCACCCTTGTTCGCCGTGAAGATGAGGTTGTTCTTCGCCTCGACATGGTCGCGGGGGTCGGCCTTGGCGACCTGCCAGGTCGGGTGCGACCAGGTCTGGTGACCCGGGTTGACGGAGACGATGTGGCGGCCGGTCGCATTGGCGTTGGCGACCTCCAGGTTGCCCTGGCCGTCGATGAAGGCGGCCTTCTTGCCGTCCGGCGACCAGGCCAGGTCGCGGACGTGGACCCCGAAGTTCACCCGGGTGCCGTTCATCACCACGTAGGTGCTGCCGTCGCTGATGGTCAGCCCGTTGGCCTTGCTCGTCCCGTTCAGCACTCGGTGCGAGGCGGCATCGGCCGCCGTCGGAACCAGCAGCGTGGTGAGCGCGGCGGTGAGGGCGATGGCCGCGGCGGTGGCGGTGCGGCGGGTGACACGGATACGAGCGGACATGGGTGGTTCCCCCCTGGGAACTGGTGGGCGACTGCAGTTCGGTGCTGACTGCGACAAGAAGAAGACTGTCAGTCGAAGATCGTGGATCTGTGGGCGCGCTGTCACGGGCGTGCAACAGCGGTTCGGCCCCGCACGGAAGGACCGTGCGGGGCCGAAGCAGGCTCAGTCGGCGCTGGTGGCGAGGATCTGGCTGGTGCCGTCCGGGAACCCGGCGATGCCGACCTGGTCCGCGGCGAAGGTGCCGGGCTTGCCCCAGGCGGTCCAGGTCCCATCGGTGTTGCGCACCCGGTGCCAGACGTTCCCGTCCGTGCCGACCACCGCGACCTGCGCCGTACCGTCCGGCATCCCGGCGATCGAGACCGCGCTGGCGCCCATCTGCGTCGTGGTCACCCCGCTCACCGGGCCGAACCCGGTGTACACCCCGGCCGCGCTGCGGACCTCGTGGTAGACGAACCCGTTCAGACCGATCGCCAGGATCTGCGAGGAGCCGTCCGGCAGCGCCGTGATCGCCAGGTCGGGACCGGAGAAGTACGCCGCGCCCGCGGCACCGGCCAGCAGCGACCATCCGCTCCAACTCCCGGCCGCACTACGGATGTCCAGGTACATCTTGCCGTCCGAGCCATAGGCGAGCACCTGCGAGGAGCCGTCCGGCATCCCGGCCACCGCCACCTTCTTGGCGGACATCGAGGCAGCACCGCCGTTGCCCGGGATCAGCGAGAAGGGCGTCCACGTCCCGTCCGCGCCGCGGATCCTGAAGTAGAGCTCGTTGTTGTTGCCGATCCCCACCACCTGGGACGACCCGTCCGGCAGACCGGTGATCGCGACATCGGGACCGGCGAAGTTCGGATTGCCGTCGAGGCCGTCCAGCGCGGTGAAACCGCTCCAACTGCCGTCCTGATTGCGGACCTCGTGGTAGAGGTAGCCGTTCTCGCCGATGCCCAGCACCTGCGCCGAACCGTCCGGCATCGCCGCGATGGCCTCCTCGTCGCCGGCGAAGGTCGGGGCGGTGCCCACCCCGTGCAGCGGCTTGAAGCCGGTCCAGGTCCCGTTGGTATTGCGCAGCTCGTGGTAGAAGCTGTGCGCGGCCGGGGCGACGGACACGTCGACATCGAGGATGTCCTGGTCGACGTTCACGGTGACGCCGCCGTAGGTCTGCGAGACATTGCCGCTGTACTGGTGGATCCGCTGGTGCTGGCTCCAGTCCGCGGCCGGGATGTAGTCCGGGTCGGCGGTCGTCGCGGAGCCGTTGTAGTGGGCGTCGAAGATGACGTCGGGCTCCAGGTAGCTGCCGCTGACGCTGTTGACCAGGTCGGTCATCCCGCTGGAGGCCGAGCTGTAGACCCCGGACTCGAAGTCCTTGGCATGCAGCTCCTTGGTCCAGGCGCCGAGGAAGGCCAGGACGGTGGAGCGGTAGCCGGAGCTGTACTGCTCCATGTCGAAGTAGAGCGGGACGCCGGTCCCGAAGCCGAGGCTCTCGGCCTGGGTGATCGCGTCGTCGGCCGCCGCCTTGCCCTGACCGGCCGCCGAGGTGATCTGGTCGGCCTGCAGCCCCACGTACAGGGGCATGAAGTGCCAGCCCGCCGTGGCCTGCTGCTTGACCCAGGAGGCGGTCAGGTTCGGCTGGGTGCAGGAGCGGTCGGCCCCGCCGATGTAGATGCCCACAGCCCCGTAGGGGGAACCGGACTTCCAGGCCGCCATGGTGCCGGCGCTGGGCGCCGCACAGGTGTCGAAGCCCTTGCCGGTGTAGTCGGTGCTGCTCGCGGCGATGGCGGTGGCCGTGGCCGTGGCCGTCTGCGCCTCGGGTGCAACCTTGGTCAGCGTGGGCGTGGGCGTGAGTGTGGGTGTGGGCGTGGGTGTGGGCGTGGGCGTGGGCGTCGGCGTCCTCGTCGGCAGCGCGGCCGAGGCCAGGATCGACTGCACCAGTGCCTTGTCCGTGTCGTAGGTCCCGGTCACCCGGATGTCGGCGGCGGTGGCGACGATCTGGTGGCTCACGTCCTGGTCGACCGTCCCCTGCGCGGCGGCCGAGCTGGGCAGCGGCTGCACCAGGACGGCATCGGTGCGGCCGAGGGCCTCGGCGGGACAGTCCTGGTCCGCCCCCGGGGTGCCGAGGTAGAGCGCGTGCTGGTCGAAGCGGACGCAGGCGGTGGGGTCCGCGGTGAGGTCGACGACCGGCCAGCCGCCGGGGATCCGGAACTGGTGGCCGAGATAGGAGACGGACTTGTCGGTGGCGGCCGGGGCGTCGGCGTGGGCCGATCCGGAGCCGACGGCGAGGGAGACCGAGGCCAGGCAGAGCGCGGCGAGCCCGGCCATGGCCGAACTGCGTTGACGGGAAGCAGGCATGACGAAACCTCAGAACTGGGAAGGAGTGCTGGGACGGTACGGAGCGGCCGGTCCCGCCGCCGCTGGGGCCGCGGGACCGGCCGGGCTGCTACGTGGCGCTGCTACTTGGCGGTGGTGGCGAGGATCTGGCTGGTGCCGTCCGGGAACCCGGCGATGCCGACCTGGTCCGCGGCGAAGGTGCCGGGCTTGCCCCAGGCGGTCCAGGTCCCATCGGTGTTGCGCACCCGGTGCCAGACGTTCCCGTCCGTGCCGACCACCGCGACCTGCGCCGTACCGTCCGGCATTCCGGTGATCGCCACGGCGGTGGCGCCCATCTTCGCCGTGCTCACGCCGGTGACCGGGGCGAAGCCGCTGTAGACGCCGGCGGCGGAGCGGACCTCGTGGTAGACCATGCCGTCCAGGCCGATCACCAGGATCTGCGAGGAGCCGTCCGGCAGCGCCGCGATGGACAGGTCGGGGCCGGAGAAGTACGCGGAGTCGCCGTAGCCGTCCAAGGCCGACCAGCCGCTCCAACTCCCGGCCGCGCTACGGACATCCAGGTAGAGCTTGCCGTCCGAGCCGTAGGCCAGGACCTGCGAGGAGCCGTCCGGCATGCCGGCCACCGCCACCTTCTTCGCCCCCATCGACGCGGCCCCGCCGTTGCCCGGGATCAGCGAGAACGGGGTCCAGGTGCCGTCCGCGTTGCGGATCCTGAAGTAGAGGTCGTTGTTGTTGCCGATCCCCACCACCTGGGAGGACCCGTCCGGAAGGCCGGTGATCGCCACGTCCGGGCCGCCGAAGTTCGGGTTGCCGTCGAGGCCGTCGAGGGGCTTGAAGCCGGTCCAGGTGCCGTCGGTGTTGCGGACCTCGTGGTAGAGGAAGCCGTTCTCGCCGATGCCCAGTACCTGCGCCGAACCGTCCGGCATCGCCGCGATGGCCTCCTCGTTGCCGGCGAAGGTGGCGGCGCCGGCGGCTCCGGCCAGGGCCTTGAAGCCGGTCCAGGTCCCGTTGGTGTTGCGCAGCTCGTGGTAGAAGGTGTGCACGGCGGTCTCGCTGGCCGCGATCTTGTTGTAGCGGTAGGGGGCGAAGCCGTTGGAGGTGAGGTAGCTGCGGGTGTAGTAGCTGTCGTCCTCCTTGGCGGTCTCGCCGCTGTGCGGCTCCTCCAGCACCTTGGCGGTGGTGTGGCTGGAGTTGGTCCAGCCCTTGAAGAGCACGACATGGCCGAAGGCGACACCGTCGATCATGTCACCGGGCTGCAGGTCGTCCAGGCTGCCGAGCTTGGTGGAGACGCTCGGCAGGGTGCTGGTGGTGTAGCCCCAGTTGTTGGACGCGCTGACCGGCAGGTCCCAGGCCATCGATATGAAGCCGGAGCAGTCGGTGCGGTACTTCCCGCTGGAGTCCGTGTAGTAGGCGGACTCGCTGTACGGCACCTTCGCGGTGACCCAGTTCTGCGCCCTGGTCATGATCGCGGCCCTGGTGATGGGGTCACCGGCGTTGGAGTCCTGCGGCTGGACGGCGAGCTTGGAGCCCGGGCCGCCGCTCTTGGCCGCGGCGGCCAACTCGGCGGCAGTGGCGGTGGTCGGGTCGCTGACGGTGGGGGTGAACCGGGTGGGACCGGAGGCGGAGGCGGAGCCCGCGGTCGAGGCGGTGGCACCGAAGGAGGCAGTGGCGCCGGCCGCGAAGGAGCTGGTGCTGGTGCCGAGGCCGATGCCCGTGGCGGCGACGACGGCGATGGAGAGGGCGAGCAGCTTGCGGTTGCGGATGCTTTTGGGCATGGACATGACAGATATCTCCTTGGAGTGATGGCACGCTGGATGACGGTGGATGACGGTGGATGACAGTAGGTCAGGTGTGGTCGGCCGCTTCGGCCCGGATCAGCCCCAGATCATGCTGTTCGGATTCGCCGTCGCAGTGGGGGAGACGACACCGGCGGTCGGAGTGGCAACCGCCGCGGCGGGAATCAGGACGACGGCGCCCAGCGCGAGGGCGACGACCGCGGCAGTCTTGGCGAGACGGATGCAGAACATGGTGGTGGTCCCATTCCGAGAGGAAGTAGTACGGCCCGTCCGGTCTCGCGTCCCGCGGTGGCGCTTGCCCCGGACCTGCTGGTAAGTACTACTTTCCCCGCAGGTCAGCGGGGGTGGAAGAGAGATCCGCTGGACGGAAACGGCCCTGGCCGGATCCGTCCCGACCGGGGTTCACGTCCAACAGCGCCTCGTAGAAGGGCGCGACCAGCGGCGCCCGGACCTCCCCCAGCACCCAGCCGCGGAGTTCGGGCCGGACAGCCAGCGCACGTCGGCACACGGCGGCGGCCCGCGCCTCGGCCTGCTCCAGCGATTCCGCGAGCAGATACATCCCCAGCACCGGGCACGGCCGGGCGTCGGCGTGGAGCGAGACATGCTCCACGCCCTCGTCGCTCCCGGCGGCCGAGTACACCCAGGCGGCGGTCTGCTCGGGGAGGTCGCACAGGCCGGGACTGCCCAGCTGAAGGTGAATCAGATACATGGCGCTAATGGTTCCAACTACCCCATCGGGTACGCCAGGTGACCATCCGGGACGCTTCCGTCCGTGGCCTAAACAGTCCACCCGTTCATATGCACGAAGCAACCACTCCTGGGCGTGGATGCTGCGAGGATCACCCCGTACAAGGGGGTACACATACCGTTCTTCCCGGGGGGAAAATTCCGCATGCTCACCATGCTCGGGCTGGACACCGCGTCCGAAGCCGTCTATCGGGCCATGCTCGGTGCGCCGCAGGCCGGCGTCTCCGCACTCAGCGCCATGCTGGCGCTGCCGGAGGAGCAGATCCGCACCGCCCTCGACACCCTGAGCGAACTCGCCCTGGTCCGCCCGTCCCACCAGGCGGACGGGCATCTGCGGGCCGTGTCGCCCGAACTCGGGCTGGAGATCCTGCTGGCCCGGCAGCAGTCCGAACTCGCGTCCCAGCAACAGCGGTTGGAGGCATCCAGGGCCACCGCGGCGCAACTCATCGCCGAGTACGCGGACCTGCGCCCGCAGGCCAGCAGCCCGGGCGTCGAGCAACTGGTCGGCATCGACCAGATCCGGGACCGGCTCAGTCTGCTCACCAAGGAGTTGACCACCGAGCTGATGACCTTCGCCGCGGGCGGGGCCCAGCCCCAGGAGGGCATCGACGCCGCCCGCCCGTTGGACCAGGACCTGCTGACCCGGGGCGTCCGGATGCGCACCGTCTACCTGGACAGCGTGCGCAACCACGCCGCCACCGCCGCCTACGCGGAATGGCTCACCAGCCTGGGCGGCCAGGTCCGCACCGTTCCCGCCCTCCCCACCCGGATGATCATCATCGACCGCAGCCGCGCGGTCATCCCGGTCAGCAGCGACGACACCGCCGCCGGCGCCGTGGTACTGACCGGCCAGGGCACCATCACCGCACTGTGCGCGCTGTTCGAGAGCGTCTGGGCCGAGGCCCAGCCGCTCGGCCGCCCGCCGCGGCGTGACGGCCACGGCCTCACCCCGCAGGAGCAGACCGCCGTCGCCCTGCTCGCCGAGGGACACACCGACGACGCCATCGCCAAACGCCTCGGCGTCTCCTCCCGCACCGCGCGCCGCCTCGCCACCGACCTGATCGACCGCCTGGGCGCCCGCAGCCGGTTCCAGGCGGGGGTGCGGGCGGTGCAGCAGGGGTGGCTGCCGATGCAGCGGTGACGGCGGCGGGGGCGGCGGCGGTTCCGCGGCGACGGTGGCGGCGGTGGTTCGGCGGGGGCGGCAGCGGCGGTGACGGTTCCGCGGTGGCGGCGGTGGCGGCGGCGGTGGCAGACGTGGCAGCGGCCGGCTATCCCCGGCCGAGCAGCAGCCCCGAGGTCGGCACGCCGGTGCCCGCGGTGACCAACACATGCTCCGCGTCCGGCACCTGGTTCACCGAGCTGCCGCGCAACTGCCGCACCGCCTCGGCGATGCCGTTCATCCCGTGCAGATAGGCCTCGCCCAGTTGTCCCCCATGGGTGTTCACCGGAAGCCGTCCACCCAGCTCCAGCCCGCCGTCGGCGGCGAAGTCGGCCGCCTCGCCGGGCCCGCAGAAGCCGAACTCCTCCAACTGCATCAGCACGAACGGGGTGAAGTGGTCGTAGAGCACCGCGGTGCTGATGTCGGCGGGCCGCAGGCCGCTGGTGCGCCAGAGCTGGCGGGCGACGACGTTCATCTCCGGCAGGCCGGTGAGGTCGTCCCGGTAGAAGCTGGTCATCGCCTCCTGGTTGCGGCCCGCGCCCTGGGCCGCGGCCGTGATCACCGCAGGGCGTTGCCGCAGGTCGCGGGCGCGTTCCGGGGTGGTGACCACCAGCGCTTGGCCGCCGTCCGTCTCCTGGCAGCAGTCCAGCAGCCGCAGCGGCTCCACGATCCAGCGGGAGGCGGCGTGGTCGGCGAGAGTGATCGGACGCCCGTAGAAGTACGCGGCCGGGTTGGTCGCGGCATGGCGCCGGTCGGCGACCGCGACCGGGCCGAAGACCTCCGGGCCCAACCCGTAGGTGTGCAGGTAGCGCTGGGCGTGCAGGGCCACCCAGGAGGCCGGGGTGAGCAGCCCGTACGGCATGGTCCAGCCCATCGCCGTTCCCTCGGACGAGGGTTGACGGTTCATCAGACCTGATCCGAACCGGTGCTGCGACCGCTCGTTGAAGGCCCGGTAGCAGACCACCACCTCGGCCAGGCCGGTGGCGACCGCCAGCGCGGCCTGCTGGACGGTGGCACAGGCGGCGCCGCCGCCGTAGTGGATCCGGGAGAAGAAGCTCAGCTCACCGATGCCGGCCGCCTGGGCGACGGTGATCTCCGGACTGGTGTCCATGGTGAAGGTGACCAGGCCGTCCACATCCTGTGGACGGAGCCCGGCGTCGTCCAGCGCGGCCTGCACCGCCTCGACGGCGAGCTTGAGCTCGCTGCGACCGGAGTCCTTGGAGAACTCGGTCGCGCCGATGCCGGCGATGGCGGCACGGCCGCCCAGGGTGTCGGCGCGGGTGAGGCTCATACCAGTCCCTCCGGGACGGAAACGGGGACGGTGACGGGAGCGGGGAGGGGAGCGGGAAGGATGAGGCGGACGGTGGCTGTGACGTGCGCGCCCCGGTGGGTCCGGCCGGTGACGGTCAGGGTCAGCCGCTCCATCTGGCCCTCGGCCTCGGTGACGCCCGGGCGCTGGACCACGCGTCCGGTGAACACCAACTCGTCGCCGGGGTAGGCCGGTACACCGAGGCGCACAGAGATGCCGGTGAGCACCGCCTTCGGCCCGGCCCAGTCGGTGACATACCGTCCGACCAGGCCGTTGCTGGTCAGGATGTTCATAAAGATGTCCGGCGCGCCCTTGGCATGGGCGAGTTCCACGTCGTGGTGGACGTCCTGGTAGTCGCGGGAGGCGATCGCTCCGGCCACAATCAGCGTGCGAGTGACCGGAATCCGCAGCGGCGGGAGGTCGTCGCCGGTCGCCGGCCGGAACAGCGGCAGCGTCAACTCATCGTCGCAGCGCTCGAAGGAGAGCCGCACCGGCAGGCCGATCCGCACCTCGTCCGGGGGGAGGCCGATCACATTGCTGACGATCCTGACCCCTTCGGCGAGTTCCACCAGCGCGACCGCGTAGGGGCCGTCCGCCCGGAACGCCGCGGGCAGCGGGTGGTGCACAACCACGTGCGAGTAGACCGTGCCCGCGCCGCTCGCCGCCTCCGCCGCCCATTCGGCCGAGCCGCAGACGTTGCAGCCCGGCAGCCAGGGAAAGCGCGGCGTCCCGCAGGCCGCGCAGCGCTGGAAGCGCAGTTCGCCTGCGGCGACACCGTCCCAGAAGCCCTCGTTGTCGCGGTTGACGACCGGCCGGGGCCGAAGCACCGGCCCAGCCTCGGGCTGCCCTTCCTTGCGTTCCTCCTGGCGGCCAGCCTGCCGTTCCGGCTGGCGTTCCTCCTGGCGGCCCGCCGGACGGAACTTGAGGATCCGGAAGCGGTGGGTCGCGACCGGCACCGCCTCCTCCGGCTTCTCCCCCGCGGCCTCGTCGTACGCACGGAGGTCCATCCGGGTGGTCACGAAGTGCCCGACGCCCAGCGCGGTCGTCTTCCGTGCCGACACCGACTCGATCTCGGCGTCGAAGAGCACCCGTTGGCCGGGGCGTAGCGGCCGGAGGTACTCCTGCTCGCAGTCGGTGGCGACGACCGAGCGGAAGCCCTCGGCGTCCAGCCGCGCGAGCAGGTCGTCGTAGACGCTGCTGCGACCGTCCTGCACCGCCGCGCCGCCACGCCCCAGCCCCAGCCCCAGCCCCAGCCCCAGCCCCGCCAGGGTCCACGCCTGCAGCATCGCCGGCGGTGCGACGGCGTTCGGGCCGGTGTAGGCCGGGTTGGCGTCGCCCATGGCCTCGCACCAGTGCCGGATCATCGGCGCGTTGACCAGGTCCTGCGCCCGGCCCCCGGCCGCGGCGGGGCGACCCGCGTACTCCTGGTACTGCTGTGGATCGGTCGGCTCCATCACAAATCTGACTGTGCGTCAGATACGCTGGCGCAGTCAAGAGCACGGCAGAACCGCGAGTGGACCGACAGGTCTGCCCCGGAGCCTTGGGACCGGCACCGGGGCAGACCGATTCAGCTGTTCAGCGCTTCTTCCCGGGGCTAGAAGAAGATCCGGACGTTGCTGTTGGACTGGCTGCTGAACACGCCGCCCGAGTTGCCGGTCACACCCAGCGTGTTGTTGGCGTTGGAGGCACCCGAACCGGTCGCGGTCTGCTGGGTCCAGTTGGAGTTCCCGTTGACCCAGCCCGAGAGGTTCCCGCTGCCCGAGTCGGAGACGATGCTGCTGTTGGACCCGTCGTTCGCGAATGCGCCATTGTCCGCGGAGGCCGCGCCGGCGCCCGCCAGGATCATCGCGACGGCAATCGGAGCTGCGGCAAGGGCAATGCGGATACGGGACATGTGATTCCTCCAAGTGGTGGAAGTCGAACACGGTGTGGGCAGCCACATGGCCAGATGCGGCCTGCCCGGCCTGCGACGTCGCACCTTCAGACTGACCCAGACGGCCCACGGATATCCAACCCTGGAGGGATAGTTCCCCCGTAAGCGTGACACGGGAGCCCTAACCCCTGAACGATCGACAGTTCGCCCCGTAACGGTTTCCCCTTGATATACCGCCCATTTGGACCCCTCGGCACCGTCCCGCGACGGCCTCGGGGGCGTGCGACCCGGCCCGTCCGCACACCCGGGGCGCGCGGCACCCCCGTACGCGCCGCCCCCGTCGACCACGCACGGTCGGCACACGGTCGGCGCGCGGCCGGCACACGGCCGGCAGCCGTGAGCAAGCAGACGGGGGACGGGGCCTTTCGGCAGGCAGCGGGCTCGGGTCAGTCCTGGGGGTGCCCCTGGAGGACGAAGGCCGCGGAGAGCCTGCGCACCCGCACCTCCGCCGCCGAGCCGCCCTGGATGGCCAGGGCCGCGGCGTGGTCCGGGTCGTCGGTGGGCAGGTCGGTGACGGTCCAACCGGGCGGGTTCGGGGCCAGGCCCGCGGTGCCGAGGTAGTCCGCGGACGGGTCCCGGCCGAGGCCGATGCCGAGGCCCTTCAGATACGCCTCCTTGCGGGTCCAGAGCCGGGCGAAGCCGGGGACCAACTGGTCGGCGGGCAGCGAGGCGAGCTCGGTCTGCTCACCGGGGTGCAGCACGGACGCCAGTTCGGCCACCGTCTCCCCGCGCGGCAGCCCCTCGACGTCCACACCGATCGGCACCTCGGCGATGCCGATCAGCACCAGGTCGCCGCCGTGGGACAGCGAGAAGTGCAGCGGACGCGGCGGGTCGGCGAGGGCCGGACGGCCGTGCGGCTCACCACAGCGGGGGCAGGGCTCCCTGATCAGGACGAGGTCCCGGGCCGGTCTCCCGGTGGCGTCCCCGAGCAGTCGGCGCAGCGCGACGTGCGCGGCGACGTAGCGGATCCGGTCCGCGTCATGGACGAACGCGGCGGCGCGGGCCCGCTCCTCAGCGTCCAGCAGGTCCAGGACACCCGCCGCGGCGGGCGCGTCACCAACGGGCGCGTCACCGTTGGAGGGGTCGACGGCGGAGGGGTCGACGGCGAGCCCGTCACCGTTGGACAGGTCGCCGACGGGCGGGCCGCCTCCCGGCGGGTCGCCGACGAGGTCGCGTTCCGGCAGGTCGGAGACGCGCAGTAGCCACAGATCCGGGCTGGACAAGGTTTCCTCCTGGCGGGTTACTTCCCGCCATGCTCCCGCACCCGCGGCCCGACCGCGCCACGCCGCCCCAGTCGAACGGCTCTCCGCGGGGTCGCGACGGAGATGGTCGGGGTCAGCCCGGCCAGCCGCAGGGTCTTCAGGATGCGCGAATCCGTGCAGATCAGCGACATGTCGCCGCCCCGGTCCTGGGCCCGGCACCAGGCCCGGCAGAGCGGGCCCATCCCGCCGCTGTCGATGAAGCTGACACCGCGCAGGTCGACGACCACCTGCGGCCGGTCCCCGGCCGTGGCGGCGTCCAGATGCCGGGTCAGCAACCAGGTCGTCGCGATGTCGATCTCGCCGTACAGCTCCACCACGGTCCGTCCGCCGCGGCCGTCCGGCTCCCCCGTACGGACGTGGCCCCGTCGCTGACGCAACGTCACCTCGGCGTTCCCACCCAAAAACCCTGTCCCCGTCATGCGCCCCGCTCCCGGATCGCCCTGCCCCGCCGTACCAGGGACAACGCCCCGCAGACCGCACAGGCGATATCCCTCCCTCCACTAGAACGTCATGGCACCCCGGTTTCGTTGACTCCCACGCCAGCCTGTTACCCATCCGTTGTGATCCCCCCGCAGCGGTCGCGGCGCACCGTCACTTGCAACGCCCGGCTCCAGGAGCGCGCGCGCCGTCCCCATCCCGTTCCACTCGTCGGACCGGCCTCGCCGGCCTGCCCGGCGTTGCCGGCGTTGTCGGCCTGACCGGCCTCGCCGCCGCGGGCGCACCCGCCTGCGCACCGACAGGCATCCGGCCGGGTGCACAGGCGGCTGTTACCGTCCCCCTTATGCCGGAACTGATCCTCCCCACAGCACAGCTGCGCCCGTCCTGGCTCGCGGCACGCGACGAGTGGCCGACAGGCGCGCACCAGGACGGGACCGGTCTGCGCCTGGCCACCGATGTCGATCTGGACGACCCCGAGGGCTTCTCGACCTGGGTCGAGCGACTGCTGCGGCAGGCGGACCGCTCGGCCGCCCTCGGTGAGGAGAGCGTTCACGCCACCCACTGGTGGATTGTCGAGGGTGACAGCTATCTGGGCGCCATCGATCTGCGGCACTATCTGAACGCCTTCCTGCTGGAGACCGGCGGCCACATCGGTTACAGCGTCCGGCCGTCGGCGAGGAGGCGCGGCCTGGCCACCTGGGCGCTGGCGACCGTGCTGCCCGAGGCGCGCCGGCTCGGCCTGGACCGGGTCCTGGTCACCTGCGACGACGGCAACGCCGCCTCGGCGCGCACGATCGAGCGCAACGGCGGCGTACTGGAGGACGTACGCGGCTCCGCCAGCGGACCCAAGCGGCGTTACTGGATCACCTTCGCCGGCTGAGGCCCTGAAGTCCTCGGCCCCTGAAGTCCTGAGGCGCCGAGGTCCTCAGGCTTCGAGGCCCTGAGGCTTCGAGCCCCCAGGTGAACGAATGCGTCTCCGCAAGGCAAACGCGTGACCTAGCATGACCGTTGATGTCGCGTCAGCGGAGGTTCGGGGGAGGGAAGGCCATGGCGGAAGGTTCGCACCTGGACGGTTGGACGGAGATGGGACCGGACTGGGAGGTTCCGCCGCCGATGCGCACCGACATAGCCCACGGCGCCCGGATCTACGACTACTTCATCGGTGGCAAGGACAACTTCCCCGCCGACCGCGCCGCGGCCGAACATGTGCTCGAGCTGCGGCCGAGCCTGGCCCTGGCCGCGCGGGCCAACCGCCGCTTCATGTGCCGGGCGGTCGAGTACGTCGCCTCGCAGGGCATACGCCAGTTCCTCGACATCGGCACGGGCATCCCCACCTCGCCGAACACCCACGAGGTCGCCCAGTCCGTCATCCCGGAGGCCCGGGTCGTCTACGTCGACAACGACCCCATGGTCCTGGTGCACGCCCGTGCCCTGCTGGTCAGCGCGCCGGAGGGGCGCACCGCCTACATCGACGCCGATGTGCGCGACCCCTCCTCGATCCTGGACCACCCCAGCCTGCGGAAGGTCCTGGACCTCACCGAGCCGGTGTGCCTGATGCTGGTCGCCCTGCTGCACTTCGTCGCCGACGAGGAGGACCCCTACGGCCTGGTCGCGCAACTCCTCGACGCCTGCCCCAGCGGTAGCCGGCTGATCCTCACCCATGGCACCGAGGACTTCTCCGACGAGGCCGGCGCCAGGGCCCTCCAGGCGTACCGCGCCTCGGGCGTGAACCTGCACCTGCGCCCCCACGCCGAGGTGCTGCGCTTCTTCGACGGCCTGGAGCTCGCCGAGCCCGGTCTGCAGCTGGTCAACCGCTGGCGTCCGGACAACGACCTCGACCGCCAGGCCCGCCCCCAGGACATCACCTGGTACGGGGCCGTCGCCAGCAAACCCTGACGCGGTGGCAGGAGGTCCCGTCCCTCAGCGGAAGACCCGGATCCTGTCGATCGCCATGCTGATGGGGTGCGCGGAGCTGGGCAGCCGTCCGGGCTGGGCGGAGACGCTGAGGCTGGCGATCAGATAGGCGTGCCACTTCGCGCCGACCCCCACATGGTCCTGGTACGCGAGCCGGAGCGGGTGGGTGTCGTCCCCCACGTACCAGCCGACGTCGGTCGCGCCGAAGCGGACCGCGACCGTGATCCACCTGCCGAAGCCCACCAGCGGGGAGTGGACGAAGGAGTACGTACTGGCGCCGGGGGTGTGGTTGGCGAACTCGATGATCCCGGGCGTCTCGCTGTGCCACTCCATCAGGTCGACCTCGTTGCCGTCGCGCCAGGTCCAGACGGCCGGCCAGGCCCCGTGCCCGCCGCCGTCCTGGCGGCCGGGGAGCCGCATCCGGATCAGCGCGTAGTCGCCGGCCCTGAGCTGGAAGCCGTTGCCGCCCGCGACACCCCCGTGCCAGGGCTCGGTGGTGAGCAGCCCGGTCCGCCAAGGGCCGTGCACGGCAGCGGTGGTGGGGGAGGCGGTGATGTGCAGCTGCCCGTGGCTGACCTTCATCGCGGCGGCCTGCACCCGGTCGAACTTGAACTGGTCGGGGTCACTCGCCCCGTCCGCGTAGGCGGAGGTCCGGTCCGACCACACCGCGCCGCGCTTCCCCCAGCGCGGCGACCCGAACCCGTCGTCGAAGACCGCACGCCAACGCCGCGCCGGGGCGGCGAGGGCGAGCGAGGGGGCGGCGGGCGCGAGCGCTGGAACCGCGCGCGGGGCCACGCGCGGAGCCACACGCGGGGGCGCCGGGGCGGCGAGCGCGGGCAGGGCCGACGGGGCCAGCAGCAGGGACGTCGCGACCAGCGCGGCGGCCAGGACGCGCAGCGCGGACGCACGTGCCACGGCAGACATGTCGTTCCTTCGTTCGATGACCCGGGCGAGCTGATCGGCCTGCCCGGCCGGCCGATCAGCCTGGTGCACCACCGACCCACCGACCCCTCAGCATCCTCCAGGCCACCTCAGCACCCGTCAGAGACACGCTGACCAGCCAGTATTGTCATACCCCGGTGCGACAATAGGGGTAGCGAAACGGTCCTCCACGGTCCCTCACGGTCCTCTGCCTGTACTGGAGACATAGATGAAGAGCTCCATCGGAACCGCCGTCACCTTCCTCCCGCCCGGCACCCCGGGCGAGGTCTGCTCCTCCTGGAACCGCGCCGCCCTCGCCGCCAACGTCGCGTCCCGGGCCGCGCAGCTCGGCCTCGGCGCCGATCTGACCAGGTCCCAGATGGCCGGCCTGGCCCAACTCGTCCGCGACGGCGCCGGCAAGCCGCGCCCGCTGTCCGCCAAGACCCAGAGCGCGATACGCGCGGCCCTGCGTCCGCCCCTGACCCCCGAGAGCGACCCGTCCCAGGTCGCCGCCGCCGTCTTCGCTGCCCTCCCCGACACCCCCCTGCCCGTCACCGGCAACGACGGCCGCCGCTACTACCTGGTAGCCGTCCCCGCCGCCTGACCGCTCGCAGGCCGGCGTCCGCGCGTCCTGCCGTCCCGTCGTCCCGTCGTTCTCTCGCCCTTTCGCCCTCTCGCCCTCACGTCGCATGGAGCCCGGGGCCTTCCTTCAAACCCCGGGCTCCCTCAGGGGCCCAGCCGCAGCCCCCAGCTCCATCGATCGACAGGCCAAGGCAGTGACCACATCTGACCGGCCGTCACAATCGACTCTCCGTAGGCCGGAATCGACCATGCTCAGCCGACAAACCCCTGCTCACTCAACGCCTTCTCAATACGTGCACGGTGCTGCGCCTCCCAGGCGTCGAGGGATTCGGCAGCTTCCTTGGCGAGCCTCGCCCGAGCCGCGCCCAGCACCTCCGCCTGCCGAACGGCAGGCGCCACAACGACGCCTTTCTCGTCAGCCACCACAACGTCCCCGGGATGCACCAGGACGCCTCCGCAACGCACCGGGCCGCCGAGCGCCCCGATAGCCTGCTTCGTCCCGGGGATGGGAATGACGCCACGGGCGAAGACGGGGAAGCCCGCCTCGCGGACCTCGCCCAGATCCCGGATGACACCGTCCACCACAAACGCCGCGATCCCCCGCCGCTGGGCGACAGCACACACATTGCCGCCGGCGAGCGCGTAGTCCACGTCACCCGACTCCACGACGATGACCGACCCCGGCTCCGCACGGTAGATGGCCGCATGCAGCATGAGATTGTCCCCCTGCGGACACCGCACGGTGTACGCAGGCCCCGCGACCCGCGGTACCGGCGTCCACAGCGGACGGATGCCGATGTCCATGACCCGCTCCCGCCCCAGGAGGTCGGCCAGCGTGGTCGCCGGGACGTCCCGGTAGGCACTGATGTCGTTCATCGTCTTCCTTCGCGTTGCATGAATTGCCATTCTCCTGCCGCTTCCCCGTCAGGCCGTCGGTGGCGTCCAGTTCCGCAGCCGCCCACCACGTACGCCCTACCCACGGCCCCAACAACACAGCTCCCAGCGGGCCCCACCCTGCCCCATCGTCGCCCGAGAGGCGCGTGCCCTGGCCCGATCCGCCACGCCGGGTGGCAGTCTCGACCGTCCTGTCATCGGTGTCGGGCATGGTGCAGTCATGAGCGTGATAGTCGAGTTCTTCGTGGCACCCGACGAAGCCTCCGCAGTAGTAGCGCTGAGCCACGGTCCACACACCTCCCTCCCCACGCTGAGCTGCAGAAACTTCGACCCCGAGGAAGCCCTGATCGAGTGGGAGTGTCTGCTCGCAGGCGTCACCTTCGAGGAACTGGTCGTCGCTGGCGAGAACGCCGAATCGGACGTGGTGTTCGCACTCTCCGACCTGGCCGTCCTGGCCAAGTCAGCCGTACAGCAGGGCACGAGCCTGTATGGCTTGGTGGCCTGAGCCGGACAACCACTGCCGCAACGGCATATCACTCCCGCACGTCCGGCTGCCGGACGGCAGAAGCGTCGACGGCTTCGGCCACCTCGGCTGCCGTCCATGATCCAGCGGCACCCTGGCGACTGGCCAGGTACTCAGCCACCCGTTCGACACCCCACCCATGGGACTCCCGCAAGCCCGACGCGAAGTTGCGGAGGTAGGCCGCAGCAGGCCGAGCGTGCGTGACATCGGCACTTCGCCAAGGGGCTGTGAAGGTGAGTACCGGGTAGCCGTCCAGCATCCCGGGACATACCAGCGTCTCGTAGCGCCCCTCTCCCAGAACCGCCCTCCCCTCAGCGAGCACATCCATGAGATCCAGATCCCCACCAGGTTCCCGGTACATCTCCTGGGCCGCGATATCCGAGAACTGCGACGCCGACACCAGGTAGGCACGCGCGGGCATCTCTCCAGGGTCCAGCGGGTCGTAGAACCCCATGCCGCCCGTCCAGGCCATGGACTCCAGGGCGAAGTAGAGCTGACCGGGAAGCATCACCGGAATCATCCGCCGCGGAGCCCGCGAGTCCCGGCAGCCCGGATACCGCCGTGCACCGCCCGGAGGCCTCCCACCGGCCAGGTAATAGTTCAACCGATCGAAGTGCATATTAGAGCCATAGGCGGCATACCAGACGCGATGCGTTGCAACGTTGCGGCCGTCCAGCGCTTCCGGCCTCCGAGGGGTGGTCACATCCCCCAGTCTGATCGCCCTAGTCCGGCCAAGCACTCCCAGGTGTCCGGGCGTACATCGATTCCGTCCCGGACGCCTTCGTCCCCACCACAGCCGCCGCCCTGCACCGCTACCTGGCAGGTGGCCAGAGCGTCTCCGTCGATTCCTGGGCCGAGCGCACGTCGGTCTGATGTCCGTCCCCGTCCGAAGTGCCAATTCCATCTGCCAGGACGCGCATCCGGACACAGGGCGATCGGCATGGAGGTGCGATGCGGCAGGGCATGCGCTCGGCACAGGTGATGACGTTCACGTCCGAACAGGACCGCGCCCTCTGGCCGACACTGGCGCGTTCCCGGTCGGGTCAGGTGGTGCTGCTGTCATCATGCGACGTCCAGGGGATCCGCCGATGGGACGTGTTCACCGGCCGGATGCTGTGCTGTTGGGACGGCGGCTGGCCCGTCAACGCGCTGGCGGTCGCCTCACCGCCGGACGGCAGCTTGGTGGTCGCGGCCGCCATGGAAGACGGAGTCCTGCGGCTCGACGCGCTGACCGGCGAGGAACTGGACAGCCCCGAGATGGCCGGCGGCGACACGGTCTGGGACGTGGCCACGGACTCCTCCCGGACCGTCGGGCGTTCATCGCCGGAGCCGGCCACGGCAGCTTCCGGGTCTACCTGTGGGACGCGGCAACAGGCGCCCCGCTGGGACCGCCCCTGCTCAGCCACACCGCGCCCGTCAAGGCCGTCACCGCCATCACCCTGCCCGACGGCACCGCGCTGGTCGCCATCAAGGACGAGTCGGGGCGCATCCTCCGCTGAACGCCGCCACCGGTCAGCCGTACGGGGGCACCGATCCACGAGCCCGGCGACACCGGCATGCACTTGGTCTCCCTAGCCCTCAACGACGGCCGGACCATGCTCACCTCCCTCGATATGCGCGGCACCCTGTCCCGGTGGAACGCGGTCACCGGAGAGCCGATCGGCCAGCTGCTGCGACCGGGCCCGGACACATCACTGACCGCTGCCTCAGCGGCAGGCGGAGGCGTACTGTTCACCGCTCCCTACGACGGCCAGACCACCCTGTGGGGCGCCGTAAGCGGCGAAACGATAGGCCCACCGCTACCCGGAAGCGGACCGGCAGCCCTGGCCTGCTTCGACGGCTCAGTACAGATGGCGACCCGCACCACCGATGCGGAAATGACGATCCGTCGCCTATTCAATCCACTCATCTGAGCTGTAGGACGCCACCGGCGTGCCAGATCCGTGCCAGATGAAGCGGTCAACACCGGTCATTCGCGGATCATCCGCATGACGCCAAAAGCAGACGGCCCCCGACCGTTGTGACTGGTCAGGGGCCGTTCCAAGCGGAGAGCGAGGGATTCGAACCCTCGGGCGGGGTTGCCCCCGCCGACAGTTTTCAAGAATGAAGGCAGTATCACCGCGCTGAGAGCTGTGACCTGCTGCTCAGCAGTACAACTCAGCTCGACACGTTCGCGTGGCCCCAGCCTGGCCCCGGAGCGGGCCTATGCCAGCTTGATCTATGGGCCCGTCCACATGCCAGCGGCGACCGAACGCCCTGGGAGCCGGCTCCATCGCGGTTACGTAGAGGATGTGGCACCTGCGGCTCGGTGCAGACTGGCCTCTCGCACGTCAGTCTCTCTCGCCTTGCTGCATCGTTCGACCGGGTCGCACGGCCACCCCGGGCCCTGGCTCTTCCGGCTGAGTGAAGATCCCTACGTCGACAGATCCTTGCCACTCAGACTTCTCAATCCGCTAGTCTGGCAATCTGCAATCAGCGCGCTTCTTGTCACACCGTTCAGAATAGTCGCCGGGCAGAACAGGGGTGGAGTATGGACCGCATCACCGAAGGACTCGTCAAGCAGTTCCAACAGGAACGAGGCCTCAAAAACCTCACAGAATCTGAAGCGTTCGAAGACTTTGCAGGCTTCTGCGTAATTAGCAGCTACTTCGAAGATGAGTTCGACCCCGACGAATTTCGAATGGGCGCAGGGGGTGATCTTGGCGTAGATATCGCAGCAATCATCATCAATGGCGACCTCCTATTGGATGCTGCCGACGTCAGAGCGGCCGTGGCTCAAGCAAAGACGCTTGACGTTAGAATTATCATTGTTCAGGCGAAGACAACCCAAGGGTTCGAAGCCAAGGTTTTCACCGATTTGGCGGACAATCTTGTTGAATTGATTACATCTGACATGATCCCCTATCCGGCATCTCCAGAGATTGCCAACCTGCGCGAATGCATCGATGCGATCTATGCGGACCTAGGAAAGCTCTCTCGCGGTGGCCTCCCAGCGCTCTCCGTTCGGTACGCGTCGACGGGCGCCGTGGGCGACAACATGCTCGAAGCGAAGCGCAAGACAGCAGTTAAGCGACTGGATCAGACTAATTACTTTAGCGAAGTTGATGCAATTCCTCTCGGTGCTCGGGAACTACGCGAACTTTACCAGCGCGCCACATCGGCCGTGTCTGCGGAATTTACGATGCCCAAGCGAATCACTCTTCCAAAGATGCCGCTTGTCGAGCAGGCCTTCCTTGGAGTATTGCCAGCCAAGGATCTGGTTAAGATTCTCACTGACCCAGGCGGCGGTATTCGGAAGACTCTATTTTTTGAGAACGTTCGCGACTTTCAGGATTATAACCCTGTCAACCTAGAGATTCAGCAGACGGTAAAGAACTCAGAGGGCAGGGAGCGGTTCGCGGTCTTGAATAACGGCATCACGATTGTCACTCGCGAACTAACGCTCGCTGGAGATGATATTCACATTCGCGACTTTCAGATCGTGAACGGCTGCCAGACCTGTCATGTGCTGTTTGACGAGAAGGCGAACCTAACTGACGGAGTTCACGTCAATGTGCGACTTATTCAATCGCGAGAAGAGAACGTAATCACTGAGATTACGACAGCCACAAACCGTCAGACTGCCGTGACTGACGAAGATCTTCAAGCGCGAGAGAACTTCCACAAGGAACTCGAAGTCCTCTTCCAATCATTTTCGGACAGCGAGCGCCTATATTATGAGAGGCGGTCTCGTCAATACAGCTCTCAGCAGACCGTAGAGAAAACCAGGATTGTCACCAGATCTCTCCTCACTCGCACCTTCGCATCCATGTTCCTAAATGAACCATCCCGCGCAGGGCGTTACTATAAGGAGCTCAAAGAAACCCGCGAATCTGACTTGTTCCAGCCGCATCAAAATGCGCTTTCCTACTACACGAGCGCGGCCACATCATATCGAATTGAATGGCTTTTCCGCACTAAAAGAATCGACCGGAAGTACACCCCGGCAAAGTATCAGCTTCTAATGGCAGTGAAAACCTATCTGCTCGGTACAGGCGACTTGCCACAAGGGAACAGGTTGGCTGATCGTGAGTGTAAAAAGATTCTTGACGTGATGTGGGATCCCGCCAAAGCAGAAGAGCTTATCCAGAAGCTTCTGCCTGCCGTGGATATCGCCGCGCAAGGCGAGGATGCGAGTGGCGCTATCACTCGTGACACTGTCCGAACGCTACGGTTCGCCGATAATCTGCGACGCGCAGTTCGACAACTGGAAGGTTCCCAGTAGGAATTCATGGAGCAACCGCATCGAAAATTGGAAGGCTTCTGGATTTACCCTGGAAGCCTCTCAGTTCCGCTGGTAAATTTGCTCAAGAATTCTGCGATCCATCGGCGTCCGCCGCCGTTAAGTGTAAAGAATGGACGCACACCTAAGGCGGCGGCTGTCCTCTTCTACACGAGCGCCAAAACGTCGGCAATCATCTGCATGGAGTCAACGACAACCACCGCGCCAGCCTGCTTGAGCGTTGCATCCTTACCTGGCTTGTTGGCGTAGCCGATCGTTCTGACCTTCACAGCGTCACCGGCCTGCACGTCCCGCACAGCGTCACCAATGAAGATGCAGTCGGAAGGCTTCGCAGCAACCGCGCCCATCGCGTCCGTCAGCAATCGGGGGTCAGGCTTCATGGATGACGGCTCACCGAGAATGCGCCCATAGACACCCGACACGTACTTACTGAGGCCATGCGCGTCTAGGTACATATGGATCGCACTGCCGGCGTTGTTGCTCACGATCCCTACCGAGCGGCCTGAGTCCATGCAGGCGCGGAGCACCGACTCTCCCCCGACTGTTGGCCTGGCGAGGCTGGCGGCCTGTTCTTCGAGTCGAGTCAGAGTCAGATCGGCAGCGCCTGCAAGCTCCGGGCGTTCGTCGCCGATACGCCGGAGCAGCGCAAGAGGGTCAGAGGCGGTCACCCACCCTTCCGGAATCCTCGCCCCCGTGGCCAGACCGACCACTAGGTCGTGGGCGACTTCCTGAGCAGTCAGTCCGGCGAAGATGGAACACAGAGGACCATCGAAGTCGAGAAGCACGTGCTTAACCGGACGGAGGACGTCCACTAGCTGCTGAGGGACAGTGCTCACTGCTCACGCTCGAATGCGATGGTTGTCCATAGGCTGTCGAACCAGGTCTGGGACTGCTGCACGTACTGAGAGCCGATGGACGCCTCATCTGGGCCTGCCGAGTGGTGGAACAGCGTGGTGTCCTTGCCAGTGACGTCATAGAAGGTGTGCAGGTCACCCGCGATCGGGGCCGAGCGCTCCCGGAGCGGGTAGTACCCGAAGAATGCCTCGGTCCGGTTCAGGATGTACAGCTTGAACAGGGGCGATGCCCGGTGAACCTTCACAAGGACAGTGGCTGACTGCACAAGCCCAAGTTCCGCGAGCACCTCGACTGAGTGGGCAATCCCCGCAGCATTGGTCAGCGCGATCTGACGCGCACGTTCCCGCAGCGCAGGCTCATCCTTGAGTCCCTCCACCAATACAGGCACTGCCATCGGTGCCGTGGTGTCCGGCAGCAGAAGTCGCACCGCGATCGACTCCGGGGTGAACCGCCCGGACCGAATCTTGTCGAGCGGTTCCAACATCGCGTTATGCAGTGTCTCGCTGGAGAACCCAGCGAAGTCGATGGTCACCTGCGGCTGAGCGAAGGCCGCTTCAAGGTGCGGTCGGAGACCGACCGGCCGCTCTGTGCGCTCCCGCACGAAGGACCCGCTGCCCTGGCGAGTGACGATCAGCCCTTCGCTCCTGAGCAGGTCTAGGGCTTTGTCTACAGTTCCGCGGGCGACCTTGAAGTGCTTCGCAAGCTCAGGTCCGGACGGGATTTTGTCGCCAGGTTCGAAGCCTGCCTTCTTGGTGAGGATCGAAGCCCGGAGAGAGCTGCCGACCTGCTGATACGGGGGGCGCGAGTCATCTGGGTCAAGGCTCATACGCCCACTGTAGGACACATGGTCAACATAGGCGAGAAACCCAACCCTCTTGACCTGCCTAAGCAAGTTGGATAGCTTAAGCATGTCGCAACCGGGAGAACCGGAAAACGACATGAGGGGCCTTCTTTGGGCTGCTCAGAGCAGTGAAATAGGAGCCCCGCGTTGGTCGGGGGGAGGTTCCCGGCACCTTGGCAGCCGGAGGGCATGACCGAACGGCTCCGGTCACGTCTCCAGCCTGAAACGGGAGCACGCTCCCGGAAGGAGACAACACGTTTCACCAGCTCTTACAGTCCCTGGCGCGCTCGCCCCTCGGGTGGTGCGTCGGGGGCTGTGGGTCCTGGTGGCCCAGTTCCTCACACAGTGCGGCCCCGGTGCTCGAACACCGGGGCCGCTTTCGCAGGCACCTATAACGGAGGCCCCCGCATGTTCAGCTTGACAGAGGAGGAGCGGCAGGCGCTCTCGGACAAGGTCCGGGACGCCAACCGCCGCAGCGAGACCGGGCGCGGTGGCAAGGGATGAAGAACTTCATCGGCCACAACGAGGCCCGCAGCACCGACGAGTTCATTGAGCTGGCCCTGGGCACCCCGCTGGACCTGTGGCTCGGGGTCGAGGGTGAGAGCGAGGAGGAGCAGGCGGCGCGGCAGGCTGCGGCGCGCGACATCCTGGCCGATGACCCCGACCTGATCGACCGCGTGTCCCACCTGGCCGCCGACCTGCTCGACACGCTTCCCCTGCACCGCCAGCGACCGGCCCGCCGGCCCGCGAACAGGGCGGCGGTGGCGGCATGACCACCACCCCGCAGCGCCTGGACGCGATCCGCGTCCTGGGCGACGACGAGTTCCGCGATGTCCTGGTCATGGACGACGCGGTTGAAAACCTGCTCGGCGAGGTGGACACGCTGCGTGCCGTGGTCCGCTCGCTGGCCGTGCTCCTGCGCAGTACTCGAGACCGCGTCAACCAGGGCCGGGCGCCCGACGTGGCCGGCCTGCACTGCGCCCTCTCGGCGACGGAGGAGATCGTCCGGGGGTGGCAGGCATGAACCCGGCACCGGCGCTTACGGCGCTCACCGGACGCTCACGGCGGCCGGGGCGGTGGTGATGATGAGGGCGCAGATGAGTTCGGACCAGGTCCGGTCGGCCGAGCGTGCGTTGGGTGTGGGGACGTGGACGATCACCGCTGGTGCGGTGCTCTACAGCGTGCTCACGGTCACCCCGCTGATGGCGGGGCACACGCCGGCAGGGTGGCGGTGGACGGCTCCAGTGCTGCCGCTGGTGGTGGACGCGGCGGTGGTGATCGTGGTCCGCCTGGACAACACCCTGGCCCGGCTGGGAGGGCACGGCGGCCGGTGGCCGGTCGTGCTGCGCTGGCTGACGGGCTTGATGACGGTCCTGCTCAACACGGGTCTTTCGGCGTTGGAGCGGGACGGGGTGGGGGTGGCGGTGCACGCGGTCGCGCCGCTGCTGCTGATCGTCACCGCTGAGGCGTCGCTGTCCTACCGGCGCGCGATCACCAGGGCCCTGGACGCACGCCAGGCCGCTGAACGCGAGGAACGGGCCGAGATCGAACGCCGGGCGGAGGAACGCCAGCGCCAGGCCCGGCAGGAGCGCCAAGCCGAGCAGGAGGCAGCCGATCGGCGCGAGCGCGAGCGCCGTGAGTACGAGGCCGCGTTGGTACGTGAGGAGCGCGAGTACCAGGCCCGGTTGCGGCGCGAGGAACGCGAGGAGCAGGCGCGGCGGGAGGCGGCCGAGCGCGCTGAGCGTGAGGGCCGTGAGCGCGAGGCGAGCGAGCGTGAGCGCCGTGAGCGCGAGCGGAGGGAAGAGTTACTGTCCGCTCCAGCGGTGACGGAGCGGGTGCCGGAGGAGCGCGCGCGGGCCACGGTCCACGCTGCCGCGGCGGCCGGAGTTCCGCAACGGCGTGCGGTGGAGCTGACCGGGTGGTCGGCCGGCTGGGTCGCCGCCCGCTACCAGGAGGCCCGTTCCCCGCTGCACTCCGTCCCCGACAGCGCCGCCACGGCAGCAGGGGTGTCCGCCGGCGGGGGCGCGGCGTGAGGTTCTACGACCCCATCGGCAAGCGCTTCGGCGGCACCCCGACCTACCCGTTCCGCCTGGCCCCCGATGGCCTGGCCACCCGCCGCCAGCTACGGGCCAAGGGGCTTCGCCCTGGTGGTCAGGATGTGGCCGCTCAGCTCATGTGGTTCTCCCGGCTCGGACAGGGTCCGCGAGTGGCGTACTTGTACCGCGTTGACCTGGCCAAACCGGTGCGCCCGATGACCGCGGCGAGGTGGGCTGCGCTGGCTGCGGCGATGCTCGCGCGCCGGACCTGCCCGACCTGCCGGCGCGATGCCGGCTACGTCATCCCCCGCTCGCTGGGGACCTGCGTCCCGTGCTCGGAACCTGCGGCCCTGGCTGCCTGACCTCACTTGGAGATACCGCCATGCAGTCCACGATCACCAGCGTTGCCCTGCCGCAGGCGGCCGGGCCGATCGCGCACTTCCTGACCCTGGGCGGGGCCCTGGTGGCCCTGGTCCAGAGTTTTGACCCGGACGCCCACCTCTACAGCGTGCGAGCCAACCCGAAGCACGCCCCGGCCGGCGGATGGCCGGTCTACACCTGGCACTGCCAGGGCTGCTGGGCCGCCCGCTCCGGCGACACCCCGAGCCCGGACCTGGCCGCCATGCGGACCGCCGCCAACGACCACGCCGGCACCTGCCGCGCCGTACCGCAGCCCGACCACCGCTAGTTCTGCCGCCGGGGCACGCCACGCCTGCCAGCAAGAGCCGTGCCCCGGCACCCCTTCCCGCAAGCCCGAAGGACCCACGGACAAGGAACCCCAAGTGAATCACCACCCGATAGGTGACAACGACCCGGAGCGCGAGCTGTTCGCGCGCCTGGAAGCACAGCTCAACTCCTCTGCCATGGGCGGGGAGATCCTGGACCTGGGCAAGGCCCGCGCCGCCCGCACCACACCCCATGACCTGGTGCAGGACTCGGTGTACCAGCCCACCACCACCCCGGGACACGTCCCCACGGTTTCCCCCCGCCGGCTGAGCGAGGGCCGTGCGGCGTGGGTCCGCTCCTCCGGTCGTGCGGTGCGCACGGCGGTGACGCACGACCACACCCGCAAGGCCGCCCGGCTGGTGGCCAGGCACGGCCTGTTCACCTTGTACGGGGGCGGGATCGTGGCCCGCCGCGCGTGGGAGGGCCGCACCGCCTCCCGGTACGAACGCATGATGCGCACGGCTGAGGCCGCAGGCCAGCACGACGTGGCGATGGAGTGGGAGATGCGCGCCGCCGCCTTCCGCTCGGCCCGCCACCAGCGGCGGATGGACCTGGTCATGGCCCCGCAGCGCCTGGCCAAGAGCGCCGTTGCCGGCACCCTGGCCGGCAGCGGCTTCCTGCTGCTGCTCGGTATCGCCCTGGCCATCGCCGAACACAACATCGCTGAAGTCGTCGCGCCGACCATGACGCTGATCGAGGTCGTGCGGTGGATCGTGGTCGTGGCCTCGATCGTGTGGGGCCCGCTGGTGGCGTTCGGCCCCTGGTTCGCCATGCTCGGCCTGTGGAACGTCGGCCGCAAGCGCGGCGCCGCCCCCGCCTGGGCCATGCCCGCCAACCAGCGCAGCACGGACGGGGAGCCGATCACCCCGTCCATCGTGGTCACCTCGCTGCGTGACCTGGGGATTGCCCCGTTGCGGACCGCGATCCGGGACATGGGGGACGCGGGTGCGGGGATGCTGGGGCCGATCCGGATCGCCGGGTGCGGGGTCGAGGTGGACGCCACTCTGCCTTCCGGGGTGTCGACGGAGGAGGTGTTGAAGCGTCGCCGGAAGCTGGCGGAGAACCTGGGGCGTCATGAGCACGAGGTGTTCCTGACGATCCCGCAGGCCGCCCGCACCGTGCGGATGTGGATCGCCGACTCCGGCGCACTCGATGAGCCCATCGGCCCGTCCGCGCTGGTCACGGACCCGGAGATGGTGGCGGACCTGCACGGCGGTAGGGCCCCGTGGGGCCAGGACCTGCGCGGGGACCTGGTCCTGCTGTCCCTGTGGCAGCGCCACCTGCTCATCACCGGTCTGTCCAACCAGGGCAAGACCGCCTCCCTTCGCGCCCTGGCCCTGTGGGCGGCCATGGACCCTTCCGTTGAGCTGCGGATCGGGGACCTGAAGGGTGTAGGCGACTGGGCCATGTTCCAGGGCCTGGCCACCCTGCTCATCCAGGGCCCCACCGACGAGGACGTCATCGCCATCACGGAAATGCTCGAAGAGCTGGTGGCCGAGATGGAACGGCGAATCGCGCTGCTCAAGGCATCGGGGGCCACGGACGGCATCACCCCGGAGATGTCCCGCAAGGACCCCCGGTTCCGGCCGATCATCGCGGTAGTGGATGAAGCGCAGGCCGCGTTCATGTGCCCGGCCAAGGGCGAGGACGGGCGCCCCTACGGCGGCACCAAGGCCACCAGCCGCTACTTCATGGCCGTCCGCAAGATCCACAACCAGGGTCGTGCACTGAACATCACCCTGTGGGAGGGGACGCAGGACCCGACGAACGAGAACCTGCCCAAGCTGGTGCGCGAGGGCGCGCACATCCGCGCCTCGCTGGTCGTGGGCACGGAAGAGCAGGCGCGGATGGCCATCGGGGACAAGGCCGTGGACGGTGGGGCCGCGCCGCACAAGCTGCGGCAGGGCCTGGACAAGGGCACCGTGGTCGTGGCCGGCGACGGGGTCAAGCTCGCCCCCGGGCAGGCCGCCACCACGATCCGCACCAACTTCATCGCCGGTCAGGACGCCACCGCCATCGCCGACCGCATCAAGAGCCGCCGCGAGACGGTCACCACCCTGACCGCCGTGCAGGACACGGTGCAGGTGGACCCGTTGGCGGACATCGCCGCTGTGCTGGACGAAGGACCGCGCACCCGCACCCAGGTCGTGCTCCTGCGCCTGGCCCAGCACAACCCCGGGGTCTACGGGCAGTGGGCGTTCCCCGACCTCAAGCAGGTGCTCGAAGCCTGCGGGGCGGCGCCGCACAAGTCGGACGGGCAGATGGTCATCGCCCGCGCCAAGGTCCTCGAAGCCCTCGCCCAGCGCACCACCGACACCGCGAACGGTGACTTTGAGTAAAGGGAGGCCGTCAGGGAGGCAGGGAGTTGTCCCTCCCCGCCTCCCTGGCCCCCATCCCTGCCCTGATCAGTAACGACACATGATCAGGGAGGCAGGGAGGCACGGTCTCTGACCTGCCAGAACGCCCCGCAGGGCCCCTGTCCTGGGACACCCCTGCCTCCCTCCCTGCACAAAGAGTGACCAACCGGCGCGTGCTGCGGCCTCGCCGCCGGGAAGGCCCCGCACCGCCCCGCCAATCAGCACTGACTACCTGTCAGGAGAGTTTCCGTGTACCCGCAGCCCGCAGAACAGCCCACCGTTCCGGCCGTGCACTTCACCCCGGACGGCCACCCCTACTACGCCCCCGCCCCGGCCGCGCCGCTGGTGACCTACCAGCCCACCCCCGCGCCGCTCCCCGTGTACCAGCCCGCGTACCTGGCCACCGCCCCGCACGCCGTGCAGCAGCAGCCTGCTGGGTACAGCGCGGCCCGGGACCCGTGGGTGGCCCGGCTGTTCGCCGGCGGCATCGGCATCGGCGCCGCCGGCGTCGGGGTCGGGTTCCTGCTCCAGGCCCTGACCGCCGCCACCGCCGGACTGGCCGCACTCGCCGCCGTCCTCGCCCTGGTCTGGCTGCTCAGCCACAGCAGCGGCGGCGGACGCGGTTCGGTCAACGTCCGCGTCAGCAACCGCAACCGCTGATCAGAGCAGCCCACTGATGTCGGCTGCACCTGGTCAGCAACGGCTGACCGTTATCCCGCTGGTCCTCGCGGATGCCTGTGCCGTGGTGGACCGCTACCACCGCCACCACCGCCGCCCGCAGGGTCACCGCTTCTCCCTGGGCGTTCTGGGCGAGGACGGGGCCCTGCACGGCGCAGCCATCATCGGGCGCCCTGTCGCCCGGGCCTTGGATACCGGGTGGCAGGTTGAGGTCACTCGGGTGGCCACGGACGGCACGCCGAACGCGTGTTCAGCTCTGTACGGGGCAGCTGCGCGGGTGGCGACCGCGGCAGGGTTCCAACGCGTTTTGACCTACACCCAAGACGGCGAGTCTGGTGCGAGTTTGCGTGGTGCTGGGTGGACGCAGGTAGCCGTTCTTCGGCCCCGTACCGGGTGGGATACGCCCTCGCGGCACCGGGCGGACCGCGGCACGGACGGGGTGGCCCGCATCCTGTGGGAACGCGCCTGCCGCAACGCCCCAGCATTGCCACCGCTGCACGCTTTGCGTGACGAAATCCGTGACGTAATGCGGTGCCTGGAGTGCCCCAATCCCATCTCTGTACCCACCGGGCCGGGACGTCCCTCGCGCTACTGCTCACCAGCGTGCCGGCAACGCAGTTACCGATCCCGTCAACGCGCAGCACGCGACGGAACAGCGGCATGAGGAGATGACCGCCAACGCCGGCCCCCCTCGCTGCCGCCACGCTAGCCCGGACATGGTGCCCAACCATGAGCAGCCCGGCATCCGGATCTATGCCCCCACCTGGTACGGAGCTCCACCGCCGGAAGCCGACTACGTATGCAGGTGCGGACGCTCGGAGACCGCGTTCGGCCAGGCCGCCTGCCGGTCCCTGATCGACCGGTTCCACACCGACCACGACGCCCACATGGCCATGTCCTACACCGAACTCCACGCCATGAACCTGGCGGCCCGTTCCCCGCTCGCCAAGGCCGCCTGACCAGCAGAAGGAAGAAGTCCCATGATCCTGCCCCACGGCCCCTACTTCACCGCTGTCATGACGGCCCTGGTCGGCACTGCCGACCCGGCCGAGTCGTGGGCGGCCTACGACAGCGACAACGGCGAGACCATGCTCATGGAGATCGTCATTTACCTGGAGCGCGAGCGGGCCGCCGCTGCCGGCTTCACGCGCGGCGTGCTCCTCTACTGGGACCAGGTCACCGGCTGGCAGTGGTGCAGTTGCGACTCCACCGGCGGCGGCTCTGACGTCCACGGCCTGGTCGGGGGCGACGTCCCCACCCCCGACAGTGTCGCCCACGCCGCCGCCCTGCTGCTCGATCCCCGCACCCGCGCCACCGCCCTGCCCGCCCCCGGCACCGAGACCCCCGACGCCCCCGCCATCGCGCTGAACGCGGCCCTGACCGCCGCCCTCGATGAGGACGACCCCGCCACCGTCCGGCGCCTGGCCCACTACACCCGCACCTCGGGACCGGGCACCACGCCCGCCTGACCACCCACCACCGCCGACGAAGGACATAGCGGATGACCACCCGCCGACCCCGCCCCGACCGACCCGCGCCCCTGCCCGGAACCGCCCACCTGCGACTGGTGACCGGCGACCCGGATACCGAGGAGAAGGTGCTGAACGTCCTGCGCGCCTACTTCACGATCACCGAGCCCGCCCACTACCCCGGCGGACGCGCCTACCTCCAACTCGACACCCGTACCCCGCACCCGACCCACCCCGAAGCCGACTGACCCCCGGCCCACCACAGCAAGCCCCAACTTGCCTTCCTTGAAAGACAGTTGAAGCGAGAGAGGGGCCTGGCGGCCCCTCTCTCGCCGTGAAGGGAGCGGCACCCTATGAAAGTAGGCACCGATCGCCCTGCGGCCGTCCTGGCGGCCCCCGAGGGCTACCAGGGCATGTTTTCACCCCGCTCCGGCCTCGTTTCCCTGGCGGTGCGCCTGGCCTGCGGTGGTGTGCCGGTGCTGCCGTTGCGGGTCGGGAAGGTGCCGTTCGGCAACTGCCGCACGTGCGCCGGCTACGCCTGCGGCGGCAGGCCGAACATGAAGACCGCAGGCCCCTGCCACTGCTCCGCCCCGTGCCACGGCTGGGCCGCAGCCACCACCGATACCCATACCCTGACCTCGGCCGCATGGGCACGGGCATGGGCGCAGGCCGCCGCCGTGGCCTACCACCCCGGCGGCGCTGGGCTGACCGTCGTGGACCTGGACACCCCCGATGCGGTGGGCTGGGCCCGGCAGCACCTTCCGCCCACCCGGACCGTGCCCACCACCCGCGGGCAGCACTGGATCTACCGGGGTTCGATGCGCTCCGCCAACGCGGTCCGCCCCGGCGTAGACATCAAATCCCTTATGGCCTACGCCCGTTGGCTCGGTCCCGGTACCGGGCCCCTGGCCGACCTCCCGCAGCCGGTCCGGGCACTGGTCGCCGTGAAGACACAGCCCGCAGGCCGGTCGGCACCGCAGGCCATCACCATACCCACGCCCACCGGGGCCCCAGTGTGCCGGCACTGGACGCCCGCCTACCTGGAACGGGGCATCACCATGGCCGTGCAGCGCATCAGCGAGGCACGCAGCGCGGTGCACGCCACGGTCTACGCCACGTTCCTGGCCGTGCTGTCCACGCACGGGCGATGCGGCTGCCTGACCGACACCCACGCCCAACAGCTCTTCGCCGCAGCGCAGGCCAAGGGCGAAACGCCCCGGCACTGCGCCGACGCCTGGGCCAACGCGCTGACCGAATTGGGGATGTGACCATGACCGAAGAGGACAAAGACCCGGCCCGGCAGGTCATCGCCGACTACGCGCAGCAGTTCTTCCGATACTTCCGGACCGCTGACGGAACCGTGTACGCGCAGAAGAACGGGCACCCTGTGGCCCGGCCGATCCGCTCGCAGGGCACCACGGGCAGCCACCGGCAGGAACTCATGGTCGGCCTGTTCCACGACGGCCACGGCGTCTTCAACGGCACCGCTTTGAAGGAGGCGCTGGACCTGATCGAAGCCCTGGCCTTGAGCGAGCACGTGCAGCCCGTGCACATCCGCGTGGCCCCCGGCCTGGACGGGGCGACCTGGCTAGACCTGGGGCGCGACGACGGGCAGTCGGTGCGCATCCACCCCACCGGGTGGACCGTCCTGACACCCGACCCCGCAGAGGTGTGCTGGCGGCGCACCCAACTCACCGGGGAACTGCCCATGCCGGCCAAGGACACCGACGGCAAGGGCATCGACCTGCTCATGCGGCTGTGCAACTTCGCCAACGCCGACACCGAGTCCCTGGCCATCGCCTGGCTCATCGGCTGCCTCGGACCCACCGTCCCCGTCCCCGCACCGTTCCTGACCGGGCCGCAGGGGGCGGGCAAGTCCACCGCCGGCCGGATGCTGGTGCGGATCATCGAGGGCATGAGCGGAGACCTGCGCCGGGCCCCGAAGGACGAGGAGAACCTGATCTCCGCTGTGGCCGCCGGGTGGATCACGGCCCTGGACAACCTGTCCCACCTGAACCCTGATCTGTCCGACCTGATGTGCTGCATCGTCACTGGAGCCGAGACCATCAAACGCGCCCTGTTCACCGACGGAGACGTCCACCGCTCCCGCTACCGCCGCCCCCTGCTCCTAACCGGCATCGACGTCGGAGTCATCCGCCCCGACCTCGCCGAACGCCTCCTCCCGCTCCGACTCGAACGCCCCCGCATCCGACGCACCGAAGCCGAACTGTGGGTGGAGTTCGAGGAAGCCCTCCCCGTCATCCTCGGCTCCCTGCTCGACTTCACCGTCAAGGTCCGCGCGGCCGAAGCAGAAACGCCGACCGACCTGCGCATGGCCGACTTCGCCCACCTGTGCGCCCAACTCGACACCGCCACCGGACTGGCCACGCTCAACGCCTACCGGACCAGCCTGGACGACCTCAACGACGACGTGATCGAGGGGGACCTGCTCGCACAGATCGTCCTTCGGCATGCCGCCACCCTCGCCGCCGGCGCGGAGGTGCGGATGACGTCCTCCGAATGGCTGCACTGCCTGACCGGCCTCTACGCCGGGGACGAATGCCGCCCGTTGCCCAAGGGATGGCCCACCACCGGAAAGGTCCTCTCCGACCGCCTCAAACGCCTCCAACCGACCCTGACCGCCCGAAACGTCCTCATCGACTGGGGCCGCGACAGCGGGGCCCGCTACATCTCCATGGCCCGGCCGCACACACCACCGCCGCACCAACAGGACCCCCTCGCCTGACCGGCGCACCGTCAAGGAAGACAAGAGGAGCACCCGCCCCGCCGCGCCAGCGGTGCTCCTCTTGTATTCCCTAAGCGCGAGCTGACCCCATCCCGACGCCAATCAGATCCCCTCTCTTTTTCCTAAGAGAGGGAAGCCTGCGTCACTGCGTCACCAGACGCCGAAAAGCGACCCCTGACCTGCTGCAACGGGCATGACGCAGACGGATTTCTCTGCGTCATTCTGCGTCACCTGCGTCACGCCGTGACGCAGCCTGCGTCACAGGATGACGCAGACAAAAACCTCTGCGTCACCCAAACCCGCAGGTCAACACCTCGAATGACGCAGATGACGCTGTGACGCAGAAATCCCCACCTCAGACAGGCGCGCCCCGGACCGCCCGTTCGGAGCACGCCAGTCCAATACCCATCGTTCACACCCAAGGAGCCCTTCCGTGTCTCGCCCCCAGATGCTCAAGTTGCCCGAGGTTCTGATCGAGATCGACATGAGCCGCGCTGCCTTTTATCGGATGCGCGCCCGGGGCCAGGCCCCGCGTATCCACAAGCTGCCCAACGGCCACCTGCGGGTGCGTCGTTCCGACCTGGACGCCTGGTGGCAGTCCTGCGAAACCGGGGCTGCCTGACTTACCGTCATTCCACCGTAAGAGCCCCCGGGTGTACCCGGGGGCCCTTCCTTCTGCGAGGACGCGCCTTGCTCACCTTTGACGTGCGAATCAACGAGATCCGTGAGAGGCCCGGCCGACCGAAGCCCTATGAGCTGCGGTGGACGGTCGGTATCCAGAGACATTCCAAGAGTTACGCAACGAAAACACTCGCGCAGGGGCGGGAAGCCGAACTGCGCACGGCCATGCGCAAAGGCGAACAGTTCGACGCCGAAACCGGCGTACCCGCATCAGAGCTGCGTCTCAAAGACCAGAGCACATGGTTCGAACACGCCAGGAAGTACGCTGAGATGAAGTGGAAACGATCATCCGCGAAGAGCAGGGGCACCAGGGCGGATGCGCTCGCCATGGTCACCCCCGCATTGGTGACGGATCGAAAGGGTGCCCCGCCGGCCCGGGTACTTCGCAGGGCCTTGACCGGCTGGGCATTCAATTTCTCGGGGAGGACGCCCCCACCTCCGGAACAGATCGCGGCGGCCCTCGAATGGTTGGAGCGCAAGTCTGTCCCTATGGCGCAACTGGAAGAGCCGGACGTCCTGCGGGCCGGACTGGAAGCTCTGACATTGCAGCTCAACGGCGCACAAGCCGCCGCGACCACCATCCGCCGCAAGCGGATGGTCCTGAACAACTGCCTGCGCTACGGCATCGAGCGCCGCCAGCTCACGGCCAATCCACTTCAGTTCATCGACTGGTCGCCCCCGGAGACGGATGACGAGATCGATTGGCGGTACGTGCCGAGTCCGCAGCAGTCGAAAGCGCTGATCGCGGCAGCCCGCACCGTGGGTCCGCGAGGGCGTCACCTGGCTGCATTCTTCGCCTGCATGTACTACGCGGGCATGCGGCCGGCAGAAGTGATGGACCTGCGTAAGAAGGACTGCACCCTGCCGGAATCCGGGTGGGGGCGACTTCTGCTCGCGGGTAGCTCTCCCCGAGCGGGCTCCACCTGGACGGACGACGGCAGGTCACACGACGAGAAGGGCCTTAAACGGCGTGCCCGTAAGGCCACCAGGGATGTACCCATTCCCCCGGTCCTGGTGGCAATCCTCCGGGAGCATCTGGAGACCTACGGCACTGGTCTTGGAGGGCGTCTGTTCCAGGCTTCGGAAGGGGGCGTAGTGCAGACGAAGGACTACTCGAACGTCTGGAAGCTGGCCCGCGCGGTGGCGCTCTCCGAGGAACAGGTGGCAACGCCGCTTGCAGAGGTGCCCTACGCCGCTCGGAAGGCGGGCATCACGCTGTGGCTCGTCTCCGGGGTCGATCCCACGGAGGTGGCCCGACGTGCCGGGCATAGCGTCGCTGTCCTTTACCGGTTCTACGCCAAGGTTTTGGACGGCAAGCGCGAGCAGGCGAACAGCAAGATTGAGCAGGCCCTGAACGATGCGGCCGACGACGATTCCGTGTCACCCACCGTGTAGCGATCCTGGCCCCGGTCTGGCCCCGACACGCTGGTCAGGACCGGTACACAGGTGAGACACAGTGGGATGGAAATCGAACAGGGCGGTCGCTGGGATGACCCCATCGACCGCCCTGACCAGCTCGTTCGCTACCTGCGGAGAGCGAGGGATTCGAACCCTCGGTCGCGGTTCCCCGCGACGACAGTTTTCAAGACTGTTCCCTTAGGCCGCTCGGGCAGCTCTCCTTGCACGGGCCCTCTGGTGGTGAGATCCGCGCTCAGGGATCTTCTCATGAGTCGGGGCCGGTTTGGGAAGCGATTGGCCCCGTACGGCGTGGGGCTGGTGCCGTACGGGGCCGGGGGAGCCGTGCTGGGCTCCCGGGGGAGGAGACCGGGGCCCGGGTTACCGCTGCTGCTGCTACTGGTCGCCGACGCGGGAGCCCAGGGTGACGCTGGTGGTGTGGGTCTTGCCGTCGCGGGTGTAGGTGACGCTGACTACGTCGCCCGGGTGGTGCGACCAGATCTCGCTGACCAGGGTGGGGCCACTGTCGATCTGGACGCCGCCGAGCTCGGTGATGATGTCGCCCGGCTTGAGGCCGGCCTTGTCCGCGGGACCGCCGGCGGTGATCGCCGGGGTGCCCTGGACCGGGGCGGCGGCGATCTTGGCGCCGGTGCCCTGGTAGCTGTCGTCGCGCAGCACACCGATGATCGGGTACGTCGGCTTGCCGGTCTTGATCAGCTGCTGGGCGACCCACTGGGCCTGGTTGATCGGGATCGCGAAGCCGAGGCCGATGCTGCCGGACTGGCCGCCGGTGTCGCTGTTCTGACCGGTCGACTGGATCGCCGAGTCGATGCCGATGACCTGCCCGGAGGAGTTCATCAGCGGACCGCCGGAGTTGCCCGGGTTGATCGACGCGTCGGTCTGCAGCGCGTTCATGTACGAGGTCTGCGCGCCGGTCTCATCGCCCGAGGCGACGGGGCGGTTCTTGGCGCTGATGATGCCGGAGGTGACCGTGCCGGAGAGGCCGAACGGGGCGCCGATGGCGATGGTGGTGTCGCCGACCGCGACCGCGTCGGAGTTGCCGAGCGCCAGCGGGACCAGCGGCTTCTTCGGGGTGCCGTCGATCTTGATCACCGCGACGTCGTAGCCGGAGGCGCGGCCGACGATGGTCGCCGGGTAGCTGGTGCCGTCGGAGAACTTCACCGACAGCTTGCCGCCGTTGTCCGAGGGCGCGACGACGTGGTTGTTGGTCAGGATGTGCCCGTCGGTGTCGAAGACGAACCCGGTGCCGGTGCCGGACTCCTGCGAGTTGCTCGCGGAGATGGTCACCACGCTCGGCAGCGCCTTGGCGGCGATTCCGGCGATGCTGTCGGGCGCCCGGCTGAGCGCCTTCGGGTCCACAGTGGTGGACACGACGGTGGAGCCGTCCGAGCTGTTGTGGGTCTCCAACGCGGCACCGATGCCGCCGCCGATGCCGCCCGCGACCAGCGCGGTCGCGGCGAGCAGCGCGATCAGGCCGCCGCGGCGCTTCTTGCGCGGCGGGGTGGTGCCGTAGGGAGCGTAAGGGCCCTCGCCGGAGGGCGGGTAGTCCCCACCGGCATAGCTGCCGTACGGCGGGGGCTGGTGCGGGGGCTGCTGGGCGCCGTACACCGGCGGCTGCTGCGGGTACGCCGGGGCGTCCGCCGGGTAGGCGGGAGCGTGCTCGGGGTACGCGGCCTGGGCCGGCGCGGGCGGGAAGTCAGGTGCGGACCCGGATCCGGACGCGGACACAGGCGCGGTTGCCGGTGCCGGCTCGGACGTGAACGCCGGCGCGGGCTCGGGCGCGGGCTCGGACACGGGCGCCGACGGGACGGTGGGGTTCTCGTACCCGCCCTCGGCCGCCGGTGCCGCGACCGCTGCGGGTGCGACCGGGGCGGGGACCGGGGCCGGAACGCCGGCGTCGGCCGGGGCCGGGGCGGCCGGCTGGGGCTGTACGACCGGTGGCGGGAATCCCGCGAGCGTCGGGTCGACCGGCGGTGAGACCGGCTGGACGACGGTGTCGTCCGCGGCGTCAGTCGGCACGGCGCGCTCCTGCGCGTAGGGGGACGGCCCTGCCGCTGCCCCGTCGACGGGGGCGGGCTGCTGCGACCCGGCGTACCCGCCCTCGTGCTCGGTACTCACGAATGACCTCCTCCTGTGGGACTGGCGTCCCATAGCATTGCCCACCCGTTGTCAGGGCATCGTAAGGGTCAGCCATGCGCTAATTCCCCTGACCGCATCTATAGCGCATGCATGTGAGAGCTTCCTTAGCCGCCCCACAGCTTCACTCATCCACGGTTCAGCCCAGCCTCATCCAAGGCGCGGACGGGACCTTGGCCTGCTGCTGGGCAGGCCCTACGATGTCGATCGAACACATACGCGGGAGCTTGGACCATTCCAGGCTGAGAGGGCGCCGAACGGGGTGCCGACCGCTTGAACCTGACCGGGTAATGCCGGCGTAGGGAGCTGAAAGCATCATGACGTCCGTTTCGCCGTCCCCTTCTCCTACCCCTGTCCTGGAACAGGGGACACCGGGGCTTCGGGCCGAGGCCCCACTCATTCTGGACACCGAACCGCCGCGCACGCTCGGGTTCCGCGACCAGGCGGCCTTCTGGACCAACCTCGGTGTCAGCCTGATCGGCTTCCAGAGCGCCGCGACCGTCCTGGTGGTCAACGGGAAGAACCTCTCCATCCCGGCCGCGCTCACCGCGGTCGTCGTGGGCACGGTGATCGGCTCGGTGATGCTGGGCGTCGCCGCCGTGATCGGGACCAGGGCGGGCGCGCCCGCGATGGCGATCCTGCGCGGACTGTTCGGCACCAGGCTGTCCTACCTGCCGACCGTGCTGAACATCGTCCAGTGCCTGGGCTGGGGCGTGTTCGAGCTGACCGTGATCGCGATGGGTGCGAACGCGCTCTTCGACGGCGGCCCGCACTGGCTGTACGTCCTGGCCGCCGGGGCGCTGACGACGGCGATGACGATCCGTCCGCTGGGTTCCATCGCCGTGCTGCGCAAGTACGTGGCGGTCGCGGTCGGGATCGCCATGCTGTTCTTCACGGTGGAACTGCTGCGCCGCGGGGTGCCGTCCCCCAAGGACGGCAGCTGGTCCGGCTTCCTGCCGGCCGTGGACGCGGTGATCGCGGTCTCCATCTCCTTCGTGCCGCTGGCCGCCGACTACACCCGGCACGCGAAGAGCACCCGCAGTTCCTTCTGGGGCGCGTTCAGCGGGTACACGGTCTCCCAGGTCTGGTGCTACGTGGTGGGGCTGATGGCGCTGCTCCAGGTGGGCGGCGACGCCGACAAGATCTTCACCACCTTCATGGGCATCACCGCGGGCTGGGTGTTCTTCGCCGTCCTGGTGCTGCGGGAGGCGGACCAGTCCTTCGCCAACGTGTACTCGACCGCGATGTCGGTGCAGAACCTCTTCCCGAGGATCGACCGGCGGATCCTGACCGTCGCCCTGGGCGCGCTGGTGACCGGACTCGCGCTGCTGGTCACCGACTTCAGCGGGTACGAGGCGTTCCTCGGCCTGATCGGGGCGGTGTTCGTGCCGCTGTCCGCGGTGCTGGCGGTGGACTTCTTCTTCGGAGCGGGGCGACGGGAGGGGGGCTGGGACCTGTCGGAGAGTGCGCCTACGCGTTGGCTGACGCTGCTGCCTTGGGCGGTGGGTTTTGTGGTCTACCAGCTGATCTATCCGGCGGAGCTCACCGGCTGGGCGAGCTGGTGGCCGACGTTCTGGACGCATGCGCAGAACGCGCTGCACTTCCAGCCGCAGGTGTGGACGTCGGCGTCGCTGTTCTCCTTCGTCGTCCCAGCGCTGCTCACCTGGGCCCTGACACCGCTGCTCCGCAAGGGTCACTGAGCGGGGGCCGCGGGGGCCGGAGCGCGGGGGGCGGGGCGCGGGGCGGGCGGCCGGAACGGTGCCAGCCAGCCGGCCGAGGCGGTGGCGCCCGGCGGCGTTTACCGGACACCTGGTCAGTGTTCACCTGGGGCAACCGGGGTGCGGGCGGCGCACGATTTATCGTGGTCCCGTGTCCAACGTTCGACTCACCCCGGTTGTCCTCCCCAACCGCCAGGCCACTCGTGTCGTCGCCCACCGGGGCGCCTCCGGCACCTTCGCCGAGCACACCCTCGCGGCCTACAAGCTGGCCATCGACCAGGGCGCCGACGCCCTGGAGTGCGATGTCCGGCTCACCGCCGACGGCCATCTGGTCTGTGTGCACGACCGCAAGGTGGACCGGACGTCCAACGGCCGGGGCGTGGTGTCGACGCTGGAGCTGGCCCAGCTCTCCGAACTGGACTTCGGCTCCTGGAAGGGCGACCCGGTCGACTGGGCCGACGAGGAGCACACCGCCGTCCTCACCCTGGAGCGGCTGCTCGAGCTCGCCACCGGTTCCAGCCGCAGGGTCGAGCTGGCCATCGAGACCAAGCACCCCACCCGTTACGCGGGCCTCGTGGAGCGCAAACTCCTCGAACTGCTGCACCGATTCGATCTGGTCACCCCGAGCAGCGGCGAGCGCTCCCCGGTGCGGATCATGAGCTTCTCCCAGCTGTCGCTGCGCCGGGTGCGGGAGCTGGCGCCCGCCGTCCCCACCGTCTTCCTGACCGAGCGGGTCCCGCTGCGCTTCCGGGACGGCAGCCTGCCCTACGGGGCGAGGATCGCCGGCCCCGGCATCGACCTGGTCCGGGAGAACCCCGGCTACGTGGCCGCGCTGCACCGCGCCGGGCACCGGGTGCACGTCTGGACGGTGGACGATCCCGAGGACGTGGAGCTGTGCCTGCGGCTGGGCGTCGAGGCCATCATCACCAATCATCCACGCCAGGTACTTGACCAGCTGGGGCGTTAGTACCGACGATACGAACACCGGGAGAGCGCGTTCTCGTCGATGGTCGACGGGCGTACGCGGGCGCAGGAACAGGCGCGGGAACCGCGCATGGAAATGGCCGAAAAATCCCCGCTCCGCCATTCTTCACTGCCTTTGATAAACCCTCAGTGACGACATGGCTACGCATAGTGAAATGAGTACCGAGGGTTCTGTTTGCCACGTCAAGAAGGCTTGTTGCGGTCCTTCTATTCTCGTTTCCGCTGTGCTCGCACCGGGCATCCACACCCTGGTTGACAGCTGAGGAGGAGGTCCGGGGGTGGCGCTGGTGGTAGCGCGAGATGTGCCGACTTCTTCGGCGACCATGGCGGTGCCCCATGGTCCAGAAAGTGTGAGCGCTGCACGGCGTCGGCTTCGCAAGGACCTCGCCGGGCAGCAGGTACCGGATGTCGTCATCGAGGATGCCGTCCTCATACTCTCCGAACTCCTGAGCAATGCCTGTCGGCATGCCAGGCCGCTGGAGCCGCTGCAGGTCCCGGCCCCGATCCTGGAACTGGTGTCGACACCGGCTCCGGCCCCGGCCTCGAGTCAGGCCCCGGCATCAGCCACGGCACCGGCCCCGGATCAGCAGGACGGCAGCTATCCCGACGACGGCCGGGTGGTCGTCGGCTGGGAGCTGCACAGCGACGGGCTGCTGACGGTCGAGGTCACCGACGGCGGCGGCCCGACCCGCCCCCGCCGGGGCAGCCCTTCGCTGACCGCGCGCGGCGGACGCGGCCTGGGCATCGTCGGACAGCTGGCCAGCGACTGGGGGGTACGGGACGCGCCGGGCGAGGTGACGGTGTGGGCGGTGCTGCCGGTACGGGCCCGCCACGCACGGCGTGGGGACAGTGAGCACAACGGCGCCCAGAGCGCCGTCTGAGCCGAGGCCACCGCCGAGGCCACCGCACACCGCCACCGGCCACCACCTGGGGCCGCGGAAACCGCAGGGGTCGTACACGACCGGACGCGACCTGGCCCCGGCACCACTAGGCTCGGGGCGGAAAGTTGTGAGCCGCCCCACCGGGAGAATCCGCACCATGGCCAAGAAGCCCGCGAAGAAGGCGCCCGCCCGCGCCCAGTCCACCGCCGCCGCCACCGGGGAGATCCCGGTCGTCGGCGCACGCGAAGCGTGCCCCTGTGGTTCGGGCCGCCGCTACAAGGCGTGCCACGGTCGCGAAGCCTCGCACGCCGTACAGGAACTGGTGGCGCGTCCGTTCGAGGGGCTGCCCGGCGAGGGTGACTGGGTCGCGCTGCGCGAGCTGGTCCCGGCGGCCACGGTGCCGCTGACGCTGACCGCGGAGGCCCTGGCCGGGGCGGTCGGCGAGGTCCCCTCGGTGACCCTGGCGACCGTGCTGCCGATGGCCTGGCCGGCCCTGCGCCGCCAGGACGGCAGCGTGCTGCTGGGCCTGCAGACCCAGAGCTCCTCCGGCGACATCAGCAAGGACCTGGCGGACGCGCTGGTCCAGGCGCTGGCCGCGGAGCCGGGCACCCCCGTCCCGCCGCGCCGTCCGGCGGCCGAGACCCCTCGGCTGCAGGACCTGCTGGACACCTCGGCGGCGTTCGCGCCGACCGTGCACACCGGTTTCGAGTACTGGCTGGAGGACGCGGATTCGGCCACCGGTGAGGTCGCCGCCTCGCTGGAGGCCGCCAACGCCGAGGTCATCCCGACGGTCCGGCTGGGCTCGGTGGACACCGCCTACTGGTGCTCGGTGCCGGACCGGAACCACCTGCGCTGGGTGATGCCGCACGCCGAGGAGCCGCTGCTGGACGCGCTGGCGCGGCTGGCCGCGGCCGACGAGGCCGGCCTGGGCGAGGGCACCAAGCTGGTCGGCTCCTTCCGTGCGCACGGGCTGACCGTGCCGGTGTGGGACCTCCCCTCGGAGATGACGGCGGACGACTGCGAGAAGCCCGCGGCGGCCTTCGTCGAGCGGCTGGCCGGCGCGCTGGCGCAGGACGCGCCCCTCAGCGCGGACGAGCGCCGGGCGCGCGCGGGCCTGGTGAACCGTCAGGTCACACTGGGCTGACCGGCTTTTCTTTACGCATCGTTTTCACTTCAGCACATTCCGTTACACATTTCAGTGATATGCGTCACAACACCCTCTGAAGGGGCGCATTCAGTGCCTTCCGCACTGTCGTGGGAATTTGCTTGCGCGGGAAAACTTGTTACGGTTTAAACAGCTCAGTCGCTGGTGCATCCCCCGTCGCCAGCGGCTGAGCCTTCACTTTTCCCGGACGTTCCGCCGGGTTTCAGTACGCCAGCCGTGCACCGTCCGGCACGGCGGCACTCGCGGCGACCAGGGCGCCCATCAGTTCACCGATCCCGGGCAGCCAGGGCGCAGTTGACCCACCGTCCGACATGCCGTCCGACACCCCGTCCGGCAGTCCGTCCAGCAGTCCGCCCGGCGCCTGCGGTGCTTCCGGCACCGGCTCGCGGGCCCAGCGCACCCCGCCCGCACCGGTCCTGGACGGCGGCAGCACCACGTAGCCGCCGGTGCCGTGGTAGCGCAGGCTGGTCGGCACCCAGTCCTGGGCGATCAGCAGTTCGGCCAGTTCCTGCATCGTGTACGGCGCCACCAGCAGCACGTACCGGCTCGGCGTCGCGATCACCGGACCGGTCCTGATCCGCAGGGTGTCGAAGTAGTCGAGCACCCGCACCCCGGCCGCCGCCGGCAGACTGACCGCGGACACCCGCCCGCCGGTCGCGACCAGCACCGGCGCGTCCGGACGGCGTCCCCACCACCAGCGCACCATCCGCGGGTCGGTGGTCGCGGCGAGCAGCGACGGGTCGTACGGATGCGCCCCCGGGGTCGGGCAGTCGGGGCGTGGGCACAGGCAGCCGTCCCGGCCCGCGGCGGCGCCCGGCAGCACCGGCCAGTCCCAGTCGACGGCGCAGGTCAGAGCGGTGGCAAGCAACATCGGCCGCTCCCGGCGCAGGGTGCTCCGGGAGGGACGGGGGAGACCGGGCGGCTGCCGCCAGGGGAGGAGTCGCGAACGGAGGGAGGTGGTGCGGACCCCGCGCATGAGCACTCGTTCCTTTCCGTGAGCCAGTCAAGGATCGGTACGTGACCTCGCGCAAAAAGAAGCGCACCACGCCCGACGCGTTGTGCGGTACCTGGCGAGGGGGTGGCGCAGGGTGGCGATTGACCTGCCGTCCCTACCAGGCTTGTACCCCGGAAGCCGGGGGATCCCCCAGTATTTCCAGCGCCGTTTCCAGCGTCACCCATCGTTCGGATCGACGCAGCGGAACGGGTGGTGGTTCCACCGTTCGGGTCAGCGGCGGCGGGCCGCGGACGACTGGCGGACCGTCAGGACCGGTTGGCATGTCCGGAACGGCCCGCACCGGGGCGTCGGTACTCGTACGATCCGGGGATGGATGCGCAGCGGGAGCCGGCCAGCAATGGCGCCGCCGGCGAGCGGGACGACCGGGACAGCCGGGACGGTCAAGAAGGTCGGGAAGAACCACTGGCGGCCGGGGCCCCCGGGGCCGCTGACACGCCGTCGGCTGTCGCGGTGGTGATCCCGGCCCACAACGAGGCGTCGCGGATCGCCCTCACCGTGCTGGCCGCGCGCCGGCTGCCCGGGGTGGACCTGGTGGTGGTGGTCGACGCGGCCTCGACCGACTCCACGGCGCGGGTCGCCGAGGAGTCCGGCGCGGTGGTGGTCCGGCTCGGCGGCAAGGTCGGCCGGACCGCGGCCCTGCTGCGCGGGATCGGCCAGGTCGCCGATGTCGACCTGCCCGGCACCGCGCCCAGGCACCTGCTGCTGCTGGACGCCGACCTGCAGCAGAGCGCCGGCGAGGCGGTCCGGCTGCTGGACCCGGTGCTCGCCGGGAAGGCCGACCTGGTGCTGGCCGGGGCCGAGCCGCGGGAGGCGTCGGCGGCGCGCGGCGCGTCCCGGTTCGCCCGCCGGGGCATCGTCCGGGCCACCGGCTTCACCGCCACCCGTCCGCTCGCCGCGGAACTGTGTCTGACCAGGGCGGCCTTCAGCGCCGCCGAGCCGCTGTCCGAGGGATCCGGGGCCGGCCCCGGTCTGATCATCGACCTGCTGCGGCAGGGGTTCCGGGTGGTGGAGATCCCCGTCCCCTGGGACCACCGGGCCAGCCGCAGCGGACTCCGGGCCCGGCTGCGCGAGGCACGCAGACGGCGCGAGGTGCGCCGGGCGCTGGCGTCGCGCTGACCCGGTGTCAGCAACAGCCTGAAAACGAACTGGGGAGCGATCACAATCAGTGACGTTTTTCGGCCAGGCAATCGGGCAATGACACCAATCATCCGACAGCCCGCAGTTCTGGACATCACCCGATCGGTATGTGTAGAAGTGAGTCATTAATTGCCGTATGGCATGACATGGGGGTGCAGAATGCCTGGTCCCGCACAAACGACGCAATCATCCCCGCGTGCCAACCGCTCACTCCGCGTTACCCCACTCGGTGCGAAGGGCGTACGACATGGCTGAGTCCCCCTCACCCCGCGCCGGCCAAACCCTCGACGGGCAGCCCCTCGAAGGGCAGCCCCTCGGCTTTCCCAGCCCGGCTGCCCCGCCGCAGCCCGCGCCCGTACGCGGTGTACCGCAGTCGGCGGACGGCGACCCGGCGGCCGACCTGACGGCCGATCCGCTCGCCGATCCGCTCGCCGACCAGCAGAGCGGTCCGCACGGCGGCCCGCAGACCGGCCGCGCCGACGACCCGCTGACCGACCTCACCCTGCTCTACGAGCTCACCGAGCGCCTCACCGCCGCCACCGACCTGGAGGAGGCGCTGCACGGAGTGCTCCAGGCCGGGGCCGCCATCCTCGGCGCCCAGCGCGGAATGCTGCTGCTCACCTCCAACGCCGATCCGCACACCCCCGCCTTCGGAACCGTCGACTCCCCCGGCACCACCCTCGGCTTCGGCCTGGACCGACCGGCCCTGGGCGCGCTGGAGACCGTGCCCCGGGACAGCGGCCCGTACGCCGGACTGCTGCTCGGCGAGAGCGCGGTGCACCACCCGGGACCGATCGGCGAAGCCCACGGGGCGGCCGTCGGTCCGGCCGCCGGATCGACCCCCGGTTCGGCCGTCGGGGCCCGGTTCCGCGAGGTGGCCGCGCACCTGGGCATCAGCGGCTCCTACGCACTGCCGCTGACCAGCCCCGACGCGGGCGGCGAGCCCTTCGGGGCGGCCGTCTGGTTCTACGACGCCCCCGCCGCGCCCAGTGAGCACGCGCAGCGGCTGGCCGGGCTCTACTGCTCCGCCGCGTCCCGGCTGATCACCAAGGAGATCGAACGGGACCGGCTCCGCCGTACCGCCGACACCCTGCGCCGCGGCCTGCTGCCGGACCGGCTCCCCCGGGTGCCCGGGATCGCGCTGGCCGCCCGCTGCCTGCCCGCGGGGCTCGACCTCTCCGCGGGCAGCGACTGGTACGACGCGCTGGCGCTGCCCGACGGCAGCCTCGCCCTCAGCGTCGGCAGCGTCACCGGCGGCGGGCCCGACTGCGCCGCCGCGATGGGCCGGATCCGGGCCGCGCTGCGTGCCTACGCGGTGCTGGAGGGGGAGGACCCGGTGGCGGTCCTCGGCGACCTCGAACTGCTGCTCAAGGCCACCGAACCGGCCCGCACCGCGACCGCGCTCTACGTCTACGTCGACCCCCGCAGCCGGCAGTTGTCGCTGGCCGGGGCGGGACAGTGCCCGCCGCTGCTGGTCACCTCCTTCGGCGCCAGCTTCGTGGAGACCTCGCTGTCCGCGCCGCTGGGGATGCTCAGCTGCTGGGAGGCACCCGGGGTGGAGCTCCGGGCCGACCGCGGCGACCTGCTGCTGCTCTACACCGAGGGGCTGGCCCGTCGCTGCGGCCGGTCGCTGCACTCCGGGCAGGCCCGGCTGCGGTCCGCCGCCGCCGCGGCGCCGCGCGAGGTGCGGCAGGACCCGGAACGTTTCTGCGCCCATCTGCTCAGCAGCTGCCTGGGCGGCTCGGACCAGCAGAGCGAGACCGGGACCCGCGCCGACGACATCGTGCTGCTCGCGGCCCGTTTCGAGTAGCACCGGCGGCAGTGCGCGGGAGCGCCGAGCAGCGCCGGGGAGGGCCCGGGCCCTCCCGTTCACCCGTTCGTTGGCTCTAGGATTGTAGGGACCGCCCACCCGTCTCACCCCTGACGCGCCGGGGCGGTCCCGTACGACGTGGAGGCGACACAGGTGAACGACGCGACCGAGGCAGCAGCGGAAGCAGCAGGGACCGAGGAGGCCGAGGCGACCCCGATCAAGGCCCGTAAGAACGGTCTCTATCCGGCCCTCTCGGACGAGCTCGCCGAGGTCATGAAGTCCGGCTGGGCCGACACCGAACGGCGCGACCTCGCTCCCGCCGAGCAGTCCGCCTACGCGGCCAAGCGCCGCGCCGCGCTGTCCGCGCGCTTCCCCGGCGACCGGCTGGTGATCCCGGCCGGGAGCCTGAAGACCCGCGCCAACGACACCGAGTACCCCTTCCGCGCCTCCAGCGAGTACGTCCACCTCACCGGCGACCAGACCCAGGACGCGGTCCTGGTGCTGGAGCCGCGCGGCGACGGCGGGCACGACGCCACCGCCTACCTGCTGCCGCGCTCCGACCGTGGGAACGGCGAGTTCTGGCTGGACGGCCAGGGGGAGCTGTGGGTCGGCCGCCGGCACAGCCTGGCCGAGGCCGAGGCGCTGCTCGGCCTGGCCACCCGGGACGTCCGCAAGGCCGCCGACGAGCTGGCGCTGGCCGCCGACGAGCGGCCGGCACCCACCCGGATCGTCCGCTCCTACGACGCCGGCCTGGAAGCCGTGCTGGCCGAGCACACCACCCGGCACGGCGACGAGGAGCTGCGGGTCTTCCTCAGCGAACTGCGCCTGGTCAAGGACGAGTGGGAGGTCGGCCAGCTGCAGGCCGCCTGCGACGCCACCACCAAGGGCTTCACCGACGTGGTCCGCGAGCTGGCCCAGGCCGTGGCCAGCTCCGAGCGCTGGATCGAGGGCACCTTCTACCGCCGCGCCCGGGTCGAGGGCAACGACATCGGCTACGGCTCGATCTGCGCGGCCGGACCGCACGCCACCACGCTGCACTGGGTCCGCAACGACGGCGAGGTCCGCCCCGGCGAACTGCTGCTACTGGACGCCGGCGTGGAGACGCACACCCTCTACACCGCGGACGTCACCCGCACCCTGCCCATCGACGGCAGCTTCAACGCGCTGCAGCGCAGGATCTACGACGCGGTCTACGACGCCCAGGAGGCCGGCATCGCCGCGGTGCGGCCCGGCGCGCGCTACCGCGACTTCCACGAGGCGGCGCAGCAGGTGCTGACCGAGCGGCTGGTCGAGTGGGGCCTGGTCGAGGGCCCGGTCGAGCGGGTGCTGGAACTGGGGCTGCAGCGCCGCTGGACCCTGCACGGCACCGGCCACATGCTCGGCCTGGACGTCCACGACTGCGCCCAGGCGCGCACCGAGGCGTATGTGGACTGCGAGTTGGAGGCGGGCATGGTGCTGACCGTCGAGCCCGGTCTCTACTTCCAGGCCGACGACCTGACCGTGCCCGAGGAGTACCGCGGCATCGGGGTCCGGATCGAGGACGACATCCTGGTCACCGCCGACGGCAGCCGCAACCTCTCGGCCGCGCTGCCGCGCAGCGCGAGCGAGGTCGAGGCGTGGATGGCGGGGCTGACCGGCTGACCCGGCGGTCGGGCCGCATGGGCCGGCCGGTTGGCGGAAAATCCCTCGCTCGCTAGGATCCGGCCATGCTGACCATCACCTCGCGGCCCCCCGACCAGGACGCGCACACCGTCGCGGTCCTCGCCTTCGACGGCATGGCGCCGTTCGAACTCGGGGTGGTCGTCGAGGTGTTCGGGCTGCACCGGCCCGAACTGGGCGACCTCCCCTGGTACCGGCTGCTGGTCTGCGCCGAACGCCCGGGACGGGACCTGCGGGTGGTCGGCGGCTTCAGCGTCAAGGCCGAACACGGGCTGGACGCGCTGGCCGCCGCCGACACCGTGATCGTCCCCGGGGTGGCCGACACCGGCGGGCAGGTGCCGCCGGCGGTGGTGGCCGCGCTGCGGGCGGCGCACGCGCGCGGGGCGCGGCTGGTGTCGATCTGCTCGGGCGCGTTCGCGCTGGCCGCGACCGGCCTGCTGGACGGGCAGCGGGCCACCACGCACTGGCGCTACGCCCCGCTGCTCGCGGAGCGGTACCCGCGGGTGCGGGTGGACCCGGACGTCCTCTATGTCGACAACGGACGGGTGCTGACCAGCGCGGGCAGCGCGGCCGGCATCGACCTCTGCCTCTACCTGGTGCGCCGCGACCACGGCGCGACGGTGGCCAACACCGTCGCCCGCCGCTTCGTCGTCCCGACCCACCGCGAGGGCGGGCAGGCGCAGTACATCGAGGCGGCGGTGCGGCCGGTGGCCGAGGAGGACGACGGGATCGCCCGCAGCATGGCCTGGGCGCTGGACCGGCTGGCCGGTCCGCTGACCGTCCCGGCGCTGGCCAGGGCGGCCCGGATGTCGGAGCGCTCGTACCTGCGGCACTTCACCCGGCGCAACGGGACCAGCCCGATCCGCTGGGTGATCGCCCAGCGGATCGCGGCCAGCCTGCCGCTGCTGGAGGCCGGCGACGGGACGGTGGAGGAGGTCGCGGCGGCGGTGGGCTTCGACAGCCCGGCCACCTACCGGCACCACTTCGCCCGGGCGATGCGGACCACCCCGACCGCCTACCGCCGCGCCTTCACCTGCCGGGCCGCCTGACGGATCGCCAGGCCGACCCTCGGGCCGACCCTCGGGCTGACGGCTGGTCAGGCCGCCTCGCCGCGGTCGGCGTTGGCGATCACGGCGTCGTGGAACCAGGCCGCGCCGCCGGTGACCTCCTTCTCGTAGGTCTCCTGGAAGCGCGGGTCGGCCAGGTACATGACGGCCAGTCCGCGCTGCATGACGTAGGAGCAGTCGTAGAAGTTGCGGATGATGTGCTGCCGGTGCTCCTCGGCGATGTCCATCGCCTGCTCGCTGTCGGCCGGGATCCCGGCCCGGACCGACTCGGCGATCCGGCGCATGATCTCGTCGCCCTCGGCCTTGATCCGGACCCAGTCCGCCTTGCTGAGCCGCGCCGCCTTCTGCTGCGACTGCTTCCAGGCGTCGCTGCCGCCCCAGCGCTGCTCCGCCTCGTCCTCGTACTCCTGGTAGCCCTCGCCGAAGATCTCGAACTTCTCCTCGGGGGTCAGCTTGATGCCCATCTTCTGTGCCTCCAGTGCGTGCTCCACGGCCGCGGCCATCTCCTGGAGCCGGGCGATCCGTCCGGTCAGCAGCGCGTGCTGGCGCCGCAGGTGCTCGGACGGGCTGGTGTCCCGGTCGTCCAGGACGGACGCGATCTCTTCCAGGGAGAAGCCGAGCTCGCGGTAGAACAGGATCTGCTGCAGCCGGTCCAGGTCCGCGTCGTCGTAGCGGCGGTAGCCGGACGGGGTGCGTCCACTGGGCGACAGCAGCTTGATCTCGTCGTAGTGGTGCAGTGTGCGCACCGTGGTTCCGGCCAGGTCGGCGACCTTGCCCACCGAGTAGCTCATGGCTCCGTGCTCCCTTCCGTGCTCCAGCCTCGGCCCTCACGTCGCGTGAGAGTCAAGCCGGATGTTCCGGAAGCGGGTGCGACCGGGAGCCGGTCAGGAGGCGTGCAGCAGCGGTCGCTCGCGGAACTTCAGCACCTTGTCGAAGGAGACCACGGCGCCGCTCCTGGGGTGGTTGCGGAACTGGACGTGGTCCATCAGCGCCCGGATCAGGAACAGGCCGCGTCCGCTGGTGGCGTCCAGGTCCGGCAGGCAGCTGCCCGCGTCGTCCGGGATGCCGAGGAACGGCGCGAGGCCGTCGAACTCCTGGAAGCCCTCGAAGTCCTCCAGATCCTCCAGGCCCTCGAGATCCCCGAGGTCGGGGCCCACCACGGCCAGCGGCCGGACCAGGGCCGGCGCCATCCGGCGGCGGTGCCGGCCGCGGGCGACACAGGGACGGATCCTGGTCGGGGCGGCCGAGGCCGGGAGGCCGGGCGCGGGCGAGGCGCAGCGGGGGTCGGCGGAGAAACCGGGCCCGTTGTCGGTGATCTCGACCCGCAGGCAGCCGTCCTCGATGGTCGCGGTGACCTGGAAGCCGCTGTCCTGACCTGCCCCGTTGGTGTGCCGCGCGTGCTCGACGGCGTTGGCGCAGGCCTCGGTGAGGGCCACTCCCACCTCGTGCGAGATGTCCGGGTCGACGCCCGCCGAGGCCATCGTCCCGAGCAGGATATGGCGGGCGAGCGGCACGCTGGCCGGCTCGCGCCGAAGGTGTAGAGACCACCAGATGTCCACGGCAGGCTCCTCCTGGCTGCGGCTCCACATATCACTACCTATAACCGAGCGTCAGCGGAATCAACCGCGAAGACGCGAACTTGTCACCCCGCCGGCCGATGAGCGGAGGTGGAAGCACCCGGAGGGAGCACAGTCGGGGCGCGCTGAGCAGCCCGTGCGCGGGCGCACGCGGCCACGGCCCGGCGCGCGTTCCAGGGTGTGCGGAAACAGCCATGGACGGACCCGGGCCCCAGCGGCTGACCGCTACGGGGCCGGTGAGAGACTGACAGCTGCCATGACTGTGTCCCCACCCGTCCCGGCGAGCACGCCGGGACGTTCCGCCACGCCGGGCCTCCGTGCACTGAGGGCGCTGCCCTTCGCGGTGGTCTGCGTCGCCGTGTCCGCGCTCGGGCACGACCTGGCCGGCGGCGGGGCCGTCCCCTGCGGGACGCTGCTGCTGAGCGGCCTGGCCGTGTGGGCGCTGGCGGCGGTCCTGGCCGGGCGGGAGCGCTCGATGCCGTCGATCGCGGCCGGACTGGCCGTGGGGCAGCTCGGCCTGCACCTGCTGTTCCACCGGCTGGCCATGAGCGGCGGCGGGATGGCCGGCATGGGTGGCATGAGCGGCATGGCGGACATGCCGGGGATGGGCGGGGACGCCACCGGCAGCGCCGCCCACAGCGGCAGCGGCGCCCTGGCCGCGCTCGCGGCGAAACTGCTCTGCGGACCGGCCGGAGCCCCGGCCGGGCTCACCCTGCCCCCGGGCAGCACCGCGGCGCAGATCGTCAGCCGGGCCGGGATCGATCCGCACCTGGTGCTCGCCAGCACCCCGCAGCTGCCGGGGTGGGCCCACACCGCCTACCTGGGGCTGACCCCGCTGATGCTGCTGGGCCACCTGCTCGCCGCGGTCGTCGCCGGCTGGTGGCTGCGCCGGGGCGAGGCCGCCGTCTGGCGGGTGCTGCGGGTCACCGCGCAGCTCACCGAGACCCTCGCGCAGACCTGGAGCGCCCCGCTGCGCACCCTGCTGGCGCTGGCCGCCGGGTGGCTGCGCGGCCTGCTCGGACAGCTCGGCCCGGACGCCGGGGCCCGGTTCCGTCCGATGGACGGCGAGGTACGGGTCCGGCTGCGGACGACGTGGTTGCGGCACCAGCTGATCAGGCGCGGACCGCCGTCGGTGCTGGCGGCCTGACCTGCGCGAACAGTGGCAGGGCAGGCCCCGAGCAGTCGCCTGTCCCCCTGTCCCTCCATGCACTGGAGAGCTGTTTCCATGCGCCGTAGTACCGCCATGACCACCCTTGCCGCGATGACCGCCGGCAGCCTGCTGCTGCTGGCCGGCCCGGCCTCCGCGCACGTCACCGTCAACCCGGGCACCGCCGTCCGCGGCAGCTACACCGAGATCGACGTGCGGGTCCCGAACGAGCAGGACAAGGCCGACACCACCAGGATCGAGTTCTATCTGCCGACCGACCACCCGATCGCCTCGGTGTCCACCGAGAACGTCCCCGGATGGACCGTCAGCGTGACGAAGACCAAGCTGGCCAAGCCGATCACCACGGACGACGGCCAGATCACCGAGGCGGTCTCGGAGATCGTCTGGAGCGGCGGGGCGATCAAGCCCGGCCAGTTCCAGGACTTCGCGCTGTCGCTCGGCCCGCTGCCCGCCGACACCGCCTCGCTCACCTTCAAGGCGCTGCAGACGTACAGCGACGGCACCGTGGTCCGCTGGATCCAGCCGCGGGTCGCGGGACAGCCGGAGCCGGAGAACCCGGCGCCGGTGCTCAGCCTGACGGCGCCGGCGGCGGCCGGCAGCAGCGAGGCGGTCACCCCGACCGTCACCGACACCACCGCCTCCACCACGGCGGCCACGGCTCCGGCCGGCCGGAGCAGCAGCGACACCCTGGCCCGGGTGCTGGGCGGGGTCGGCCTGCTGGTCAGCCTGCTCGGCGTCGGCTTCGGCTTCATCGGCTGGCGTCGCGGCGGCCCCGCCGGCAGCGCCGGTAGCGCCGGCACCGGCGGTAGCGCCGGCGAGTGATGCCGCGCGGGGGCGGACCCGGTCGGTTCGACCGGGTCCGCCCCCGCGCACCCCGCACCCCGTATTCGGCACTTGGCACCTCGCACGTCGCACCCCCCAGCCGACCCGTACGCGCACCCGCTCCAGGAATGGATGACCCCGATGCCGCACCACCCGCGCCGCCGAACCCTGCTCACCGGCGCCCTCGCCGGTACCGCCGCGCTGCTGCTCACCGCCTGCGGCTCCGCCGCCCCGTCCTCCGGCTCCTCCGCCCTCGGCGGCGACTCGGCCGCCCAGGTGTCCGGCCAGAACAAGGGCCCCTACCAGGGCCTGAACCTGGGCCGCACCTTCGCCAAGCCCGACGTCGCCTTCACCGACACCAGCGGCAAGCCGTTCAACATCGCCAAGCAGACGGCCGGCAGGACCGTGCTGCTGTACTTCGGCTACACCCACTGCCCCGACGTCTGCCCCACCACCATGTACGACATCGCGGCGGCCATCGCCAAGCTGCCCGAGGCCGACCAGCAAAAGGTCCAGGTGGTGTTCGTGACCACCGACCCGGCCCGGGACACCGGCGCCGCGATGCGCACCTGGCTGAACGCCTTCAACAGCAGCTTCATCGGCCTGACCGCCCCGATCAACACCATCATCGCCGCCGCCAAGTCGGTCGGCGTCGGTGTCGAGGCCCCAACCGCGGGCAAGGAGCCGGTGCACGGCGCGCAGGTGCTGGCGTACCTGCCGACCGACGGCAAGGCGCACACCATCTACACCAGCGACACGGCCTCGGCCGTCTACCTGCACGACCTGCCACTGCTGATCAAGGGCGTGACCTCATGAGGCGAACCGGACCGATAGTGGCGGCGGCGGGCGCGGCGGTGCTGGCGGTCGCCTCGCTGGCCGGCTGCGGCTCGTCCGCCGCGGCGGACAGCTCACCCGCGAAGATCAGCGTCAGCGGCGCCTACATACCCCTGCCGGCGTCCCCGGCCGAGGGCGTCGCCTACTTCGACATCGGCAACAGCGGCGGCAGCGCCGACCGGCTGGTCTCGGTCAGCAGCAGCTCCGTGCAGAGCGCGGTGCTGAACCAGTCCACCACCACCTCGATGCACACCGTCGCCGGAGTGGACGTGCCCGCGCACGGCGAGGCGCACCTCGCCCGGGGCGGCACCCACGTGATGCTGATGGGGATCACCCCGGCGCCCAAGGTGGGGCAGCAGATCGAGTTGACACTGTCGTTCCAGCACACCGGCACGGTCACCGTCGAGGCCACCGTCCAGCCGATGTCCTACCAGCCACCGACGACGAAGTGACCGCCACCATGCTGACGCTGTCCCGCCCACTGCCGGGCCGCCGCCGCGCCGCCGCCCTGCTGGTGCTGCTCGCCGCCCTGTTCGGGCTGATGCTCGCCGGGGCCACCGGCGCGTCCGCGCACGCCGCGCTGCTGTCCAGCGACCCCAAGCAGGGCGCGGTGGTGCAGACCGCGCCGACGCAGGTGACCCTGCACTTCAGCGAGCAGGTCACGCTGGAGGGCGACGCCATGCGGGTGTTCGACCCCACGGGCAAGCGGGTGGACACCGGCTCCAGCGGCCACGCCGGCAGCGACGACTCCACCGCGCGGGTGGCGCTGGTGCCCGGGCTGGCCCAGGGCACCTACACGGTCGCCTGGCGGGCGGTGTCGGCCGACACCCACCCGGTCTCCGGCGCGTTCACCTTCTCCTACGGCCATGCCTCCACCACCACCAGCGTCGCCGGTGAGCAGGCCACCAAGGGCGACACGGTGGTCGGGTTCCTGTACGGGGCCTCCCGCAGCGTCCAGTACGGCGCGTACGCGCTGCTGGTCGGGTCGGTGGCGCTGGTGCTGCTCTGCTGGCCCCGGGGGGTGCGGCTGCGGCCGGTGCAGCGGCTGATGCTGGGCGGCTGGTCCGGACTGCTGCTGGCGACCGTCGCCGAACTGCTGTTGCGCGGGCCCTACGAGGCGGCGAAGGGGCTCGGCAGCCTCTTCAATCTGACGATGATTCAGCAGACGCTGCACGAGCATCTGGGCACGATGCTGGTGGTGCGGATGCTGCTGCTGGCGGCGGCCGGGGTGTTCCTTTCGCTGCTCGCCGGGCAGGCCGGGGTCGGCCTGCCGGAAACCGAGAGCACTGATCCGAAAGCAGAGCAGCGTCTGCGGGCCACCCTCGGTATCACCGGAGCAGTGCTCGCCATCGCGCTGGCCTGCACCTGGGCCCTCGCCGACCACGCCTCCGTCGGCATCCAGGTCGACCTGGCCGTCCCGCTGGACGTGGTGCACATCCTCGCCATGGCCTGCTGGCTCGGCGGCCTGACCACCGTCCTGACCGGGCTGCGGATCCCGGTCCAGGACGGCGGCATCGGCGTCCGGCAGGTGCAGCGCTTCTCCACGGTCGCGCTGTGCTCGGTCACCGCGCTGGTCGGCACCGGCGTCTACCAGGCCTGGCGCGGACTCGGCAGCTGGGACGCGCTGGTCAGCACGACCTATGGGCGGCTGCTGCTGGTCAAGATCGGCGCGGTGCTGGTGATCCTCGCCTCGGCCTGGATGTCCCGCCGCTGGACCGCGGTGCTGCGCGCGGAGGCTCCGGCGCTGGGCGCGGGTACGGCGGCCGAAGGCGCGGGAGCGGGAGCGGGCACAGCCGAGGCCGAGGGTGCAGGCGCGGGTACGCCTGCCGGCGCGGGCGCGGGTGCAACTACGGGTACGGACGAGGGCGCGCCTGCGCCGGGGGACGCCGACGACGCCGAGCGCGACGTCGACGGCGACGCCGAATTGGACCCTGTGCGCGCAGCGCAACTGCGGCGGCAGGAGGCGGCGCGCAGCTCCGTGGTGGCGGCCAGGGCGCGGGAGGCCAGCCCCGCCAGGGGCATGCTGCTGCGCTCGGTGCTGCTGGAGGTGACCTTCGCCGTCATCGTGCTGGTGGTCACCACGCTGCTCACCAACGCCCCGCCCGGACGCTCCGTCACCGCGCAGAGCCAGGGGCAGGCCCAGGCCAATACCTCCGCCCCGAGCGGCCCCGTGGACATCAACCTGACCTTCGACACCGGCGGCTCCACCAACAACGCCAAGGGCAAGGTCAGCATCGACATCGACCCGGCCCGGGTCGGCAGCAACCAGCTGCACGCCTATGTCTACGACAGCAGCGGCGCCCCCGTGGACGAGCCCGAACTGGACATCCGGGTCACCCTCCCGGCGAAGAGCCTCGGCCCGTTCACGGTCCAGCTGGACAAGGTGGACATCGGACACTGGGCCGCGTCCGGACTACAGCTGCCGATGGCGGGCGACTGGCAGATGCAGGTCATCATCCGGTCCGACGACATCGACGAGACCACCGTCACCGCACCGATGCAGGTAAGCAACTGATGAGCGACGACAGCACCAAGAAGAACAGCGGGAACAGCACCGTGTCCCGGCGGAGGCTGCTGGCCACCGCCGGGGCGGCCGGCGCGGCGGGCCTCGCCGTCGGGGCCGGCGCCCTCGCCGCGACGAACTCGTCCGCGAGCCCGGCGGCCACCCCGGCCGCCGGGTCCGGCGACGCCGGCGCCCGCACCCCGCTCACCGCGCTCGGCGCGAACGCGCACCCCTTCCACGGGGCCCACCAGGGCGGCATCGTCGAGCCCGCGCAGGCCCGGATGCTCTCCACCGCCTTCGACCTCACCCCGGGCACCGCCCGGCCCGGCCTGGCCTCGCTGATGAAGCGCTGGTCCGCGGCAGCCGCCGCGCTCGCGGCCGGCCGCACGCCGCCGGGGCTCAGCGACGACGGCTCGGCCCTGGACGCCGGGCCCTCCTCGCTCACCGTCACCTTCGGCTTCGGCGCCTCCGTCTTCGCCAAGGCCGGGCTCACCGCGCAGCTCCCGGCCGCGCTCGCGCCGCTGCCCGCGTTCCCGGAGGACAAGCTCGACCGCCGCCGCAGCGACGGCGACCTCTGGGTCCAGGTCTGCGCCGACGACGGGCTGGTCGCCTTCCACGCCATGCGCACCCTGCAGCGGCTCGCGGCCGGGGCGGCCACCGTCCGCTGGCAGATGAGCGGCTTCTCCCGCAGCCCGGGCGCGACCGCGCGACCGCGCACCGGGCGGAACCTGATGGGCCAGATCGACGGCACCAACAACCCCAAGCCGACCGACCCGACCTTCGACGCCCGGGTGTTCGTCCCGGCGAAGACAGACCCGGCCAAGGACCAGCCGGCCTGGATGGCGGGCGGCAGCTACGCGGTGTTCCGCCGGATCAGGATGCTGCTCGACCCCTGGGACCTGCAGTCGACGGACCGTCAGGAGCGGGTGATCGGCCGTCACAAGGCGTCCGGCGCCCCGCTCTCGGGCGGCACCGAGAGCACCCCCGCCGACCTGGGCAAGCTCGGGCCCGACGGCGGCCTGGCCATCCCCGGCGACGCCCACATCCGGGTCGCCACCCCGGACGCCAACCAGGGCGCGGCCATGCTGCGGCGCGGCTACTCGTACCACGACGGCTTCCGCCCGGACGGGGCCCCGGACGCCGGGCTGCTCTTCGTCGCCTTCCAGGCCGACCCGCGCACCGGCTTCGTCCCGGTCCAGCTCAAGCTGTCCAGGGCCGACGCCCTCTCGGTGTTCATCAGCCACGAGTCCAGCGGCCTCTACGCCGTCCCGGGCGGCGCGGCCGACCCGGACGGCTACGTGGGCCAAGCCCTGCTGGAGGCGTAATCGGGATACCGCACGCTCCCCTCGCGGCGGACCACAACCTGAGACCGGGCACCCCGGGGGCCCGGTTGTGGTTACCGTGGCATTCGTCCACAATGCGCCTGCCCCACCCACGGAGGCCCCGGTTGTCCGCCACCCGCTACACCTACCTCGGCCCGGCCGGAACGTTCACCGAGGCGGCGCTGCGCACGCTGCCCGAAGCGGCGACCCGGGAGCTGGTGCCCTCGGTGTCGGTGCCGGCGGCACTGGACGCGGTGCGCAGCGGGGAGGCCGCGGCAGCGCTGGTGCCGATCGAGAACTCGGTGGAGGGCGGCGTCACCGCGACGCTGGACGAGTTGGCCGCGGGCACCCCGCTGATGATCTACCGCGAGGTGCTGCTGCCGATCGCCTTCGCGCTGCTGGTCCGCCCCGGCACCGCGCTCGCGGACGTGAAGACGGTCTCCGGGCACCCGGTCGCGCAGCCGCAGGTGCGGCGGTGGCTGTCGGCGAACCTGCCGGAGGCGCACTGGGAGTCGGCCGCGTCCAACGCGGACGCCGCGCGGCTGGTGCAGGAGGGGCGCTTCGACGGCGCCTTCGCCGGGGAGTTCGCCGCGTCGCTGTACGGACTGGAGCCGCTGGCCACCGACATCCATGACGCGAGCAGTGCGACCACCCGCTTCGTCCTGGTCGGCCGTCCGGGCCGGACCGCCGCGCCGACCGGCGCGGACAAGACCTCGTCGGTGTTCTGGCTGGCCGACGACCACCCCGGCGCGCTGCTCGAACTGCTGCAGGAGTTCGCGGTGCGCGGGGTGAACCTGATGCGGATCGAGTCGCGGCCGACCGGCGAGGGCCTGGGCCAGTACTGCTTCTCGGTGGACGCCGAGGGCCACATCACCGACCGGCGGGTCAGCGAGGCGCTGATGGGCCTGCACCGGATCTGCCCCAAGGTCCGCTTCCTCGGCTCCTACCCGCGCGCGGACAAGGTCCCGGCGGAGGTCCGTCCCGGCACCTCGGACGCGGAGTTCAGCAGCGCCGCGGACTGGCTGTCCCGCTGCCTGGACGGCCGCGGCGAGGGTTGATCGTTTTCGATCACTTTGCCGGCGGCCCCGACCGGGCCAGCAGTGCGTCCGAAGCGGGTCCACGGCCGGGTTTTCCCCAGGCCGGTGGAGAGTTGTGCGAAGGGTGAGTTATCCACAGGCTGGGGATGAATCGACAAATCCCCAGCTGCCCACTCATGACCGCTGATCGACTTCGAATCGGACATATGCCCATTCCGTGCGGTCGTTTCCCGGTTGCACCCCGAGGGTTCGCCAAAAATCACGCAGATGGGGCAGGCAGGCAGGTTTAGCCGGGCTCCGGTGCGATCCGAACCATCAAGATCCAGGTTCCCGGAAATCCACAGGTCGACTTCTCCAACTGTGGACAAATCCATGATCGCTCGACGGTCACCGAGATATCCACAGGCTGCGGGCAGTTATCCCCAGCCTGCTCCAGACTGCTATGGACATCACAACTGCACTTATTTCGGTCAGAATAGGACAGAGCATGGCAACCATTGAGCAATGGTTGATCACTTAGCGGGGAAATCGAAAGAGTAGCCCGCGTGGATCAGCTGAGGCAGTAGCACGTTCAGGGCCGCGACGGTCTGGCTGCGGTCCCCGCCGCCGTCGTGCATCAGGATGATCGCCCCCTTGGACAGCTCGTGGTGCACATGGGAGACGATGGCGCCGACCCCGGGGCGCTCCCAGTCGGTGGTGTCCACCGACCAGGCCAGCGGACGCAGTCCGTTCTGGGCCGCGATGGTCCGGTTCGGCGGGGAGAAGTCACCGCCGGGAGCCCGGAACCAGCTCACCTGGGTGCCGCTGCCGCCGGCCTTCTCGATCATCTCCTTGGCCCCGACGATCTCCTGGGTCTGGTAGGCCAGGGGGCGCTTGGACATCGCCTCGTTGTGGGAGACCGTGTGGTCGCACAGCTGGTCCCCGGCGGCGCGGATCGCCTGCACCATGGCCGGGTTCGCCCGGGCGTTGGGGCCTATCTCGCAGAAGGTCGCATGCGCGTGGTACTTCGCCAGCACCGCGAGGATCTTCGGCGTCCAGACCGGGCTGGGCCCGTCGTCGAAGGTCAGCGCGACCGAGCGGTCCTGGGCCCCGGTGTAGTACTCCAGCACCGGGCTGGCCTTCAGCGTTCCGCCGGGCGGCACGTTGTCGCCCGAGGTGCTCTTCGGCGGCGAGGGGGGAGTACTGGCGGCGCCCCCCGGCCCGGAGGACGAGCCCGAGGGCGAGCCCGGGGACGAACCCGTGGAGGGGCCGGTGGCTCCGGCCCTGGCGCTGTGCGTGCCCTTGGCCGCCCCGCAACCGGTCAATGCTGTCGCCGCCAGCGCGGCGATCGCGGTCCCCGCCAGAGCCGCCCGCACGTTGAAACGCCTGCTCATGTGCCCCCCACTGTCTGGTACGTACGCACACCCTAGGTCGGTGATTCATACGGTTAACAGGCTTTTCACAGCCCTGATGAGAGACCGGGACGAACTTATGACAAACCCCCCACACGTTCTCCCCCTGGTCCCCCGACCGCCCCCTGCCCGATGTCCGGGCTTAAGCAGCGGCAGGCCAGGGGCTGCGACCGGTAGGCTCATCCCCGTGATTGACCTTCGCCTGCTCCGTGAGGACCCCGACCGTGTGCGTGCTTCGCAGCGCGCCCGAGGAGAGGACGTCGCCCTCGTCGACGCCCTCCTCAGTGCCGATGAGCGACGGCGCTCGTCCGGCTCCCGGTTCGACGAGCTGCGCAACGAGCAGAAGCTGATCGGCAACCAGATCCGCAGCGCCAAGGGCGACGAGAAGGCCGAACTGCTGAAGCGCGCCTCCGCCCTCGCCGCCGAGGTGAAGGCGGCCGGCGCCGAGCAGTCCGAGGCCGACGAGGAGGCCAAGCGACTGCAGGGCCTGTTCGCCAACCTGCTGCACCCGGACGCCCCGATCGGCGGCGAGGAGGACTTCGTCACCCTTGAGCACGTCGGCACCCCGCGCGACTTCGCCGCCGAGGGCTTCGAGCCGCGGGACCACGTGGAGCTGGGGCGGATCCTCGGCGCCATCGACATCGAGCGGGCCGCCAAGGTGTCCGGCTCGCGCTTCTACTACCTGACCGGCATCGGCGCGCTGCTGGAGCTGGCGCTGGTCAACATGGCCATCGCCCAGGCGGTCGAGGCCGGCTTCACCCCGATGCTGACGCCCGCGCTGGTCAAGCCGCGGGCCATGGAGGGCACCGGCTTCCTCGGCCAGGCCGCGGAGAACGTCTTCCGGCTCGAGGAGGACGACTTCTACCTGGTCGGCACCTCCGAGGTGCCGCTGGCCGCGTACCACATGGACGAGATCATCGACGCGGACCGGCTGCCGCTGCGCTACGCCGGCTTCTCGCCCTGCTTCCGCCGCGAGGCCGGGACCTACGGCAAGGACACCCGCGGCATCATCCGGGTGCACCAGTTCGACAAGGTGGAGATGTTCGTCTTCACCACGCCCGAGGACGCCGAGGCCGAGCACCAGCGCCTGCTGGACTGGGAGAAGCAGTTCCTGGACAGCCTGGAGCTGGCCTACCGGGTGATCGACGTGGCCTCAGGCGACCTGGGCTCCTCGGCCACCCGCAAGTTCGACATCGAGGCCTGGATCCCGACCCAGGGCAAGTACCGCGAGCTGACCTCGACCTCCAACTGCACCGAGTACCAGTCGCGCCGGCTGGACATCCGGATGCGCGGCGAGGGGGGCAACCGTCCTCTCGCCACGCTGAACGGGACGCTGTGCGCGGTGCCGCGCACCATCGTCGCGATCCTGGAGACGCACCAGCAGGCGGACGGCTCGGTCCTGGTCCCCGAGGCGCTTCGCCCCTACCTCGGCGGGCGCTCCGTCCTGGAGCCGGTCGGCAAGTGAACAGCACCACCGCCGACAGCACCGCCGCCGAGCGCCCGTACGACCTGATCGCCACCGACCTCGACGGCACCCTGCTGCGCTCCGACCACACCGTGTCGGAGCGCACCCAGCGGGCGCTCGCGGCGGCCACCGCCGCCGGGGCGAAGCATGTCGTGGTCACCGGCCGCTCCGCGTCCTGGACCAGGCCGACCCTGGACGCCATCGGCTACACCGGCCTCGCCGTGTGCAGCCAGGGCGGCCAGCTCTACGACGCGGGCGCGCACCGGCAGCTGACCTCGATCACCCTGGACCGCAAGCTGGCCAGGATCGCCCTCGGCAAGATCGAGGCCGAGACCGGCCCGCTGCACCTCGCCGTGGCCCGGGACGGCCTGGACGGGGAGGTGCTGACCGGCCCCGGCTACAGCGTCCCCGGCGCGGGGGAGGACGACACCCGCGCGGTCACCGACCTGGAGGAGCTGTGGCACGAGCCGGTCACCCGGCTCTTCCTGCAGCACCCGGTGCTGACCGACGACGAACTGACCGAGATCGTCCGGGAGATCGGCACCCAGCTGGTGGACGTGGTGATGGCCGGGCCCGGTTTTGTCGAGGTGCTCCCGCTGGGCCTGTCCAAGGCCACCGGGCTCGCCCTGGCCGCGTCCCGGCTCGGGGTCCGCAAGACCCGCACCCTGGCCTTCGGCGACATGCCCAACGACCTGCCGATGTTCGGCTGGGCCGCGCACGGCGTGGCCATGGCCAACGCCCACCCGCTGCTGCTGGCCGTCGCCGACGAGACCACCCTGAGCAATGACGCCGACGGCGTCGCGGTGGTGCTTGAGCGGCTGTTCCCGCAGCCGTAGCGGGGTCCGCCCGACCGGGCCCGCGCTCCCAGTACGCTGCCGCACATGAGTGCAACGAGCGGACACACGGGCGTCGCGGTGGTCACCGGCGCCGGGTCGGGGATCGGACGGGCCACGGCGCTGGCGCTGCTGGAGGCCGGCTGGGCGGTCGCCCTGGCCGGGCGTCGGCCCGAGGCGCTGCAGCAGACCGCGGCGGCGAGCAGCCGGGAGGCGGCGGCGCTGGTGGTGCCGACCGACGTCACCGACCCGCACGCGGTGGACGCGCTGTTCGCCGTGGTCCGCGAGGCCTTCGGACGGCTCGACCTGCTGTTCAACAACGCCGGGGTGTCCGCCTTCTCGGCCCCGCCGGAGGAGCTGTCCTTCGAGCAGTGGCGCCGGGTGGTGGACACCAATCTGACCGGGGCCTTCCTCTGCGCCCAGGGCGCGTACCGGCTGATGATGGCTCAGGAGCCGCAGGGCGGACGGATCATCAATAACGGCTCGGTGTCCGCGCAGGCGCCCCGCCCCCACAGCGTCGCCTACACCAGCACCAAGCACGCGATCACCGGGCTGACCAAGTCCCTGGCGCTGGACGGGCGGCGGCACCGGATCGCCTGCGGGCAGATCGACATCGGCAACGCCGCCACCGAGATGACCCGGCGGATGACGACCGGGATCCTGCAGGCCGACGGCAGCACCGCGATCGAGCCGACCATGGACGTCGCGGACGTCGCCAGGACCGTGCTGCACATGGCCTCGCTGCCGCTGGAGGCCAACATCCCCTTCGTCACGGTGATGGCGAGCGCGATGCCGCTAATCGGTCGCGGGTAGCGCGCGCGTCGGCGGCAGCGGCGCGGCCGGCCGGGTGATCAGCATCGGCGGGCGGCCGACGCACAGCAGCCAGCCGGGCACGACCAGCACGCACAGCACCGGCAGCAGGCTGAGGTCGCCGACGATGACCACGCCGAGGAACAGGCTGAGCCAGCCCTGCCTGGTCACCGCGAGCACCATGCCCAGTACTCCCGCGCCGATGGCCAGCCCCAGCGGGATGCCGGGCACCAGCCCGTGGGCCAGGCAGCCGAGCGCCACTCCGACGAAGGCGGACGGGAAGATCCGGCCGCCGCGGAAGCCGCAGGTCGCGGCGAGGATCAGGGCGGCCAGTTTGACCACGGCGTAGAGCAGCAGCTTGGCGTTGCTGAAGCCGTCCAGTCCGGCGACCAGTTCCCGCATCTGGTCCAGGCCCTTGAACAGGGTGATCTCGCCGCCGATCGCGCCGAGGACGCCCAGCAGCAGCCCGCCGGCGGTGAGCGCCAGCACCGGGTTGCGCAGCGACTGGAACCACTTGTGCAGCGCCGGGAACGCATAGGCCCCGGCGATCCCGAGACCGGTCGCGACCAGCACGATCACCGTCCCGGAGACCAGGTCGACCAGTTCGAAGCCGCGGTACGGCGGGACGGTCACCGACAGCGAGGGCGCGGCGATCAGCGTGGTGGTGAGCGAGCCCGCCGCGCCCGCGGCGAGCGGGGCCAGCAGCTGGTCCCAGAGGCTGACCCCGGCGCGGCGGGTGAGCGTCTCGGAGAAGATCAGCGCGGCGGCCACCGGGGTGCCGAACATCGCGCCGATGGTTCCGGCGGCGCCCAGCGCGACCCACAGCTCGACGTCCTTGTTCTTCAGTACCCGGCTGCCGAACCACCAGGCCAGGGCGATATTGGCGGCGGTGATCGGGTTCTCGGGGCCGAGGCTGACCCCGCCGCCGAGGGCGAGCACGGTGGCCAGCAGCAGGCCCGGCAGCATCAGCGGCGTCATCGGCGGGGCGACCAGGCCCTCGGTGGCCGGGTCGGGTCCGCCGTGGCCGGGGGCGTAGCGGACCACCAGGCCGACCGCGAGGCCGATGGCGGTGAGCACGGCGATGATCCACCCGCCGCTGTCCGGGCTGATGTCCAGCCAGTCGGGGAGGTGCTGCCAGAGCAGGTGGTGCACCAGCTCCTCCAGCTTGCTGATCCCCAGCAGTACGGCCGAGCTGCCCACCCCGATCAGCACCGCCCAGGGGAGCAGCTTCAGCTGTCCGCTGACGAACTGGCGCGGGGAAGGAGTCGCCGGTGCCGGTCCTGCTGCCGCTTCGGGTGCCATAGCTGGTGACTTTGGCAGGGTTTGCGGCTTTTCAGGCCGATGCCACGCCGGGCCGATCTAGTTGTAGGATGACTGGACAAGAGGATGTAGGACGACCGGAGGACCTGACCACGTGAGCAGCAACCTGCATGCCGCCGGGCGGACCTCCCTGGTCGACTCCGCCATCGAGCAGCTCCGCGCCCAGCTCAGCAGCGGCGCCTGGCAGGTCGGCGACCGCATCCCGACCGAGCACGAGCTGGCCGAGCAGCTGCGGGTCGGCCGGAACACCGTCCGCGAGGCGGTACGGGTGCTGGTGCACTCCGGGATGCTGCAGTCCCGCCAGGGCGAGGGCACCTTCGTCCGCTCCACCAGCGACCCCGCCGCGGTGCTGCACGGGGTGCAGCGGGCGGGAGTGCGGGACGTCCTCGAGGTCCGCGCCGCGCTGGAGACCGAGGCGGCCCGGCTGGCCGCGCTCCGGCACACCCCCGAGGACCTGGCCCGGATGCGGTCCGCGCTGGACGCCGAGGCGGCCGTCCTTGAACGCCACAGCCTGCCCACCGAGCCGGAGCGGGCCGGCCGCGAGGCCACCGTGGAGCACGACCTCGAGTTCCACACCGCCGTGGTCGAGTCCGCGCACAACCCCGCGCTGACCGAGGTCTACCGCTACTTCAGCGCCTCGGTCCGCGAGTCGATGCGCTCCTCCTTCGGCGACCAGGACATGCCCGAGGTCGACCTCGCCTCGCACCGCGCCCTGGTCGACGCCGTCGCCTCCGGCGACCCCGACGCCGCCGAGGCCGCCTGCCGGCTGCTGCTGGACGAGCCGATGGCGGCCGTCGGACGGCTGCTCAACAAGCCCTCCCCGCCCCAGAACTGACCCACCGAACGCCGAACCGCACGCTCCACCGGAAAGAACCCCATGTCGCGCACCACCCTCGACGCCCGGACGCCGTACGCCCCGAGCACCGACGCCCCCTCCCTGGCGGCCAGGATCGCCGTCCACCCGGCGACCGCGCTGATCGGCATCCTGCTGGTGTCGCTGAACATGCGCGCCGCGCTGTCCGCCGTGTCGCCGCTGCTCACCGATGTCAGCGGGGCCTACGGTCTGTCCTCCACCGCGGGCGGGCTGCTGACCACCCTGCCGGTGCTGCTGATGGGGATCACCGCGCCGTTCGTGCCGAAGCTGGTCCGCCGCTTCAGCCCCGAGCGGGTGGTGCTGGGCGCGCTGGGGCTGCTCGCCGCCGGGGTCGGCCTGCGGGTGGTGTCCGGCGTCTGGACGCTGTTCGCCGGAAGCATCGTCATCGGCGCGGCCATCGCGCTGCTGAACGTCACCCTGCCGGGCCTGGTCAAGCGGGACTTCCCGGACCGCGCGGCGACCATGACCGGGGTCTACTCCACCGCGATGATCGTCGGGGCGACGCTGGCCGCGGCGCTCTCCGTCCCGATGGAGCATGCCTTCGGCGGCTGGCAGGGGTCGCTGGCGTCCTGGTCGGTGCTGGCGCTGTTCGCCGGCCTGGTCTGGCTGCCGCAGGTGCGGCGGCGGCCGGTGGCAGTAGCGGGGGCGGGGGCGCTGCCGCAGCTCGGAGCGGCGCGGATGGCCGGGTTGTGGAAGCATCCGCTGGCCTGGCAACTGGCGCTCTACATGGGGATGATGTCGCTGCTCTCCTACACCCTGATCGCCTGGATGCCGACCATCCTCACCGACCAGGGCATGGACCGCGGCACGGCCGGGGCGGTCTTCGCCTTCTGCAACCTGGTCCAGGTCGGCGGCGCGTTCCTGGTGCCGCTGATGGCCGGGCGGATGACCAGTCAGCGCACGCTGGTGGTCCTGATGGTCGGCTGCAACGTCGCCGGGATCAGCGGGCTGCTGCTGGCCCCGGTCGGCGGGGCCTGGCTGTGGGCGGTACTGCTCGGCATCGCCCAGGGCGGCGGGTTCGGGCTGGCGATGGCACTGATCGTGCTGCGTGCCGGGGGTGCGGCGGTGGCCTCGCAGCTGTCCGGGATGGCGCAGATGGTCGGCTACTTCATCGCCGCGGCGGGCCCGGTCGGTTTCGGTGCGCTGCACGAGGCCACCGGCGGGTGGGGGTTGCCGCTGGTGCTGCTGCTCGGCTGCTGTGGCGTCGCGCTGGGCGCCGGGCTCGGCGCGGGACGGGCGCACACGCTCCGGGCCGCGGGGTAGTCGCGCGTACGGCGGTGCACGTTCGTTGTGGCTCTTGTTCGCGCAGTTCCCCGCGCCCCTGGGGTGCTGCCGGGCTCGGCCAGGCACCTACCTCAGGGGCGCGGGGAACTGCGCGAACAGACACCACGACGGACGTGCGCCGCCCGCCGTACGGAAGCGCCCGCCCGCGTACGCCTACTCCTCGCCCGCGAGCGTGAGCCGCGTGAGGCGGAAGGCGGCGAACACCGCCGTGCCCAGGGCCACAACGATCAGCAGCGGCACCGCCGTCGGCAGCTTCACCGCGGAGCTGACCACGCCGGGGTCGGCGATCTTGCCGGCCACGGCCAGCGCCCACTGCTGGACGCTGAGGTCCTTCACCCCGCTGACGAAGTTGCCCAGGATGCTCTCCCACAACAGCGAGTAGATCAGGCCGACCACCACGGCGTGCCGGGTGATCACCCCGAACAGCAGGAAGATCGCACTGTAGGCGATCCCCGCGACGAGCGCGGCGGCCCCGTACGCCAGGGCCAGGCTCTCGAAGTTGCCGAAGAGGATCACCCCGGCCAGGTAGGTCGGGATCGCCGCGAAGGCGACGGTGCAGCCGATCGCGACCGCCAGCTTGGTGGTGATGATCTTCCACCGGGGCAGCGGCTTGGCCAGCAGGTAGATGATCGAGCCGTCGTCGATCTCCGGGCCGATCGCCCCGGTCCCGGCGATCAGGCCGAGCAGCGGCACCAGGGTGCCCAGGGCGAGCGTGCCGAGCAGATTGACGGTGGTGCTCTCGTCCTGGCCGATGGTGGCCCGGATGATCAGGGACAGGACCAGCAGCAGCGCGGGCACCGCGAGCAGCAGCAGGCCGCGGCGGCGGCCCAGCAGGCCGCGTACCGTCAGCCGGGCGACGGTGATGTTCACTGGTTCACCTTCTTGGAAAGGGGGGCGCCGGTCATGAGGACACCAGGTAGGAGAAGACGCTCTCCAGCGACTCGTCCGCGGGTGAGACGGTGAGCAGCCGGATCCCGGCCTCCTTGGCGACCCGGGGCACCAGTTCCGTGAAGCGGTAGTAGTCGATGGCCTGGATCTGCAGCGCCTTCTCCTTCCAGTCCAGCTCGATGCCGGCCGTGGAGGAGTCCGCGATCAGCGCGGCGGCCAGGGCCCGGTCGTCGCTGGAGCGGATCAGGTAGCGGTGCGGACGGTTGGTCATCAGCTGCCGGATCTTGCGGAAGTCGCCCGAGGCCGCGTGCCGACCGGCGACGACCACCTCGATGTGGCGGGCGAGCTGCTCCACCTCCTCCAGGATGTGCGAGGAGAAGAGCACGGTGCGGCCGTCCGAGCCGAACCGGCGCAGCAGCTCCATCAGGTGCATCCGCTGCCGCGGGTCCATCCCGTTGAAGGGCTCGTCGAGCAGCAGCACGGCCGGGTCGTGGACCAGCGCCGAGGCCATCTTGACCCGCTGCTTCATGCCCTTGGAGTACGTGGTGACCTTGCGGTCCTGGGCGTACTCCATCTCCACGGTGGCGATGGCGCGGGCCGCCGCCGCCCCGGGGTCGGGCAGGCCGTGCAGTTCGGCGTTGGCGAGGACGAACTCGGCGCCGGTCATGAAGTCGTACATGGCCTCGCGCTCGGGCACGAGCCCGATCTGCCGGTACGCCTGCTGGTTCTTCCACACCTGGACGCCGTCGATGGTGACGGCGCCGGAGGAGGGCGGCAGGAAGCCGCTCATCATGTGGATCAGGGTGGACTTCCCGGCCCCGTTGGGGCCGAGCAGACCGGTGACGCCCGGCTCGATCGTCATGCTGACGTCGTTGACGGCGACGACGTTGCCGAACCAGCGGGACACCCGGTCGATGCTGATGGTGGTCATGACGGCCTCTCAGATCTTCCGGTAGCGACGGACCATCAGTCCGAACGTGGCGGCGGCGATCAGCGCGATCTCGACGAGGAAGACGACCCCGCCGAGGCTGGACGGGACCCCGAAGTCGCTGCTGCCGTCGGTCAGCCCGAACAGCCAGTCGACGCTGGCCTGGATCAGCGAGTTGGGGCTGATCACCAGGGCCCACCCGGCCGTGGACGCGTGCCCGTTGTTGTCGAGCACCGCCCAGATGATCCCGGCCACGGCCTCGGAGATCAGGAACAGCGCGATGATCGCGGCGACGCCGAAGCCCCGGCGCGACGTGGTCGCGGCGATGGCCAGCGACAGCCCGGTGTACAGCAGCGCGTACAGGGCGGCGGCGACCAGCCCGTAGCCGAAGTACTCCAGGTTCTGCACGAACGGCATCGACGCCAGCAGCGAGCCGATCCAGAAGATCAGCATCGGCAGCGCGGTCAGCAGGAAGATCGCGGAGAACATCGCCGCGAACTTGGACTGGACGTAGTCCCGCGAGGTCAGCGGCCGGGAGAAGTACAGCGGCAGGGTCATGAAGCGCAGGTCCCGGGACAGCGCCACCGGCGCCTGGGCGGCGACGAAGACGGCGATCACGAACTGCATCAGCGACAGGTAGTGCGGGTAGGTCACCGAGCTGGGGAAGGTGTCCCGCTTCAGGTAGACCACCACCGCGACGATGATCAGCGCGGGCACGCACATCACCGCGAGCAGGGCCATGGGCAGGATCTTGGACTTGACGGACCGTCCGAGGCCGAAGCTGCCGCGCAGGCTGAGCACGAACAGCGAGCGGGCCGCGTAGGCGCGGCCCAGGCGCGGGCCGTCGTAGTGGCGGTAGCCGATGTCGTGGATCACATCGGCGCGGGCGCCCGGCTCGGCCGGCTGGGACGACTGGGGCGGCTGGGACGGCACTGGCTTGGACATCTGTACGGGCTCAGACATGGGTGGTCTCCTCCTCCCGGCTGTGGAAGACCTCGGAGATGTGGTGCCGGCGCTGCTCCATCCGCACCAGCCCGAGCCCGAGGTCGGCGACGGCGTCGCGGATCAGGTCGTAGGTCTCGTCGCCCTTGATCTCGACCAGCAGCACCCGGTTGCCGTCCACCGAGGGACCGACCGTCAGGCCGTCCACGGCCAGCCGCTCGCGCAGGGCCGCGTCCGCGTCGAAGGCCGGATCCGACCTGCGGTCGGTCACCTCGACCGCGAGCAGCTGGGTGAACTGGGTGAAGTCGGCCGTGGACGAGGAGCGCAGCAGCCTGCCCCCGTCGACGACGACCACGTGGTCGCAGGTCCGCTCCAGCTCGCCGAGCAGGTGCGAGGTGACCAGGACCGAGATCCCGAAGTCGCTGTGGACCCGCCGGATCAGCCCCAGCATGTCGTCGCGGCCGACCGGGTCGAGCCCGTTGGTCGGCTCGTCGAGCAGCACCAGCTGCGGGTCGTGGACGAGCGCCTGGGCCAGCTTCACCCGCTGCTTCATACCGGTGGAGTAGCCCCCGATGGGGCGGTACCGCTCTTCGTAGAGGCCGACGTGGCGCAGCGTGTCCGCGGTGCGTTCACGGGCGGCGGCGGCCGGGAGGCCGGACATCCGCGCCATGTGCACCACGAACTCGGTGGCCGAGACATCGGGTGGCAGGCAGTCGTGTTCGGGCATGTAGCCGACGCGCTCGCGGATGGCTTCGCCCTGGGTGGCGACGTCGAGGCCGAGAACGCTGGCGCTGCCTTCGGTGGCCGGGGCGAGCCCCAGCAGGATCTTGATGAGTGTGGACTTGCCTGCGCCGTTCGCTCCGACCAGGCCGACCACTCCGGGCTGCACATCGACGGTAAGCCGATCCAGCGCGGTGACCCGGGGGAACCTCTTGGTGAGGTTGTCCGTGATGATGACAGACACGGGACGACCGTATCGGTGCCGTGCCGGTCGGCGCATCAGGCTTGGGGCGGCGGGATCCCCCACCTTCCGGGGTACGGCGAGAGGGCCGTCCCCTAGGGGACGCCTTGGGGGGACGGCCCCCTCCGCGCCGGGTCAGCCCTGCAGCAGCTCGCCCTGCAGACCGACCACCTGCTTGAAGTTCACCAGCGGGACGGCCTTGGAGCTGCTCATCACGATGACCGCCTCCACCTCGCCGACCTTGACGTAGCCCACCCTCACGGCCTGGCCGCCGTGACCCGCGGGCCGCGCCAGCGCTTCCGTGCGCACGCCGGTGACCAGGCCGGGGAAGACGATCGAGCCGTCCTCGACCAGACCCGTCACACCTGCGGGCCGAGTGGACGCCGAGTCCCCGTCGAAGACGGTGCCCGCGTCGACGTCCGCGCGGAACTGCAGCAGGTAGACCGTCGTACGGGTCCCGTCCGCGGCGACCCAGGCGCGGGCGGCGATGTGGCGCAGGCCGAAAGCGCTGAACTCCGACGTGAGCTCGGGCTTTCCGCCCATGTCCTTGATGTACGAGGCGGCCGGGTACCAGCCGGTCGGGTCCGGCAGGAAGCCCTTGACCGTCCTCGCTCCGAGGGGGGCGGGCAGCAGCAGCTTCCGCAGGTCCGCCGCATGGTCCGAGTCCCCCGTGGCATCCGCGCCCTGGGACGGGGTGAGCGCCTTCGGCGGCAGGGCCGGCAGCGTCAGCCGCGGAAAGGCGTACCGGCCGTCGGCCGGAGTCCGCAGCCCCGGAAGGTCGGTGCGGCGCGGGGCCGTCACCGCGACGGCGGTGCCCACGCAGACCGCGGCGCAGACCACGGCGGCCGTGGTCCAGCGCAGCGCGGTCCGCACCCAGGCGCGGTCGCGCGGCGACGGTGGCGCCGGCGCCAGGTACGGCGGCACAGCCCACACCGTGGCGGCGCCGTACGGCGCGGGTGCGGGCGGTTCGGTGACGGGCGGTGCGGGTGCGGGCGGTTCGGTGACGAGCGGTTCTGTGGCTGGCGGTTCGGGTGCGGGCGGTGCGGTGACGGGCTGCTCGCTCATGTCTGGGCTCCCGGGATGGCGAGGCGGGTGAGCTGCTGCGAGAGCAGGGAGACGGCCGAGGCACTGTCCAAGGGCGCGACCCCTTCGACGTCCATCCACACCGAGATGTCCCCGACCGAGGCGTCGCAGTCCATGTAGTCCAGCTTGTCCCCGCTCGGCAGCGGTGGCAGGTAGCAGTGGGTGGCCGGGAACCCCGGAACGCCCGGGCCGGGCCGGTAGGCTCCGGTCGCGTCGGCCAGGTGCTTGCGGAACGTCGCAGCCAGGGCCGCGGACTGCTGGTTCTCCTGGCGCAGCGAGATGGTGATCACCGTCGAGCCGGACTTCAGGAAGGTGCGCAGCGCGTACCCCTTGGTGTGGCTGGCCAGGAAGTCCTGCTGCTCCAGCTTGCGATCGGCTGTGGACATGAACCCGATCGACTTCGTGAAGATCGCCTGGTACTCGGACGCAGACAGCACCGTGTCATTGCCGAACTCGTAGTAGTCCGGGCCGGGTTCCATGTCCGTGGGTACGGGCACCAACAGGTCGCCGAGCGAACCGAAGTGGTTTCCGTTGGACAGCGCGCCATAAGTCGGCGGCTTGACCGGGGCCGGCTTCTTCGCGGCTGCCGCCTGGTGCTTCGGCTTGTTCACCACCTGCAGCACGCCGAAGCCGACGCCACCGCCGACCACGACGGCGGACAGCACAGCAGCCGTTCCGAGCGCCGCCCAACGGCCTCGGCCAGGCTTCCTCACCGGTGCCGGCGGCGGAAGTTCGGGGGTCACAGTCGCTCCAACTGGCTCTGCAGAAGTGTCAGCAGCGTCTTCGCGCTGACCGGGTGGGCAGAATCGACGAAGATCTCGACCGAGATGTCGCCGTGCTGGGCGTACCCGCGTCCCTCGTAGTACGGGTCCGAACCTCCCAGTTTCTTCTGACCGGGGAACACCTCGCCGCCGATCGTGTGCGGCACGTCGACCGCGGTGCCGCCGGTCGCGTCGTGGCCGTAGCTCTCCTGGTCCGACATCTCGCTCCGGGCCGCGTCGGTGTCGCCGTCGGCGTACTGGACCAGAAACACCGTGGTGCTCTCCGGTCCCTTGTCCCAACCGGCTTCCGCGGCACGGCGGAAACGCTGCTCCGCCTGGTGGCTGAAGGCCACACCGGGTTTGACGAAGGTCTCCGCGAAGTCCGCGAGGTCCAGCCAGTTGTCGATCGCGTCCCGGTCGGGATTCGCCTTCACCCCGGCTGGAGCAGGCACCAGCAGCTTGGTCAGGTCACCGTCGGTCTTCACCTGGTCGTCCTGGGCCGCGGGCAGCGCGGGAATCGCGACCCGCTTGGCGGGGTACTTCGGCTGGGCGACGGCGAGCGAGGGCAGCGGGGTGGGCTTGCGCGCCGCCTGCACGGCGTAGCCGGCTCCGCCCCCGCCGAGGACGCCGAGGACCACGGCCGCCGCCATGATCAGCGCGGTCCGCCCACGGGGGCGCCGCCTGACGCCTGACGGCGCGTCGGTATCGGCCGGCGCGTGGGCGTCGGTTGGCGCGTGGGCGTAGGCCGGCGCTGCGGGTTCGGCCGGCGCCTGGACGGCGTAGGCCGGAGCGTCAGGCTCGGCCGGTGCCGTGGGCTCGACCGGAGCTTCGGCATCGGCCGGCACGTGGGGCTCGGTCGACGCCTCGGGATCGGTCGTAGCTTCAGGTTCGGCAGGTGCCTCGGCATCGGCCTGAACCACGGGCTCGGCAGATGCCTCGGGCTCAGCCGGTGCCGTGGGCTCAGCCTGGGCCATGGGCGCAGCCACTGCCTCGGGTTTGTCGGGTATCGCGACGGGGGCCGGCTCTGGGGCCGCCGCGTCGCCTGCTTCGGTGGTCAACGTTCCTCCACGGGACGTCTCGGGACTGCTCAGTGGCCGGACTTGAGACGCTGCACTTCACGCTGCATCAGTGGCTTCAGCACTGAGCGCGGGAGCTTCCCGGTCCCGGTCACGGTGATCTCGTACTCCACGTCGCCCACATGCGCGATGGCGAACAACTCGCCGTCGTCGGCCGGGTCGGTGGGGTCGATCGCGAACCCCCTCGCGCCGGAGACGCCGGAGACCGTGAAGGCCTTCGCCTTGGAGCCGAAGGTCAGCCCCTGCACCCAGTCGCTCGCGTAGCCGGAGCTGCTGAAGTGCATCAGCTGGGTCTCCACCGTGTAGGTACCGTCATTGGTCCGGTAGGTACGGGTGGCACCGCCCGAGCAGCCGTACTCCTTGAGGATCTGCTTGCTGGTGGTCGGGTTGCCCAGCAGCTTGGCGAGGTCGGACACCGTCATCTTGGTGCCGTCCTGATCGCCGTAGGCGACGGCGTCGGCCGGCACGGGGAGCAGGAAGTACCGCAGGTCACCCTTGTGGGTGGACCCGGAGACGGTGCCCCTGACCGTGGACGTGGGGCTCGGGACAGCCTTCGGAGTCGGCGTCGGCGCGAGCGTGGTCGGGGCGGCCGACGGGGTCGCCGAGGCGGTGGCGCTGGGTTCGGCGTCCGCCACGGTCGTGGTCGTACCGTCCGAGCCGACCGCCACCACGGCGGTGGCGGTCCCCGCCGCGATGACCAGCCAGCCGGCGACGGCGAGGGCCACGTACATGCCCCGACGCGAACGCGGCCCGGCCGGCAGCGGCTGGTACCCCGGCGGTGGCGGCGGCACCGGCGGGTAGTAACCGGGCGGCGGAGGCGGCGGAAGCAGTGGCGCGGGGACGGGCGGCGCGGACGCCGGTACGGCGTCCTGCGGTATGCCGCCCTGCGTCACCGGATCCGAACCGGATTCCGCCGAACCAACATTCTCGTCGCCCACCGACTACCCCCACGATCGCGTTCCGCCGCAGTCCCCCTCGGGGCGGCCACGCACGACTGAAGACGGGCGCGATCAGCGAGTATGGCCAATCAAACGGAATTCAAACAACTTCTTTACGTGATCGGTATGGACGCCGTGCGTAAACGTATGAAAAGGCCGGAATGCCGTCCCACCGGGTCAGACCCGTCCCACCCCGACGCGCGCCTGACACAGCCCGCGCAGGTCCTCGACATCGCCGGTCACGACCGTCACCTCCCCGTGCCCCAGCTGGGCCGCAGCAGCAAGCATCGCGCCGACGGCGTACCTGTGGCCGTGAAGCCCGCGGCAGCTCGGATCGCGCGCCTCGACACCCTGGTGGGCAGCCAGCGGAATAGGCATGCGCTCGGCCCTGCACCTGGTCACACAGGTGAGCCGACCGACCGCGTAAGGTCGCAACCATGCGTCTGAGCACTGTGATTCTGCCGATCCACCGCTGGTCCGAGGGGCGGAAGGTGTGGCGGCGGGCCGAGGAGCTGGGGTTCCACGCCGCGTACACCTATGACCATCTGTCCTGGCGGTCGTTCCGGGACGAGCCGTGGTTCGGGGCGGTGCCGACCCTGACCGCGGCAGCCACCGCGACCGAGCGGATCCGGCTCGGGACTCTCGTCACGTCCCCCAACTTCCGTCATCCGGTGACTCTGGCGAAGGAGTTGCTGACGGTTGACGATATCTCCGGCGGCCGGCTGACTGTGGGCATCGGGGTGGGCGGGACCGGCTTCGACGCGACGGCGTTGGGGCAGGAGGAGTGGACCGCGCGGCAGCGGGCGGACCGGTTCGACGAGTTCCTGCCGCTGCTGGACAAGCTGCTCACCCAGGACGCGACCACCGAGCGGGGCACGTTCTACTCCGCTGTCGAGGCCCGCAACATCCCCGGCTGCGTGCAGCGGCCCCGGGTCCCCTTCTACGTGGCCGCGACCGGACCGCGCGGGCTCCGGCTGACCGCCGAGTACGGCCAGGGCTGGGTCACCTACGGCGACCCGCGCGGACCGGCCGAGATCCCGGCCGACCAGGCTCCCGGCGTGGTCGGGGCCCAGCTCGGCAGGCTCCGCGCCGCCTGCGAGGCCCAGGGCCGCGACTACGCCGGCATCGACCGGATGCTGCTCCAGGGCTCCACCGCCGAGAAGCCGCTGCAGTCCCTCGACGCCTTCGTCGACTACGCCGGCACGTACCAGGCCCTGGGCATCGACGAGATCGTCATCCACTGGCCGGTCCCGGACTCCATCTTCGCCAACGACCTCGCCGTCTTCGAGAAGATCGCCACCGAGGGCGTGGCCCAGCTGGGCTGACCGCTGGGCTGACCGCCGGGCTGCGGTCGACACCCAGCGCCGCCCCGGACCACCGGGGCGGCCGTGCGCAGGTCAGGCGAACTTGCCCTCGGCGACGTTGGTGTCGGGGGCGAGGCCGTGGAACGGGTCGCCGGACAGGTTGGGCTCGTCGGTGGGGACGAAGGTGAACTGGACCATGCCCCGGGTGGTGCCCTCCGGCGGGATCCCGGCGCGGTGCAGGCACTGCGTGGTGTTGCAGAAGGCGCCGATGCCCGCGGGCACGACGAAGGGGATCACCAGCTCCGGGTCGTCCAGCATCGCCCTGGCCGGGCCCTTGGCCCAGCCCTGGCCGAGGTAGCCGCTGCGCATGATCCGGCGGGTGTTGGGGATGCTGTGCAGCCGGAACGCGCCGCCCTCCACCGTCACCCCGTCGCTGATCTGCACGAAGAACTTCAGCGTGGAGGTCGGGTGCTGGTCGCAGTGCCACAGGTTGCCGTAGTGGTGGACCTGCCGCTGCTCCTCGGTGAGGTGCTTGATCCGCCACATCCGGGCGTGCTGCACCCGCCACATTCCGCCGTAGTAGGCGTCCAGGGTGCGCAGCACCGGGGCGGTGAGCAGCTCGCGCATCGCCGGGACCCGGCTCAGCGGGTCGTCCACGTAGCGGACCACGTCCTTGATCCTGCCGCCCATGTCCACGGTGGCCGCCGGGTCCTGGATGACCTCCTCGTAGCCCGTCCTGACCTCTTCGATCAGCCCGTCGCGGTAGGCCGGGTCCTGGATCGCGTAGCCCAGCCTGGCCACGTCACCGGCGAGTTCGACCCCGGCCGGGTCGAGGTCCACGGCCGGGTGCGCCCGGCGGTGGCTCATCAGCTTCCGCTGGCCGAGATTGTTCTCGGCCCATGCGTCGTTCCCCCAGAAAACGCGTGACGACTCGAGTGCTATCTCCCGTCGCACTCTGGCCAACTGCCCAGCGCTGCCCACAAAAACCCGCCCCCTGCACCTGTATGTCCGCCGTACCGGCGGCATGGCGAACGAACCGCCAAGACCCGAAATCGTCTCATGCAATCAGCAGGTCAGGCTATGTTCTGGCAAATCCGGAAGGGTGCGGGAGAATCACCGGGTGAGATTCGGCATTCTGGGCGCGACGCAGGCGTGGGACGCCGCCGGACGCCCGGTCGCGCTCGGCGGACCGGGACGCCGGGCGGCGCTGGCCCTGCTGGCCCTGGACGCCGGACGGATCGTCACCGTCCAGCGGCTGATCGACGGCCTGTACGGGGAGGAGCCGCCGGCCGGGGTCGGCAACGCGCTGCAGTCGCAGCTCTCCCGGCTGCGCGGGGTGCTGCGCGGGGCCGCCGAGGACGGCGGCGAACTGATCGAGAACCACCCCTCGGGCTACCGCCTCGCCGTCGATCCGGAACAGGTCGACGTGCACCGCTTCGCCCGGCTGGCCGGCCAGGGGCGTACCGCGCTGACCAGCGGCGACGCCGCGAAGGCCGCCGAACTGCTGCAGGACGCGCTGGCGCTGTGGCAGGGGCCGGCACTGGCCGACGTCGGCGACGCCCCCTTCGCCGGACCACAAAAAGCCCGGCTGGAGGAGCAGCGGCTCGCCGCGACCGAGGACCGGATCGAGGCCGAACTCCGGCTCGGCGAGCACCGCGCGGTGATCGCCGAACTGCGGACCCTGGTCGCCGCCGACCCGCTGCGCGAGCGGCCCAGCGCGCTGCTGGTCCGGGCCCTGCACGGCAGCGGCCAGCAGGCCGAGGCCCTTGAGACCTATACCCGGTCCCGTACCGCCCTGGCCGACGCACTGGGGGCGGATCCGGGCCCGGAGCTGGCCGCGGCCCACCTCGCCGTGCTGCGCGGCGAACAGGTTCCACGTGAAACACCGCCGCCCGCCCCGGACGCCCGGATGGCGCTGCCCGCCCAGCTCAACGGGCTGATCGGACGGGACCACGAACTGGCCCGGATCGAGGACCTGCTCCGCCGCGGCCGACTGGTGACGGTGACCGGCCCCGGCGGAACCGGCAAGACCCGGATCTCCATCGAGACCGCCGCCCGCCACCCCGGGGACAGCTGCTTCACCGACCTGTCCGGCCTGACCGAGGGCAGCGACCTGGCGCAGGCCGTGCTCAGCGCCCTGGGCCTGCGCGGCGCCGGGCTGCGCGGCAGCCCCGAGGGCCCGGGCACCCTGCGGCGGCTGACCTCCGCCCTCGCCGACCGCCCGCTGCTGCTGGTGCTGGACAACTGCGAACACCTGGTCGCGGACGCCGCCCGACTGGCCGCCGACCTCCTCTCCGCCTGCCCCGACCTGCGGATCCTCGCCACCAGCCGGGAGGCCCTTGGCATCACCGGCGAGCAACTGCTCCCGCTCCCCGCACTGCCCGAGGACGCCGCCGTCCAGCTGTTCACCGAGCGGGCCAACGCCGTCCGCCCCGGTTTCGACCCGCGGCAGGACCCCGAGGCCGTCGCCGAGATCTGCCGCCGCCTCGACGGGCTGCCGCTCGCCGTCGAACTCGCCGCCGCCCGGCTGCGGATGCTGTCCCCCCGTCAGATCGCCGACCGGCTGGACGACCGCTTCCGGCTGCTCACCGGCGGCAGCCGGACCGCCCGGCCGCGCCAGCAGACCCTGCGCGCCGTGGTCGACTGGAGCTGGGACCTGCTGCCCGAGGCCGAACGCGGCGTACTCCGACGCGCCTCGGTCTTTGTCGGCGACTGGACCCTGGAGGCCGCCGAGGCCGTCTGCGCGGGCCCGGACACCCTCGAACTGATCGGCGCGCTCGTCGACAAGTCGCTGGTCATCGCCCAGGAAGGACCGGAGGTCCGCTACCGGCTGCTGCAGACCGTCCGCGCCTACGCGGCCGAGCGGCTGGCCGAGTCCGGCGCGGAGGCCGACGCCCGGCAGGCGCACCTGGACCACTTCCTCGGCCTCGCCGCCGCGGCCAGCCCGCACCTGCGCGGCGCCGAGCAGGTGCACTGGCTGGGCCGGCTCTCCGCCGACCACGACAACCTCAACGCCGCGCTGCGCCGCGCGGACACCAGGACCGCGCTGCGGATGATCGGCGAACTGGCCGGCTACTGGCTGCTCCGCGGCCTGCGCTTCGAGGGCGGCCCCTACGCCCGCCGGGTCCTGGACGCGACCGGCCCGCACCCGCTCCCCGGACTGGAGGAGGAGTACGCGGTCTGCGTCATCCTGGCCGTCCAACTCCCGGGCGGGCGCCGGGAACTGGCCGAGCACCTGGCCGCCGCCGAGGAGCTGATGCGGGAGCTGCGGCGCACTCCCCGCCGGATCCCGGCGCTGTTCCTGCTCTGGGCGCCCTTCACCGGCGTCCCCCAGGACCTGGACGACCTGCCGCCCGACGAGGGGGCGCTCTGGCTGGCCGACCCCTGGTACCGCGGCCTGATGCACATCGGCGAAGGCTTCCGGAACCTCTATGTCGGCGCCGACCCGGACGGCGCCGTCCGCGAGTTCGGCACCGCCGTCGACCTGTTCCGCGGCATCGGCGACCGCTGGGGCCTGAGTCATGGGCCTGGGCGAGCTCGCCAACCTCAGCTACTGGCGCGGCGACACCGAACTGTCCGAGCGGCAGTCCGCCGAGTCGCTGCGCCTGGCCGCCGAGATCGGCGCCAGCGAGGACCTGGCCGACCTGCTCTGCAACCGGGCCGAACGCCGGATCCGCAGCGGCCACCTGGACGCCGCCGAGGCCGACTGCCACCAGGCCGACCTGCTGTACCGGCACGTCGGCGCGGTCGACAACCTGGTCCGGGCACGGCTCTGCCAGGCCGCGATCGCCCGGCTGCGCGGGGACCTCGGCACCGCCCGCGACCTGTGCGCACCCCTGCTCGTGGCACAGCCGCCGGGCTGGTTCGGCGGCGACTGGCTCCGCGTCTCGGTCCTGCTCGAACTGACCCGCATCGCCGCCGCCGAGGGGGACACCGCGGCCGCGCGGGAGTTCGTCCGCCAGGCGCTGCCGCGCGGCACGGACGGACGCAACCTGCCGGTCCTCGCCGACGCCGCGGACGTACTCGCGGAGCTGGCGGGATTGGAGCGGCCGGAACACGAGAACTGGCTGCGCGAGGTGGCGCGGGGGCTGCGGCTGGGAGGGGTCGCCCTGGCCGAGGCGGTTGCATCGTTGACGGAGGAAGCGCAGAGACGCTGAGCGGCGGGTTGTCCGCGCAGTTCCCCGCGCCCCCGAAAAAACGGTCAGCGGTTGGTCAGGGGTTGGTCAGCGGGGGCCGCGAGGGTACCGGCATGACCTCTTCCCCGGCCCGTAAGTGGGGCACGCTGGCGATCTGCACCACGGCCGCGCTGCTCCTCGGCATCGACAACTCCGTCCTGAACCTCGCCATCCCGAACCTGGTGCGCGAGATGGACCCCTCGGCCACCCAGATCCTGTGGATCGCCGACGCCTACAGCTTCGCCCTGGCCAGCCTGCTCGTCGTGATGGGCGGCCTCGGCGACCGGATCGGCCGCAAGCGCCTGCTGCTGATCGGCGCGACCTGCTTCGGACTGGCCTCGCTGCTCACCGCCTACGCCGGCAACCCCGACCTGCTGATCGTCGGCCGGGTGCTGCAGGGCATCGCCGGGGCCACCGTCATGCCGTCCACCGCCTCCCTCATCCGCTCGACCTTCACCGACGCCAAGGAGCGCACCCTCGCCATGGGGATCTCCGGCGGGGTCGCCGCCGCCGGGTTCGCGCTGGGCCCGCTGATCGGCGGGGCGCTGCTTGACCACTTCTGGTGGGGCTCGGTGTTCCTGATCAACGTCCCGGTGATGCTGCTGCTGATCGTCAGCGGCGCGGCCCTGCTGATCGAGTCCAGCGACCCCGATCCGCGCCGACTGGACCTGCCGAGCCTGCTGCTCTCCGTGGTCGGCCTGTTCGGCGCGGTCTACGCCATCCAGACCGGCGCCCACGACGGCTTCGAGCAGACCAAGGTGCTCACCGCCGCCGCGGTCGGCGCGGTCGCCCTGCTGGCCTTCGGCCTCCGCCAGAGCCGGATCGCCAACCCGTTGATCGACCTGCCGCTGCTCCGCAACCGGGCGTTCGCGGGCTCGGTCGGCGCCAACCTGGTCACCATCGTCTCGGTCTCCGCCCTGGCCCTGGCCTTCTCCCAGTACTTCCAGGACGTCCGCGGCTGGTCCCCGATGACAGCCGGGCTGGCCACCCTGGCCGGACCGCTGGGCGCGATGATCGGCGGCCCGTCCTGCGCCGCGATGATCAACCGGCTCGGACGGGCCCGCACCACCGCGCTCGGCCTCGGCCTGATGGCCGTCAGCATGGTCGGGATGAGCACCATCGGCGTCAGCACCGGCTACTGGGTGATGGCCCCGATCATCCTGGTCAACGGCACAGGCATGGGCTTCGTCTTCGGCGTGACCATGGACACCATGATGGCCACCGCCCCCAAGGAGCGGGCCGGCGGCGCCGCGGCCATCGGCGAGACCGCGATGGAGCTCGGCGGCGGCCTCGGCATCGCGGTCCTCGGCAGCATCCTGGCCGGCGGCTACCGCGGCGCACTGCACCTGCCGTCCGGTCTGACCAGCAGCGTCGCGGCAGCCGCGCACCAGAACATCGGCGGCGCCGCGGCCGCGGGCCGGGCCCTGCCCGCCCCGCAGGGCCCCGAACTGCTGCGCACCGCCCAGGACGCCTTCGTCCACGGCCTGCACCTGAGCACCCTGATGGGCGCGGCGATCTGCGCCGCCGGAGCCGTGGCGACGCTCTTCGCCCTCCGCGAGGTGCCCAAGGTGATCGAGGAGCAGACACCCGAGCAGCTGGGGGGGTGTCTGACGGATCTCCGCGGCGTCACGGCGCCCGGGTGAGCGAGGATGGTCAAGTGACTCATCCTCGCCTGATCGCCACCGACCTCGACGGCACCCTGCTCCGCAGCGACGGCACCGTGTCCGCCCGGACCCAGGCCGCGCTGACGCTCGCCGAGGCGGCCGGGATCTCCATCGTCTTCGTGACCGGCCGCCCACCCCGCTGGATGGAGTCGCTGACCGACCACATCGGCCGGCACGGGGTGGCGATCTGCTCCAACGGCGGCGCCGTCTACGACGTGCGCCGCAAGGAGCTGGTGGAGTCCTTCCCGCTGCGCGCCGAGGACTCGCTCGCCCTGGTCACCGCGCTGCGGGCGGAGCTCCCCGGAGCCACCTTCGCCTTCGAGTACCCGCTCGGCTTCTCCCAGGAGCGCGGCTTCGGCTCCGCGCCCTGGGAGTCGACGGACGTCAGCCGGATCGCCACCGCCGAGGAGTTCCTCGCCACCGCCGACGCCGACACGGTGTTCAAGATGCTGGTCAAACTGTCCGCCCTGGACCCGGACGAGCTGCTGCGGCGGGCCTGCCGAGCCGCCGGCGGCCTCGCCGAGATCACCCGCTCCAGCCCGATGCTGGAGATCAGCGCACTGGGAGTGAGCAAGGCCACCACCCTCGCCCGCTGGTGCGCGGAGCGCGGCATCACCGCCGACCAGGTGGTGGCCTTCGGCGACATGCCCAACGACCTGCCGATGCTGGCCTGGGCGGGCCGTGCCTACGCGGTCGCCAACGCCCACCCCGAGGTCCTCGCCGCCACCACGCTCCGGGCCGGCGACCATGACCAGGACGGCGTCGCCGCCGTCATCGAATCCCTGGTCGCCGCCCTATAGCAGCGCGGTCCAGGACACCGTGGTGCCCCGGCCGTCCGGGCCGGGACCGTGCCAGGCCGTGCCGCCCAGCGAGGCCGCCCGCTCGGCGAGATTGCGCAGCCCGCTGCGCCGGCCCTCGGCCGGGATGCCGACCCCGTCGTCGGTCACCGTCAGCAGCACAGCCGGACGGCCCGCGCCCGCCTCCCGCAGCGCCCGCTCCAGATCGTCCTCCGGGCGCAGCAAGGCGCTGCGGGCCATGGTCGGCCGCCCCGACTCGGCGATATGCGCCGTGGTGTCCACCACCACCGCCACCGCCGTCGCCCGGGCATGCCGCGCCGCGTTCGACAGCGCCTCCCGCAGCGCGGCCAGCAGATGCCGGCCGAGACCCTCCCCCACCATCGAGTCGACCGGGCCGCTGAACACCACCGACGGCTTGAACCCCAGCGGCCCCGCCGCCTGCGACACCTCCCTCAGCACCTTGCTCCGCACATCACCCCCACCGTCCGGAGTGTCGTCGTGCTGCAGAGCGTAAATCGTCGTGCGGACCTCCTGGATCGTGGCGTCCAACTCGTCCACCGCGCCGCTGATCCGGGCCCTCACCTCGTGGGCCTGAGCCTGCCGGGCCGCACTCTCCATCATCATTCCGGTGGCGAACAGCCGCTGGATCACCAGGTCGTGCAGATCCCGGGCGATCCGGTCGCGGTCCTGGTAGACCGCCAGCCGCTGCTGGTCCCGCTGCCCCTCCGCGAGCCGCAGCGCCAGGGCCGCCTGCGAGGCGAACGCCTCGGCCAACTCCCGCTCGGCCTCGGTGAAGGACGGCTTCCCCGACTCCCGCCAGGCCGCGACCGCGCCCAGGATCCGCCCGGCGCTCTTCATCGGCAGCGCCATGCTGGGACCGAAGGCCCGGGCGATCCACGAAGCGGTCCGCCCGTCGCCGCCCATGTCCTCGATGATCACGCTGTCCCCCTGCAGCAGCCGCGCCACCTGGTCGTTGGCCGGCACGTACTCCCCGCTGACGAACTCCGCCGCCCGCCCCACCGCGTGCGAGACCCGCAGGCCGCCGTCACCGGTCGGCAGCAGGATCATGCCCAGCGCGGCCCCGGCCAGATCCCGCACCTGCTCCGCCGCGATCGACAGCGCGGCATGGGCGTCGTCCGAGGTCAGCATGGCCGTGGTGACCTCGCCCGCGCCCGCGATCCAGCGCTCCCTGCGCCGGCCCTCCTCGTACAGCCTGGCGTTCTCGATGGCCACCCCCGCCGCCGCCGCCAACGCCTCCATCACCTGCTGGTCCTCCGCCGTGAACGTGGCAGGGCCCCGCTTCTCGGTGACGTACAGATTCCCGAACACCTCGTCCCGCACCCGGATCGGCACGCTCAGGAACGACCGCATCACCGGATGGTTCGGCGGCACCCCGGCCGCACGCGGATCCACCGTCAGATCGTCCAGCCGCAACGGCCGGGGGTCCTCGATGATCGCCCCGAGGATCCCCTTGCCGACCGGGAGGTCCCCGATCGCGGCGACCTCCTCCTCGGTCAGCCCCACCTGGATGAAGTCGGCCAACCCCCGCCCGTGCTGCGCCAGCACCCCCACCGCGGCGTACTTCGCGTCCCCCAGGTCCGCCGCCGCAGCCGCGATGCGCTGCAGCGTGGCATGCAGGTCAAGACCCGAGCTGACGGCGACCACCGCCTCCAGCAGCTCCCGCATCCGGTCATTGACCGCGGCCACCGCGTGCAGCCGCTCGGACACCTCGGTGACCAGGGCGTCCAGGCCCAGCGTCGGACGCGGCGGCTCGGGGGTGGTCATAACACCGAGCCTAAGTTGCGCCGGTTTGCACCGAAAGCCGAGTTAGACCAGCAGCGCGTCCGCCTCCCGCTCCCGCTCCCACATGGTCCGCAGCGGACCCTCCCCGTCGATGAGCTCCTGCCAGCCACCGCGCTGCACCACCCGGCCCCCGTCCAGCACCAGGATCTCGTCCACCGCGTCCAATCCGGCCAGCCGATGGGTGATCAGCAGCGTGGTCCGGCCCTCCGTCGCGGCCAGCAGGTCCGCGGTCAACGCGTCCGCCGTCGGCAGGTCCAGATGCTCGGCGGGCTCGTCCAGGATCAGCACCGCGAAGTCCGCGAGCAGCGCCCGCGCCAACGCGAGGCGCTGGCGCTGGCCGCCGGACAGCCGGGCGCCGTGCTCGCCGACCATGGTGTCCAGGTCCAGGTCCAGCCGCGCGGCGGCCAGGGCCGCCGAGAGGTCGGCGTCGTCGCAGCCCGGACGGGCCAGCCGGAGGTTCTCCCGCAGCGAACTGTCGAAGACATAGGCATCCTGGGCACACGTCCCCACAGCCGTTCGCGTGGCGTCGCCGTCCAAGGTGGTCACGTCGGCGCCGTTCAGGGTGATGCTCCCCGAGGACGGCTCCAGGAACCGCAGCAGCACGTTCGCCAGCGTGGTCTTGCCCGAACCGCTCGGCCCCACCACCGCGAGGCGCCGCCCCGCCGAGAGGGTCAGACTGACGTCGCGCAACGCCGGGGTGTCCCGACCGGGCCAGGTCGCCCCCAGGTTCCGCACCCGCAGCGGCAGCGGGTCCGCGGGGAGCTCCGCGGGTTCCGAGGGATCCAGCACCGGGTCCGGAGTATCCACCAACTCCAGTACGCGAGCCGCGGAGCGGGCGCTGCGGCGGCGGAACTGCACCGCCACGGGCATCGCGGTGACCGCCTCGAACGCGGCCAACGGCGTCAGCACCAGCACCGCGAGGAACACGCCGTCGACCCGGCCCTGGGTCCCCACGAGGGCACAGGCCGTGGCGGTCAGCCCGGTCAGGGCAGTGCCCAATCCGGTACCGGCGCCGGCTCCGCCGGCGGATCGCCGGGACAACGCCGTCAGCCGTGCGTCGGTGGCCCTGAGCTGTGCGAGGCGCCTCGGCAGCGCGCCGCTGACGGTCAGTTCGGCGGCGCCGTCCAGGACCGCCACCGTCTCGGCGGCGAGTTGGCCCTTCGTCCCGGCCTGGCTGTTCTCGGCACGGGCCGAGAGCCGCACGGTGAGTGCGGGAACAGCGACACCGGCGAGAAGCAGCCCTGCTGCGAGGATCACCCCGGCGAGGGGGAGGATCCACGTCATCACCGCGACGGTGAGCAGGCCCGAGAGCGCGGCGGCGAGGGCCGGCAGCCGGAACCGGAGCATGTAGTCCTGCACCGCGTCCACGTCGGTGACCAGCCGGGACAGCAGGTCCCCGCGGAGGCGGGCGGCCGTCGCGGTCGGAGCGAGACGCTCCAGCCTTCGGTAGACCGTCGACCGGAGACTCCCGAGGGAGCGGAACACCGTGTCATGGCTGACCAGCCGCTCGGCGTAGCGGAGCGCGCTGCGCGCCGTCCCGAAGGTCCTGACGGACGTGACGGCCACCATCAGGTAGAGCACTGGCGGCTGCTGGGAGGCCCGGTCGATCAGCCAGCCGGAGGTCCCCATCAGCGCGGTCGCACTCAGTAGCGCGAGGGTAGCTAGCGCTACGGCGAGGGCGGTGCGGCGGGTCTGCGTCCTTGTCCGCGCGGCAGCGCGGATCCGCGTCAGCGGTGGCTTTGCCTTTGCCTGCGGCGCGGGTTGGTGCGCGGGGTCGGGGGCGGGCCGGGTCGGGGTAGTCGCTCTGGGGCCTGCTGCGAAACGGGTGCCAAGAGTCGAGGTGCCTTTATTACGCCGCTCGCACCCGTTTCTCGCTTT